>JAVBPK010000090.1:0-4987 GCA_031549625.1 Eubacteriales bacterium
TTACCGCTTTTTTCACGCCCATTATACTTAAAATGGACAATCTGTGCAAGCGCTATTTCAATAGAAAGGCTGCCGCTTAAAAATGCCTGCCGTTGTGATAATACAGCTCAATGCTGTTGCACACAAAATACACCTCGATATTTTGCCCGGTATGGGGGCGTAACGTGTCGGTCAGGATTGCGGCAAAGCGGTCAAGCGTTTCGCGGGGGCGCGGCTGTGTATCCACCTGCACGATGACAGGGGGCGCGGCACACAGTTGACCGCCGACATAGAAACGAACGGGCAGATATTGAATAAGAACATCGGCTTCGCTACCGCCCACGACGGGGACGAGCAAAGCAGGAAGGGTTCTGCTGACTTCGGCAACGGCCCGTTCTTCCAGGCCCTTGATTGCAATGTGTGGCATTGTGATCGCTCCTTATTTTTTTATAATGATGACTTCTCCGGTGTCGCCGTTGACCTCTACAATATCTCCAGTTTCAATGATGGAAAAGAGATCGACATCCTCTGGGAAATCCGCCACGACGGGAACGCCGCAGATGACGCTTACGACCCCGGTTTTCGAATCCATTCTCGAGAACAGCCAGGCGGCGGGCGAGTTGCCCATGACTTTTGCGCTGTGAAAGCTGCAACTCCAGCCGCACGAGCCTTTGCTGCATGGCAATACAAGCACCTTGCCCCGGATGCACTGCCCCTTTTGCGAGTGGCCGTTTTCTGTGATAATGCCGGTTCGCGCATCGATACCGACCATTCCAAGGATGCTTTCGGGGCACACGACCGCCTCTGCGACGGCCCGACCGCCGCAGGCGGCGCGGCCTTTTAGCACGATTTTTTCCATGTCAGGTTTCCCATCTGCCGGCAACGGCGGCGTCGATACAGCGGTATTTATCGCCATAGTAGATCGGCATACTCGTCTCACTGCCGAGGTACTGTACCTGTTTAGAGGAATCGGAGGCCATCGCGCAAGCATGCTCAAAGCACTCTTTTCCATAAGCGAGCGCGCAACCGCTGGTGACGAGATACGCGCCAGCGTCCTCAATCATTTTCGTGTACCCGCTGATGTCGCTCATCGCCTTGATGGAAATGTCGGCATTCACGATCATCAACACATCCGGATGAACCCTTTTTCCCTTGATGTACCAGGAGATCTGGCGAAGTTCTTCCAACGTGTAGTGGGGGCACCCGAGAGTGACGAACTGGATTGTTCCTCCGCCCGGCGCGCACAATGCCCGGAATGTATGATCAAAATCGTCTTGTGTAAGACTCGTTGTCGCGAAAGGCGCTTTACCGCCGAGAGCGGTTTCCAGCGTTGGCGCCTCTGGCGTTGCACCGACGATGTGGAACATCTCAGCGCAGCTGACCGTTGCAAGCGCGGCACAGAATTGTTTGAGCTTTGCGATATCCGGCCTTGAAAACTTCCCAGAGATGACGGGAACCGCCATCGGCGGCAGCCGCTTGCCGACCATCTGCCCAATCACGTCCCAATCGATCTCGGTCTCACTGCTGCACTCGAGTTCAAATACATGGGTGGCATACCGGTTTTGCGTTACATGAAAGCCCCACAGTGGCGTGCGCCCGCAAATCGCTGACCAGGCCGCCGCCTCGATCCCATCGGCATTGCCCCGCGCGCCGAAAACGGCGTTGCTCATTAAAACATTGCTGGACTCGGTAGTGACAAAATGTTCGCCAAAAATCGGGAGCCAGCCCGTCAGATATGGCGTGCAAGAGCCGGCCATGCTCACGCCTTTTTCGATCACCTTCGAGAGGAACAGCTTGTTTTTGTGAAAGCCTTCTTCTGGCATATTCAACTCCCGGTGCCGGCAATCATCGTGGCCGGTCACGCATGTCTGGCAGGCGCATTTTTCATCAAAGAAGTCCAGCGGGATCGTTTTTGGCGCGCACAGGTACATTTGCGAAAAAATGGTATCGTAATCATCGGTATCCATGATCGTAAGATAGCCCTGATTGCCAAGAAACAAGGTTGCTTTCGTTACCTCGCACAGCTCGTTCGCGCCTAGCGCCTGTGCATACTTTACAATGTTTTGAATGGCAAACTGCTTAAACTCGCCCATTTTGCCCGCCATCATTTGCTGCTCGTATTCTGTCAGTTTCATTGCGCCAGTCCTTTCATTAAATAGAACAGAAGAAAGCCGCGTATAATATTTTTTGCGATATGTCGCGAAAAAAGGTTGCAAAAGATATAATAAAATATTCACAATCATTTCTTGGAATGCGTTAATATTATATGTTTTTAGGCGTATGATGTCAATTTAAACTTACAAGAACAAATAAAATAGTTTTATATAAAATCCAAAATACAAATAAAATTTCTTGATAACAGAGGCTTGCAATGATATAATCAATAAAATATTCTACATATCAATGAAGGTAATTATGAAAATTGAAAAGCGCATCATGGAGCTTGGAATTGAACTTCCGGAACCCGCAAAGCCGCTTGCCATGTTTGTACCTGTCAGGCAAACGGGAAATACGCTTTTTGTTTCCGGACAGATCCCAGTCAAAGATGGAATTCTGATATTTAAAGGAAAAGTTGGAAACGAGAGAACGCTTGAGGAGGCGCAGGCGGCTGCGCGCCTTTGTGTCGTCAATCTGCTTTCAGCATTGAAGGGGCATCTTGGCGATCTTGACCGCGTAACGGGCATTATAAAAATACAGGCGTTTGTAAACAGTGAGACGGGCTTTATGGAGCAGCATATCGTTGCGAACGCAGCCAGCCAGCTGCTGTATGACGTTTTTGACGAAGCAGGGCGACACGCGCGCACGGCTGTGGGAACAAACCAACTGCCGCTTGATGCGACGGTGGAAATTGAGGCAATCGTCGAAGTTGAAATAGAGGAATAATCGGGGAAAACATTTGTTAACAAAAAAATAATGTCGGGAGGTGAGAGATATGGAGTACAGCATTCAATTGAGCGGTGAGAATGGAAGCGTGAGCACATACTCGATCACCTGCGGGGGCTGCATAGCGCAGGGGATTGCGATTACGGTTCCGGGCGAAAAAGGCCAGATACTGGCGATCAATTGCAACAACGGCATGCTGTTTTGCCGGATATTCGATGCGGGCATTGCGGATAAGCTTGATCTGCCGGCGGCGGTTTTTTCGGCGCCCACCATAGCGGACATGCTAAAGAACAAGCCGGTCGCGCTGAGCGCGGCGGCCGAGCGCATACTTGCTACAAAAGAGATGACAGGTCTTGAAATCATAAAGCTTTTTAGCTAAATCAAAACAAATCCATCTGATCGACTTTTGTTCTGTAAATAATGGACGAGAATGAGAGTCTTTAGAAAAATGAATTGGGAAGAAGGGTTTAATCATGAAAAGGTCACTGGCAATAATACTGGCGCTTACGATGATGGTCGGACTCCTCGCAGGATGTGCCCCATCCGCGCAGGAACCGAACCCCGCAACTACGGCTCCCGGTTCCGCGGCCCCAGGGCCCGCGGCTCCCAGCTCCTCTGCAAAAGATACGATTGTGTACGGTTACAACGGCGATCTTGGCAATCTGGATCCCTCCATGCGCAACACGAACGGATCGATTCTTGCGACGATCACGATGTTCGACACGCTGCTGGATCCGTATTCGGAAAACTATGCGCCAAAGCTGGCGGATCATTACGAAGTGAATGATGCTGGGACGGAAGTTACATTCTATCTGCGTGACGACGTGACGTTCCACGATGGAACGAAGCTTTCTGCGAACGACGTCAAGTATTCCATCGAAAACAATATGACTTCGCCCCTTCATGCTGTTTACGCCGACGGTGTCAAGGAAATCACCGTTGTGGATGATCTGACGGTAAAGGTCATCATGGAGGAGCCCTCAGGCCTTCTTTTATACAATCTTGCGCACATCTACATTATCCCCGCGGATCTGCATGCTGCTATGACCTCGGAGAAGTTTGCGGAACACCCAATCGGCTGCGGACCGTACAAGTTCGTATCCAAAGACGTTTCCGGTGAGATCGTCATGGAAGCATATGAGGATTATTTCCTGGGTGCAGCGCCCGTAAAGACGCTTAAGGGCTACAGCTATTCCGACGACTATTCTCGCGCGATCGCCCTTGAAAACGGCGAGATTGATATCGGGCGCGTGAACGACGCCGCTATTGAGAGCCTGAAAGCGAATGCGAAAACAAAGGTCATGCCGGGTTTAAATGAAATGGTGCAGTTCGTTGTGCTCAATACCACAGTTGCGCCGCTGGACAATCCGAAAGTGCGCGAGGCGATTGCGTATGCCATTGACCGCGATATGATCGTAAAGGCGAGATATCCCAACAGCGGCTTTGTCAATTCGATCCTTTGCGCGCCGACAATGGAAGGTTACAGCACGGATGTATCCACTTATACCTATGATCCGGAAAAGGCGAAGGCTCTGATGCAGGAGGCCGGCGTTTCGACGCCTATAGATTTGGGTTCGCTGGAAATTATGGCCAGGGACGTGAGTGACGCTGAAATTGTTCAAAGCAATTTGGCGGCGATTGGCATCAATGTAGCGATTCGGCAGAGCGATGTTGGCGCGTTCTTCGACATTGGCGGCAACGGCAGCATGGTCATCGGTATCTTTGGCGGCGCCTGGGGTGGCTCCTTCGGCCACATGAACGAGATCATCGGTTCGAGCAATATCGGCGAGGGCATGAACTGGTCCAGCTACAGCAACACCGAAGTGGATCGGCTCATGCAGCAGGCGACTGCCACTGCAGATCAGAATGGCCGCGCGGCCCTGTTCACACAGGCGCTGGCTTTGGTGCAGACGGATCTTCCGATGGTCAACCTGTACAGTTATGACTACACCTTTGGTGCGGCGGCGGATCTGGACGCTGTTGTACACATCAATGGCGAGATGGCATTCTATGAAATGAGCTGGGCGAACTAAATCGTGTACTGAACCGTGGGGTGGGGGGCCCCCCCCCACCCCGGAAGTGGCGGGCGAATAGAAAAACAGTGTGTGTAAAAGAAAAAAAAAAA
>JAVBPK010000084.1:0-7162 GCA_031549625.1 Eubacteriales bacterium
TGTTTTCTTTATTGTTTTTTAAATAAAATTTCTGTTTTTCCAAAATTTTATAATAAAAAAAAAAATTTAACCAAATTACTTTTTTATCTTGTGTTGGGGGGGGTGGGGGGCTCTGCTCCCCACTTAAAATAAAAAAAAATTCCCATCTTCCTCTGGTGTTTTGCCCGCCGGTGCGGCGCAGCGCAGCGGTGGATATAGCAAAACGCCGTGCGTTTCCCGCATGCCGGAGTAAGCAAAACACCGTGTGGTTCCCGCATGCCGGATATTGTACGGGCGGCTACACGCTTCGCGTGCGGCCCCGCCGCCCATTGAAAGCCTTCGGGTTCGAAAAGGAGCTTTCGTCCCCTCCATAAGCCTGCTCCACTTTGCCTAAAACACCCGCCTGACGTCCAACGCAAACGGGCAAACAAAACAAACCCCATCCAAATACGCCAACAGGCTCTCATCTTCCGGTACGCGTAACAGCAGGCGCGCCGCGAGCAACAGCTGCCTTCTGCAATGCATGTCGCTGTTCACCTCTCGCAAACCATATGCGTCATCACCAAGCACGGGGTGCCCAACATGGGCAAGATGCGCGCGAATCTGATGCGTGCGCCCGGTAAAAAGGCGCACGTCCAGCAGGGAAAAGGAAGCATTCTCCAAAACAACGCGGTATCCTGTACAAATCTCCTTTGCTCCGGCATGCGGCTCATCAAAAACGGTCAGCCGCCGCGCATAGGGGCCGTCCGCCGCCTTTTCAGCCCATGCGCGCAGGGTGTCCTCCTTGCAGGGCATACGCCCGCATACCACGCAAGCATAATGCTTTTCTGTTCCTTCCGCACGCAAAGCAGCGGTAAGAGCCGCCCCCGCGGCCTCGCTCCGCGCAAAAAGCAATACGCCTTCGGTGTTTGCGTCCAGCCTGTGTACGGGGAAAAGCGGCCCGAAATATGGCTCCAGCCGCGCTTGCAGCGAATCTTCGCCCGCGTCCGCGCGTGTAACTTCTATGCCCGCGCGTTTGGCTACGGCCAAAACATGCTTGTCGGCAGCGATCACATAGCAGGCTGCATGCACCGGCAGCCCGCTCAGCTGCGCCGCATAAGGCGCAAACGCGCCGGAAAGCGGTGGAATCGAGAAAAACTCCAACCTCTCCTTGCGTGTGGGGTGCAAAAAGGAAAGCGCATACGCCCAAAGCGCAATTTGTCCTTTAGCCGCCCGCGGGTGGTACCGCTGATCGCAAACGATCGGACAGCCATGCGCGGCAAGCTGGGCGCGAATTTGATGTTTTCGCCCCGTGAAAAGCTCGATATCCAGCAGCGCTTGGCCTTCGCCACAACCAATGCGGTGGCAGCGGAGCTTGGCCGGTTTTGCGTCGCGCCGGTCCGCCTCTTTCGCAATCTCCTCCAGAGAGGAAAAAACCTGTACTTTTGGCATAGAATCTCTGCATAAGAGATAATCGGAATATTCCTCCACATTCGGAAGCGCGCCATCCACGACCGCAACATAATGCTTGCGCACATCGCGGCTTTGAAATTGCGCGCTCAATCGGGCGGCGGCTTTGCTTGTCCGCGCAAAAATCATGACGCCACCCACAGGTCTGTCCAGCCTGTGGCAAAGGCCAAGGTACACATCCCCGGGTTTATGATAAGTTTCTTTTATATATTGCTTGAGAAGAGTTAGAAGATCGGTATCGCCGGACGAATCTGCCTGTACCGGCAGGTTTGGTGGCTTCACCACCACGAGGATATGATTATCCTCATACAGAATTTCACAGGGAAGCTGAACGCTCATTTCCATTCCGCCCTTCCCGAAGCGCCGCAAGGTAAAAATACGCCCTTTCGCCGCTCCACCGGCAAGCCGATCTCATCCGCGGAAATGCGCGCGCCGCTTTTACCAAGCGTAACGCGCAGCACAGAGGACAACACGCTGGCTGAAAGGCCGGTCGTGTATGAATTGATGAGAAAAAACGCGGGGTTGTCCGAAAGCAGCGAAGCCGCCGCCTCTACGAGCGGGTACAAATGCTGCTCGATCTTCCAAAGCTCGCCGCTCGGCCCTCGCCCGTAGCTCGGCGGATCCATCAGTATTCCATCGTAATGGTTGCCGCGCCGTATTTCGCGCTGCACAAACTTCAGTACGTCGTCCACCAGGAAACGCACGGGATTATCCGCAAGGCCGGATTGCGCCAAATTCTCTTTTGCCCATTGCACCATCCCCTTTGCAGCATCCACATGCAGCACTTCGGCCCCAGCCGCCGCACACGCGCAAGTAGCACCGCCCGTGTAAGCAAAAAGGTTCAATACCCGCGCATGGGGCCTTTGGCGCAGCTGTTCACGCATCCAATCCCAGTTTACTGCCTGTTCCGGAAAAAGCCCGGTGTGCTTAAAGCCGGTTGGCCGCACAATAAAGCGCAAATCGTTATAAGAGATAACCCAGCTTTCCGGCAGCTGGCAAAAGAAATCCCAGTGCCCGCCACCCTGCGCGGAACGAATGTAGTGCGCGTCGCATGCCGTTTCCCCGTGCATGGGCCATATAGCCTGCGGGTCGGGCCGTAAAAGCGTAACATCCCCCCAACGTTCCAGTTTCTCGCCGTCGCCGGCGTCCAGCAGCGTGTAATCACGCCAGTCCTTCGAAAAATACATAGGATCCCCTTCTTGCGTTGTAAAATAAAGACAAAACATTGGCCTCCGAAAGGAGGAACGATAGGGCGCTTGGCCTATTCTATTGGAGGCAGGGGAACGATGGGGCCGCTACTCCACATCATTGCCTGCATCCAGTGGCGGTTTGCGTTTGGTAAACCCTTCCACCAGCACGGCGAACATGCCGAGGAATATGGCGCTGTAGTAGGTGGTCAGGCGCCAGATGAGCACGGCAGGGAAGCGCAGGGCAGGGGTAAAGAGTTCGGAGAACACCATATAGAAGCCGCCTTCGCTGGCGATGGATGCGCCGGGCAGGGGAATAAAGCTAACGCAAATATACAGCAGCGCCTGCAAAAGCACAATATGCCAAATGCCGTAGGTATCGAAACCGAGCCCTCGGTAGATAAAATACGTTACGGCCATGTAGCAAAAAGCCTCGGCGGTGGCCACAAGGAATATGCAAAGCATGCCGAGCCGGTGTAAAAAGGCAAATTGGACCGCTTCGCGGAAGTCGGCAAGGGTACGGGCCCAGGATGCATGCAAGCTGGCAGCGCGGTCAGGCTTACGGATGATGCGCCGTTTTTCCAGAAAGCGCAAGATGGCCTCGCCCATGCGAAAAACAAAATCCGGCTTGAAAAAGGCAAGGCCGGCAAGGGCGATCGTGCTCAAGAATATGAGAAACCCTATAAAGTATAACACAAGTATGGGGATTGGCCGGCCAAAAAGCAGCTCAGGCACAAAAATCATGCCGGCAAGGCCAAATAAAGTGATGGTAAGCTGCCAAGCGAGAAATTTAAGAACCAGAACGCAGGTAGCGGCGCCGACTGACATGCCGTACTTGCGCATTTGGAGAACTTGCATAGGTTGCCCGCCAGAAGAAAAGGGCGTTAGCGCGCTGTAAAAAAAGCCGATCATGGTGGTACGCAGGCTGCGCCCAAAGGGCTGGGGTGTGCCAAGGTAGAGGCAGGCCAGCTGATACATCAATATATCAAAATAGTAATACAGCAGGATGCTGCCCAAAGAGGCAATAAACCAATAGGGATCGATTTGCTTCAAAACGGCAGGTAAATCGTTGACGTGCGGGTCGAGCAAGGCGAAGAGCGCAAGCACCAGCAGCGGTAGTAAAACGAGTAAAAGTTTTTTCCATCTCCCTTTGCGCATCTACACCTCGAATCGGCGGGACGGGGAGCCCCTGTTTCGTTTCCCGATTAATGTATAATACTCTACCATGCTCAATGTTGCCATTCAAGCACCCCAATGAAACATAGTTTTGCCAATTTTGAAAATAAAATATGAATAAACGTGAAAAGCGGCATAATCTAAAAAAAGAGAGGCTGCCTCGCCGCATAAAAAAACCGCCGTGTAAAAAGGGCGGCGGCATGCGCAAAACATATCCGGCAAAGGCAAAAGGCTACACGTAAATATCCGCGCCTATAAAATTACGTCCGCAAGCGGAGCAGGCGGCCAGCACCGAATAGCTGCCCGAGGCGGGGTCCAGCACCCAGTCGCCCGGTTGAGTCACAGCCAGCAGCAAACGTTTTTGCAATTCCAGAGGCTTCTCATGCGTGTGCGTTTTGGCGCCGACGCGCTCCTGCCAAACGTCGGGAATGGCGTGATCCATCCAAACGCCGCGCGCTCGTTTGGGCCGCTTTTGCAAAACGAGCAGGTATTCCGAGCGCCGGCGGGTGCGGTAGCCCATGCCGATGCGCTGTTTGTCCCAGACAATCATATCCACAAGCTCCAGTTCCGTGCCGGAGAACCAGGGGAGCGTGCCCTCACAAAGGTGAAATTTGTCCACCCAAAGAAAAAGGTGCCCGCTGGGCCGCAAGGCGCGGCCGATCGCCTGTATAAAGGCAAGGATGGTATCCGGCTGCATTTGGGGCAGGCTGGCGCGGGCATGGCCGCGAAGAACGCCTTCGTTGCCATAGGCCAGCTTGTCGAGCACGCCGCGGTATTGCGGGTCGAAAAAAGCGGCGGCAATGGAAGAGTCGCGGAGGGCGGCAAGCAAAGCGAGGCCATCCATGCGGTTTGGCGCGTTTAGCGAGCATTGTGCGCCCGCAAGCAAAGGGGAATTGTCAATGATCGCCATAAAGCCCCCCCAAAACAGGGAAAAACAACCAAAAAGCCCCCTCTGTTTTATACGCAATCCCCGAAATTGGAGCCCCATATAGCCGCATCAAGCAATCACCTGCTTTGTTTTCCACGCGCCGCTGAGGTATCGTGCCAGGAATATAAGCGCGCGCAAAGTCCAATCCATGTACATGCCATACCAAACGCCCATCAGGCCCACATGCAGCACATAGCAGAAGAGGTAGCCCATGCCGATGCGGCAAATCCACATAGATAATACGGAAACCGTCATGGTGAAGCGGGCGTCGCCGGCGGCGCGCAGCACATTAGCAAACGGAAAGGCCATCGGCCAGACGACGAGGCTGATGGCGGCGGAGGTACGCGTAAAGCGTATGCCCCACGCGGTGGCCTCGGGCCCAAGGTGAAAAGCCTGCATGCAGGGCGCGGCAAACAAAAAGGCGAGGACATACAGCGCGCTGCTGGAAAGGTAGATGTATTTCATCAGTCGTTTGGTGTTGTATTGCATTTGTTCGATATCGCGCGCGCCGATGCATTGGCCGACTACGGTGATGATGGCGAGGGATATGGCGGAACCGGGCACGTTCGCAAGATTGGTTATTTGCGAGGCGGCGGCGTTGGCGGCGATAGCGACCGTGCCAAACGTGGTCACGATGCTTTGCACAAGGATGCGGCCGAGGTGGAACATGCCGTTCTCCAGGCCGCTTGGTACGCCGATTTTTAGGATGTTTTTCACAATTTGCGGATAAAACTCGAAATGCGTCAGCTCGCGCACAAACAATATGTTCCGCGTATTGCGGATGAGCACCAGCAGCACGACCGCGGCCACGATGCGCGAAAGCAGCGAAGCGATGGCAGCACCCGCAGAGCCCATTTTATAGGCATATATTAATATTGCATTGCCGCCAATATTGACGATATTCATAAGAAGTGAGATAAACATCGTCACTTTGGAGTTGCCCATAGAGCGGAAGATAGCCGCAGCGGAGTTATACATAGCGGCAAAGGGAAACGAAAGCGCGGTAATCCAGCAATAGGCAAGCGCGTTGCGCATGACGTCCGGCTCCAAAGCGCCGAATACTGCCCGCAGGAGCGGCTGACGAAAAGCAAGCAAAAGCGCGGCGAGCACCATGGCGACGGCGGTGGTCACGTAGATGAGCTGCTTGGAAGCGGTGCGCGCGTTTTTGATTTCAGAGCGGCCGATATACTGGGAAACGACAACAGCGCCGCCTGAAGCAAGGGCAGCGATAACAAAGAGGATGAGGTTGTTGATGCCGTCCACCAAAGCAACGCCGGAAATGGCTGCCTCGCCCACGGACGAGACCATGACCGTATCGGCCATACCCACGGTCATGTCGAGCAGGCGCTCAATAACGAGCGGAATTATCAGCGTGAGCAAAGCTTTTTTGGTGAATAGGGCGGGGCGGCCGGCAAAGGTTTCCTGTTGTAATTCCATACCAATGTTCGACCGTTATCAGTATTTGTAAAACTGTTCCACGTCAATCAAAAACACGGTTGCGCCGCCAACGTTCACTTGCATGGGCAGCGGCATAGAATCGGCTGCGTGCGAGGGCGTGAGTGGCGACGAAACGAAGGATTTGCGGCGGTGGGATTCGGTTTTGATGATGTCCAGCGCTTGTTGCAGTTTGGCGGTTTCCACGCCGATCATCAGCGTAGCGTTGCCGCTGCGCAAAAAGCCGCCGGAAGAAGAAATGCGCGTAACGCTGAATTCGTGCTCAATCAGCGCTCGAACTAAGGGTTTTTCGTCTTCGTCCTGTACGATGGCAAACAACAGTTTCATGAAAATGCCTCCTCTCAACCGCTATGCTGGCGGCCATAGTGTAATGCGTGTCTTGTTGTATGCTGTGCGGTCTGCGCGATTGCGCGGCCGCGCGGCGTTTATAACCAAGGCGGAAAACAAATTCCATTTAGGTTAACCATACCGTTTTCGTTGTGGAATTGCAAGTATATGTAGAGAAAAATGTGTAAGGGCGGTGTAGAGAAAAATGTGTAAGGGCAGAGGGTGGGCTTTGTCGTTTTATTTGACTTGTGGGTGTGTTGGGCCGGCCGAGTTGCCTTTGCGGTGTTTTGATTATCCCAGCTTATAGATGCGCAGAATTTTGCTTACCCCAGCATGCGGGAACCGCACGGCGTTTTGCTAAATCCACCGCTGCGGCTGCGCCGCATCGGCGGGCAAAACACCAAAGGAAGATATAAAAATTCTTTTTATTTTAAATGGGGAGCAGAGCCCCCCATGCCCCCCTTTGTGGGCCAATTTGAATGCCTTTACAAAGCTTTGCCTTTTCCACCAATCATAGGAAAAGAATCCAAGCCCCTTTTAGAACCCGAAGGCTTTCAATGGGCGGCGGGACCGCACGCGAAGCGTGTAGCCGCCCGTACAACACATAGCGGAGTTGCAGATCCACAATACGGCCCCAAAGAGGGAAAGGCGCTCAAAAAGG
>JAVBPK010000125.1:0-27489 GCA_031549625.1 Eubacteriales bacterium
TTTTACAATCACGAGCGCGTTCAGTTGAAAACGAAACTGACGCCGCTTGAAAAACGACGCCAGTTCAGTTAAGCTGGGTTTATCTTCTTACTTTAGGTCTAGCCCCTTTTCCCCTGTCCGCTCTGCGGGGTTCAGTTCACAGGGTTGGCCCCTTTTGGCTGCGAAGCAGCTTTTTTTGTAGGCAAAATTCGCAAGCATGCCGATTGAAAGCATGCAGCTAACGTTATAATATATATATAGGAATATGGAACGCCGCAAGGTCGCGGCGGGATGTGTGACGAGGGAACGCAGCATGAGAATAAACAACAATATCGCCGCGATGAATGCGCATCGCATGTATGGGCTTATCAATCAGCGTATCCTGACTTCTATGGAACGCCTTTCTACCGGCTTGCGCATAAATCGCGCGGCGGATGATCCCGCTGGGCTTGCTATCTCTGAAAAAATGCGCGCGCAGATTCGCGGCATGCGCATGGCCAGCAAAAACAGCAGCGATGCCGTATCCCTGCTTTCAACGGCCGAGGGCGCTTTGCAGGAAACGAGCAATATTCTGCAGCGGATGCGCGAATTAGCAATACAAGCGGCGAGCGATACAAACGAAACGGGCATAGACCGCGCTGCGCTTGAAGCGGAATATCAGCAGCTGCTTAAAGAAATCAACGATATATCCAAGAAAACCGTGTTTAACGACAGGCCGTTGCTGGATGGCTCATGCGCGTCCAAGCTAACCGGCTTTGCCACCGCTTCGCAAGATGTGTATGCGCGCCTCTTGCCAAACGGCAATTTAAAGGATGGCTCGTATTCCTTAACGATTACCGACGATAGCAGCGGCAACGCGCTGTTTACCCTCGCCGGCCCGGACGGATTTTCCGCAACGGCGACCGCCGACCTTTCCGCCGGACCATATGACAAAAACCATCCGCTCATATTAAACCTTGGCGGAGTAACACTCAGTTTTAAATTTGAAAAAGAGGAACAGATTCAAACAGTGGCCGACGCACAGTCGGTCATCGGCAATATGAGCATCGATTACGAACAAAAGGGCCTGACCATACAAACCGGCGCCAATCAGGGCGATGAGTTTGTTATCAGCATCGACGCTATGAATACGGATAAGCTGTTTATTACAGGCACGTCCATAGCAACCAGGCAAGACGCGAGCGACGCCATCGGCAAAATGGACCGCGCCCTCAATGTTTGTTCTACGCAACGCGCCATGCTCGGCGCCGCGCAAAACAGGTTGGAACACAAAATCAATAATCTTGAGAATACCATCGTCAACCTCTCCGACGCGGAAAGCCGCATTCGGGACGTGGACTATGCGCTGGAAATGAGCAATCTTGTGCGTAATCAAATACAGATGCAGTTTGCTACCGCCATGCTGGCGCAGGCGAATAGCATGCCGCAGACGGTGCTGCAGCTGCTGCAGGCGCTGTAGATGAAAGCGGGGTTCTTATAGAGCGATGCAGGTGCAGAAGCAACAAAGGAACTAATCTCCAAAGGGGTTAGCTCCTTTTCTTTTTAGGGGATGCTTGTGGGGCTTCCGCTCTACGTCCCTTTGGAAAGCTGCCTCCATGCCCCATGGGCATGGTTCGCCGCTTTTTACAGCCCGTTTACAATGTTATGGGGCGTCCCGCCTTGTGTGAGGCGGCGTATGTTTTCGAGCAGCATATGCAAGGACGCCGCTTTTGATTCTACAGTCACACCCGCTATATGCGGCGTGACTGTAAGCCGGTCACGCGCCTCCGGCTCCAAGTGCAGCAGCGGATGATCCGGCGGCGGTGGTTCCGGCGACAGCGTATCCAGTGCGGCCCCCAGCAGCCTGCCGCTGGATAACGCATGCGCGAGCGCGGCGGTATCGACCACTTCGCCGCGCGCTACATTTATGAGCAATGTCTCTTCCGGCATGGACGCAAATTGCGCAGCGCCGATCATGGAAACGGTTTCCGGCGTAGAAGGGACGTGCAGGCTGATGACGTTGCATGTTGCAATCAGCTCGTCGAAGGGCAAATAAGTTACTTGCAGCTGGCGTTCTGTTTCCGCGGATACGCGGTTACGCTTGTAATAATACACCTTGCAGCCAAATGCTTGCAGCAGCCTTGCCGTGGCGCCGCCGGTTTCCCCCAGCCCAATCAGGCCGACTATCCGGCTGCCAAGCTCGTGCAGGCGGGCTGATGTTTTGTAGGGCATGGCGGCGGCATATGTATCGGAGGCAGACGCTTGCCTGTCGTAATAGCGCAGGCGGCGCAAGCCCGCCAGCATAAGGCCGACAGCGTGCTCGGCAACGGCATGACCGTTGGAGCCTTTGCTGTTGCAAACATAAATGCCGCGCTGCTTTGCGAACGCGATATCGATATTGTTGAAGCCGACGCCCAAGGTTTGTATGAGCCGCAGCTTGCGCCCAAGAGCAAGATACTCACGGCCGAGGGGCTGCAAGGAGCTTGCGAACCAGCAGTCAGCCTCCGGCAGCGCTTGCTCCAACGCTTCCTTTTCAAACGGGACGAAGGAGATGGTATGTTCTTTGGGGATGAGCTGATCGATATCGTCAAAAAGCGCAGCGGACAGCGTGCAGAGAATATGCATAAAGCGTTTGCCCTTTCTCGAGTATGGTTTTGCATGGAAAAGGGCTTGGGCATACCCAAACCCTTATTGGCTTGATCGATTGATTTGCTGGAGGTTCGCATCCAAACCACCGCCCAAGGGATCGCCCTCTTTGATAGATGGCCGAACGCAGCGCCTTCGAAAGGAATTAGCCAACTACCAGCGACGGCGGTGTGTATATCCTTGCGCCAAGTTCTTGATCCAGAAGATACAACCCCCTGCCGTCCGAGGCAAACAGCTGATATTTGCTGATGAGGTCGGTTACATTCTTTTCTTCTTCGACCTGTTCTTTTACGAACCAGTCGAGGAACTGCATGGTACGGAAGTCTTTTTCCGCGTATGCTTCGCCATACAGCGTGTTGATGGAGGCTGTGATGAACCGCTCGTGTTCCAGCGCGGCCTTCAGCGGGCCAACAAACTCGTCGAATTTGGCTTCGGGCTTAGCGATGCTTTCTAGCGCAACGGCGTTGTCGTTTAGCTGGATGTATGCGCGGAACAGCATGGCGTGGTCGCGTTCTTCCTGTGTTTGGATGTAGAACCAGTTTTTAAAGCCGTCCAGGCTTACTCCGTCGTAGTAGTCGGATATGGCGAGATATAAGTAGGCGGAATATAATTCTTTGTTGAGCTGTTCATTGAGCAGCTTTGCGATTTTATCACTCAGCATGGGTTACTCCTTTCTGTGTAAGCAAGTATGCTTGACTTTATTATACCATTATATGGTCGCAAACAACAGGACAATGCCGAAAAACACGCGCGTATAATGTATGCTGAAAAGGCGGCGGGGTATTTAACCCGCCGCCTTCTTGTAGACCACTATTCAACATTTTTCCATTGCCGGAGGCGCATCTCTTTATTGAGTATGCGTTTGCGCATGCGGATATTTTCGGGTGTGATTTCAACAAGTTCATCGTCCGTGATAAATTCGAGGCATTGTTCCAGCGAAAGCACTACGGGCGGGGTCAATCGCAGCGCGTCGTCGCTGCCGGAGGCGCGCATATTGGTGACATGCTTCTTTTTGCATACGTTCACCGTGATATCATCGGACTTTGCGCATTCTCCAACCACCTGGCCCTCATACACCGGAACGCCGGGACCAACAAACAGGCGCCCGCGATCTTGCGTATTGAACAGGCCATAGCCGGATGTTTCACCTGTTTCATGCGCCACCAGGCTGCCGCGCGACCGGTCTGCCATGTCGCCCTTATAGGGCGCGTATCCTTCGAATATATGGCTCATAACGCCGTTGCCGCGTGTATCCGTAAGCAATTCGCTGCGGTAACCCATCAATCCGCGCGCGGGGATGGAGAACAACAGCCGCGTGCCTTCGTCGCCCGCCGTCATGTCCAGCAAATCGGCTTTGCGGGAGCCCAGCTTTTCCATGACCGCGCCCACATATTCTTGCGGCACGTCCACTGTCAGGCGCTCCATGGGCTCCAGGCGTTCGCCTTTTTCGCCCTGCTTGTATATAACCTTCGGGCGGCTTACGGCAAATTCGTAGCCCTGGCGGCGCATGGTTTCGATGAGGATGGACAGATGCAGCTCGCCGCGGCCGCAAACTTCAAAAGCGTCGGTGCTGTCGGTTTCGCTCACGCGCATGGAAACGTTTGTCATGACTTCGCGGAAGAGGCGGTCACGCAGATTGCGTGACGTGACATACTTGCCCTCACGCCCAGCAAAGGGGCTATCATTTACGACAAACAACATGGAGATGGTCGGGTCGTCGATTTGTACAAAAGGTAAAGCTTCGACATGTTCCGGATCGCAGGCGGTCTGGCCGATGGAAAGAGATTCGATACCGGCTACGGCAACGATGCTGCCGGCGGCGGCTTCCTCTACCTCTACGCGTTTCAGGCCCTGGAACTGGTACAAGTGCGTGAGTTTCGCGTCGCTTACCCGTTCGCTGCCGCCGCCGCATATTTTGATAGGCATGTTGCGCTTTGCCGTTCCCTGCATAATGCGCCCTACACCGATACGGCCGATGTATTCGTCGTAATCGATGGTGGAAAACAGAATCTGCAACGGCGCGTCGGGATCGCCCTCCGGCGCGGGTATGGCGGAAAGAATGGTGTCAAACAAGGGGCGCATGTCGCTTTCAATTTCGTTTGTGTCCATGCCCGCATCACCATCGCGGGCGGAGGCGTATACGACGGGAAAATCCAGCTGTTCCGCTGAAGCGCCAAGATCCATGAACAGCTCCAATACTTCGCCCACTACCTCGTAGGGACGAGCGCCAGGCCGGTCCACTTTGTTTACGACCACGATGGGTACTTTTTGAAGCTCCAGCGCCTTGCGCAGCACAAAACGCGTTTGCGGCATGCAGCCTTCAAACGCGTCCACAACAAGCAGCACGCCGTCCACAAGCTGGAGGATGCGCTCAACTTCGCCGCCAAAGTCGGCATGGCCCGGTGTATCTACGATGTTGATGTGCACGCCGTTGTATGTGACGGCCGTGTTTTTGCTGAGTATGGTTATGCCACGTTCGCGTTCAAGATCGTTGCTGTCCATAACGCGTTCCTGCACTTGTTCGTTGGAACGGAACACGCCGCTTTGCCGGAGCAGCTGGTCTACAAGCGTTGTCTTTCCATGGTCTACGTGCGCGATGATGGCGATGTTTCGGACGTTCGTATTTTTCATGTTGCCTCTCTGTCGGAAAATTTTGCTATGCACGCTGTGTCTTTCAAAAGGGCGTTTCTGCAGCGGCAATACGTACCGCGCCGCAAAATATGTGGGCGCAACAAAATATTATAAAGCAAATGCGCGAAAAGTGCAAATGCAATATGTGTAAACCAGCGGCGCATTTCGGGAATCCCGCTTTTGAGGCCGCAGTACGATAGAACAACAGACGGTGAACGGGATGCTGTGATGGCGTCCTGTCTTTTAAGAAAAAAGGGGGGGAGCAACGTGAAAAAACGCAAGCAGGGTAGATATACGCCGGAAGGACTGGAAAAGGCAGTTGAGGCTTATTTCGACATGTGTAAGAAAACGACGGCGGAGGCGGTTAGCGGCAGATCCGTTGTGCAGCTTTCCAAGCCGCCTACCATGGAAGGGCTTTGCACGTATCTGGGGCTAAGCTTCAGTACAATTAGGCGCTATTTTAACGGCGAATATCCGGGAGAAGACGAAGAAAGCAGGCGGCGCGTAGCAGACTGCATGGAGCGCGCCCGCGACTATATGACGGCGGAAACATTGGAGGGCGCGCTTTTGGGACACTATGATTCGCGCATTTGTTCCATGATGCTCGATGGCCTGGGATATGGCGGCAAAACGGCTGAACTCAAAGAAAATAAGCTGACGATCGAATGGAAGGGCGTCGGTGCGGAGGAGATAAAAAAATGGGCGGAGTAAAAGCTAGGTACGCGCTGCAAATGTTATACACAAGAGAAAAAGACCAATTCCATACCAAAACACGATTTTATGCACATGTTTGTGCACAGATTGTGCATAGATTCACGCTATTTTTGACGAATCGAGGCGAATTAAATTGACGGTGTTTGTTTGTGTCCCCTTCGCGCCAAGCGAAGCGGGACTCGAAAAAATGCGCGCTTGCTGCGCGCGGGAAGTGGAGCTGGGTAATGTGCCCTTTGCGCCCCAGCTGTTTTTTGCGCAATTTTTGGATGATGAGCCGGATGGGAAGGAAAGCATTCTGCTTGGATTGGAGATACTTGGAAGATTAGATGAATTGCATGTGTACGGCGGGCGCAGCAGCAAACGGATGCAGCAGGAGATTGCTTACGCAAAAAGCGCGGGCATACCCGTTCTGCATATGTGTTAGGCGGGTGCAGGCATATGCCTGAATTATGTTTTCCGGAAGAACGGCCAAACGCCAAACAAGAGCTGTTCTTTTTGTCGCGTGCGCGCCACACGGCATATGGCGGCGCGCGCGGCGGCGGCAAAAGCTGGGCCATGCGCCGCAAGCTGGTGTTGCTGGCCATGCGGTACCCGGGGCTGTCGCTATTGCTGCTGCGGCGCACGTATCCTGAATTGGAAGAGAACCATATCAAGCCGCTCAAGCGGGAATTGGCGGGCACGGCAAAATACACAGATAAGCGGAAAGAATTTGTGTTTTTAAACGGCTCGCGCATCAAATGCGGCTATTGCGACCGCGAGGACGACGTGTTCCAATACCAGGGGCAGGAATATGATGTGGTGGGGCTGGAAGAGGCCACACATTTCACAGAAAGTCAGATGCAGTTTTTGACGACATGCAACCGTTCCACCAGAACCGATATTTCCCCGCGCATGTATTATACCTGCAACCCCGGCGGCGTGGGGCATACATGGGTAAAGCGCCTGTTTATCAGCAGAGATTACAGGCAAAGCGAGCATGGTGAGGATTATGCGTTTATTCCGGCGCGCGTATATGACAACGAAGCGCTGATGCATGCCAATCCGGAATATGTGCGCACGCTCCTGAATTTGCCGCCCAACCTGCGCCGCGCGCATCTTGAAGGGGATTGGGACGCACTGGCCGGTCAATATTTTGAGGTGTGGCGCAGGGATAAGCATGTGTGTGAGCCCTTCGCCATCCCCGCTGGCTGGAAGCGTTTTCGCGCTATGGATTGGGGCTATAACGACCCTTGCTGTGTGCTTTGGTTTGCTGTGGCTCCCGATAGCCGCATCTATGTATACGACGAATATTACGCCAATAAAACATTGGCGCATGATGTCGTGGCGCTGGTAAAGCGCCGCACAGGGGAAAACAGGGTGGCGTACACCGTGGCTTCGCCGGATATGTGGCAGCGGCGCGGCGGCATACTCAGCGCAAACGGCGGCATGATGGGCGAGAGCATTGCGGATGTGTTTCAAAAAAACGGCATGCCGCTTCGCCCCGCCGATAACGCGCGCGTACCCGGCTGGCAGCGCGTGCGTGAATATATGCGGGACGCGTCCGATGGCGTACCCTATTTGCAAGTGTTCGCCTGTTGCAGTAACTTGATACGGACGGTGCCGCTCTTGCAGGTTGATGTGTATCGAAGCGAAGATGTGGCCGACGGGGAAGATCACGCGCCGGAAGCGCTGCGCTATGGGCTGATGAGCCGCCCAACACCCGCCCACACAAAAGAAGAAGGGCGGCAGGCCGTTTTGCCCGTGAACCCCTTTGCGGATAAAGTGGAGCTGCATGATGATTTTTTGCGCTTGTGAGGTTGGAGGGCGATGAGCAGGGAGTAAACGATATGGGACGCTGCCCCATGCCCCGCCATACAGATGCGCTAAGTCAGGTTTTATGGAGGCGCCGCCTCCAAACCTCCGCCAAAGGGACTAGTCCCTTTGGAAACCCATGGCCGGAATGCCAGGGCATTCCGCGGGCGGCAAAACGCCGTTATCACGACAGGGTCTTTCGACGGCTTGCCATGCCCACACGCGGGCATGACGTTTTTTTATCGGGGGAACGATTGAGCAGAGCTCCTTATTATATAAACATTTGCAGGAAGAGGTTTGTGTAGTCGGAAGAAACGCTGGTCTGCATCAGTTGGTTGTAAAAAAGATTGGGGGAAAGCGAATTAGTGCCTAATGCGCTGATATAACTTTGCGCATTGGAGGACACGTTTGTCAGCGTGCGGTTGAGTTGGCCGGAAAAGCCGTATGATAAGCTGCGGCTTTGCGTGAAGAACGCTTTCAGGCTACCGTTTTCCGCAGCGGCATTTAGCTTGGTTTCATCGGTTTTCAGCGTGCCATCGCTGGCGGCGGTGATGCCCAGCCGGCCGAGCACGGGGGCATACAGCTGCGTGATGGCGGTAAGCTCACGCGTAAGCCTGCTGCCGGCCGCGCTGTTTTTGACGAGGTCGTTGTAGTTGGATACCATGTCGTCCACAGCCCTTTTTGCGGAAGTTTTGTCTGTTCCGGCGGAAATGATGACAGGATCGCCCGTGATTTGTTTGAGGGTGGCGGTTGCGCCGTTTGTAAGCGCTACCGTGTTGCTTGCCGAAGTTTTCGCTTGGCCGTTGATGTTGTATATGGCGTTTTGCGCCGCCTGGGAAACATTGTTTACGCCAAGCGTGGCCACGGCGTTGCCTGTATAGTCGGCAAGAGTGAATGCGGCGGCGGGTATGTCGCCCGTGGTATTGGCGCGTATGCTGAGCGTGCTGTTTGCGCCGTCTTTTTGCACGGAGGCCGTGAGGCCGATGCCTTTTTTATTGATGGCGTCGGCGAACTTTTGCTGGAAAACCTGATTGGTGTCGCCCGCATTCACCTGGAAAGCGACCGTATGCGTTTTGTTGTTCAGGTTGATTTGCACTTGATAGCTGCCGGCGGCGGCATTTGCCGCTGCGGCCAGGCTGGAACCGGTGTTTGCCTGCCCGCTGGCCAACTGCGTGACGCCAACAGAGAATGTGGGAATATTGCCGCTCTTTGTTTGTGTTACGCTTACAGCGTCGGGATTGGAAGAAACAGCTGTTTTCTGGTTAAACGCGGCGCCGGTCGATAAGCTGTTGAGTGCGGTTTGCAGGCCTTTTACGGAGGTTTTGACGGACTGCAGATTGTTGAGCGCGGAATAGTTTATGGAACCCAGGCTGTTTACGCCCAGCAGGGAATTGCCACCTAAAATGCTTGCCAAAGAATTGGACGCTCCAAGCGCCCCGCTCTTTGTGGTGGAAGCAGTTTTATATAAATAGGTGTAGTAATTGTTGTAAGTGGAGCTGATAGGGCTAATCATATACTGCCTCCAGTAAGTCCGTTGTGGTGCGGTGGATGCATCATTTTAACAGTGAATCTTACAGTCATATTTACATATATTGCTATAATACGTATTTTCGTTGAATTTGTCAATATTTGCAGGGCAAAATTGGCGTTTTTTCCCCATCCTGCCCACCCACCCAAACCCTCCCTACAGGCCTTCCCCTCCGGGAAGACCACCAGGGAGGGCTTATAGGGGGTATCCCGTTGGAGCGCCTTTCCCTCTTCGGGGCCGTATTGTGGATCTGCAACCCTGCTATGCATTGTACGGGCGGCTACACGCTCCGCGTGCGGTCCCGCCGCCCATTGAAAGCCTTCGGGTTCGAAAAGGGGCTTTGATTCTTTTCCATTTGATAACTGGGATAATCAAAACTCCGCAAAGGTATGCAAGTTGGCTCCCCATTTAAAATAAAAAGAAAATTTCTCTCTTCCTTTGTGGGTTTGCCCGCCGATGCGGCGCAGTGCAGCGGCGGACGTAGCAAAACGCCGTGCGTTTCCCGCACGCCGGAACTAGCAAAACGCCGTGCGTTTCCCGCACGCCGGAATTAGCAAAACACCGTGCGCAATCCGCAAGCAGGGAAGTAAAAAAATGTGCCTTTGCCAATCCAGCCATAAGAAAAAATTATGGCAATGATGCATTGACAGCAGGGGAAGTAAGCGTTAAACTGGCATTAGTTAGTTTGCGCTAACTCAAATGCCTCACCTTCGGTTTATGCAAAGAAAAACCGCCGGACTACCTCCCGGCGGTTTTTCTGTTTGCAATTACGCGTTCTATTAGCGGCCATACCGAATTGCTCCCCGGCGCTTATGCACGGGCAAAATGCGCGGCGCCCTGAACAGGGACGTATGACTGGCCGCCCGCTGCTTGCCGTAAACGGCAAGTTGTGTCGTGTTTTTATTTTTCTTTTTGCGCCAGGTGTTTCTTGATGCTGTTAAACGATTCGTCGCTGATGTCGTGTTCGATGCGGCAGGCATCTTCCCGCGCGATATCGTCCGGCACGCCGAGGCCGGTGAGCATGCGCGTGAGCAAACGATGGCGCTCGTAAATATGTTCGGCGATTGCCTTGCCCTGGTCGGTCAGCTCGATAGCGCCGTCTGTTTCCATGGTGATATAGCCATTTTCACGCAGCTGCTTCATGGCGATGCTAACGCTTGGCTTAGAAAAACCCATGGACCGCGCGATATCGACAGAGCGGACCAAACCTGTCTGTTCCTTTAGCATGAGGATTCGTTCGAGATAGTTTTCGGCAGATTCGTGAATATTCAAGGCGATACCTCCTTGTTACTCTATGATTCAATTCTTATGCTAACAGCTTACCTCAACCATTTCAAGTGGAAAGGCGCTTTCTGTGATTTTTCATGAAAATCCCAAGAAAATCAGGAACGTATCATGAAATATACATTGACAAATCGAGTTAGTCATGTTAAACTCGCACTGCTAGAGTTAGTAAGCACTAATATATGCTTTGTATGCGAGAGATCGCTTATATAAAGCAAACTGTTATCGAGAGTGGCAATAAAGCATGAGGGGGGTTTGAATGATGCCCTTGACTATGGCAAACATAGGCGAAACAAATTATATCAAAAAGGTGACTGGGCAGGACGATGTCCGCCAGCATTTGGCGGAATTGGGCTTTGTGGTCGGAGAACCCGTTACCGTAATCAATAAAATAGCAGGAAATATGATACTTGGCGTCAAAGGTTCGCGCATTGCGCTGGATACAAGTATGACAGCAAGAATCATGGTATGAAGGAGGAGACGCTCAATGAAAACATTACGTCAGGTTAAGGTGGGGGAAACCGCAACGGTGGTGCGTTTGCATGGGGAAGGCGCTGTGAAGCGAAGAATCATGGACATGGGGATTACAAAAGGCGCGGAATTATTCGTGCGAAAAGTGGCGCCCTTGGGCGACCCCATGGAGATCAATTTGCGCGGTTACGAGCTATCTGTTCGCAAGGCGGATTGTGAAATGATAGAAGTCGTATAACAGCCGCTCGGGCACTTGCTGCGGATGGATTTGGGGCGGCCGAGAGGCTGCTTATTCTTGGGAAGTTGGTTAGCAGCTTCTAACTTCTGCGGAATGAACGCCAAAGGCAAAAACACGGCAGCAGGTGACCGCGACAAGCGTAAGCAAACAGAACATACAGGATATCTTTCATAGTAGGAGGGAAATCATATGCCAATTAAAATCGCGCTGGCCGGCAACCCAAACAGCGGGAAGACAACCATGTTTAACGATCTCACGGGCAACCGGCAGTACGTGGGGAACTGGCCGGGTGTGACGGTGGAAAAAAAGGAGGGAAAACTGCGCAGCGAAAAGGATGTTATCATCCAGGACCTGCCGGGCATCTACTCCTTATCGCCCTATACCCTTGAAGAAGTAGTAGCCAGGGATTACCTCATCAACGAAAAACCCGACGCCATATTAAATATCGTAGATGGCACAAACCTGGAACGCAACCTGTACCTGACGACACAGTTGCTTGAGATAGGCCTGCCGGTGGTAATCGCGCTGAACATGATCGACGTCGTACGCAAAAACGGCGATACCATCGATATCAACAAACTCAGCGCCGAGCTGGGTTGTCCGATCATCGCCACTTCCGCCCTGAAGGGCGAGGGCAGCGCAGAGGCCGCCAATAAGGCTATGGAGCTTGTTCGTTCCAGCAGCCATGCCGAGCGTCCCCATGTGTTTGGCGGCACACTGGAACATGCCATCGCGCATATTGAAGACGTGCTGCATAATCAAATTGACGCCGCGCATCTGCGCTGGTACAGCATCAAGCTTTTCGAGCGGGACGCAAAGGTTCGTGAGCAGATGAAGCTGTCCCAGGATATTTTGGCAAAGATCGACAAGATTATCGCCGACTGCGAAGCGGAAATGGACGACGACGCGGAAAGCATCATCACAAACGAGCGTTACGCCTATATTTCCAAGTTGATGCAGGTTTGCATCGTGAAAAAGGCGAGAAAAGGAAACCAGACGGTTTCCGATAAAATAGACAAGATCGTTACAAACCGCTTTCTGGCTCTGCCGATATTCATACTGGCCATGTTTCTCGTATATTATGTTTCCGTGACCACAATCGGCACAATCGTCACGGACTTCACAAACGACACGTTCTTTGGCGAATGGATCATCGCGCCTTTGGGCGAATGGCTGACAACCATTGGCACAGCCGATTGGTTGGTTGGACTCGTTGTAGATGGCATCGTAGGCGGCGTTGGTGCGGTTATCGGCTTTGTGCCGCAGATGCTCATACTGTTCCTGTTCCTGGCTTTCCTCGAAGATGTTGGTTATATGGCGCGCGTTGCGTTCATCATGGACAGAATTTTCCGCAGGCTTGGCCTTTCCGGCAAAAGTTTTATCCCCATGCTCATCTCTTCGGGCTGCGGAGTGCCTGGCATCATGGCGTCGCGTACCATTGAAAACCAACGTGACCGCCGCATGACAATCATGACGACAACATTTATTCCCTGCGGAGCGAAACTACCTATCGTGGCGCTTATAGCCGGCGCGTTGTTCGGCGGCGCGTGGTGGGTGGCGCCGAGCGCATACTTCCTCGGCGTAGCGGCTGTCATTATCTCCGGTGTTCTCCTGAAAAAGACGAAGATGTTCTCCGGCGACCCCGCTCCGTTCATCATGGAGCTGCCCGCGTATCACGCGCCCGCTATGAGCAACATACTGCGCAGCACGTGGGAACGCGGGTGGTCGTTCATACGCCGCGCCGGTACCGTCATTTTGCTCAGCAGCATCGTTATCTGGTTCCTTGCCAGCTTTGGCATGGTTGATGGCGCGTTTGGCATGGTGGAAGACATCAACACCAGCATCATCGCCGGCATAGGTACGTTTATTGCGCCGGTATTCGCGCCGCTGGGCTTTGGCAACTGGCAAGCCACCGTGGCCACACTGATGGGCCTTGTAGCAAAAGAAGAAGTAGTCGGCGTGCTCGGCGTGCTCACCAGCATATCCGGCGACGCGCTGGAATTGGTTGGCGAGGGCGCGTTTGGCGATTTGGCCGGTATTGCCGCCATGTTCACAACCACATCGGCCTTTTCCTTCCTGGTGTTCAACTTGCTGTGCGCTCCCTGCTTTGCGGCCATCGGCGCCATTCGCAGGGAGATGAACAGCGCCAAATGGACATGGTTTGCCATCGGCTATCTCACCGGCTTCGCGTATGTGATGGCGCTGATTGTCTACCAGCTTGCGAACCTGTTCGCGGGCGGCGGCTTCTCGTTTGGCGTGGTTGTGGCGCTCATACTGCTGGCGGGCCTGATTTACCTGGTAGCTCGCAAGCCGTATGAGGAGAAAACACATGTGCTGAAAAACACCGTACAGGCGAAAGCGTAGCTTTTACCTGCGGCCAATGGGAGGAATACCATGGCATTTATCAAAGAAAACATTTCTACCATCGCAGTTGGTATCGTGGTGTTTGGCGTCGTGCTCGCTGTGGCCATACGCATGATTCAAAACAAGAAAAACCATCGGCATGCCTGCAGCGGCTGTGATGGCTGTTCGTGCTCCAACGAGTGCCCCGGTAAATAAATTTTCAACAGCAAAAACCGCCCTGCGCTATCCGCGCAGGGCGGTTTGTATACCCAGAAAGCAGGCAGCGCGTATATTCTCACCGCCAGCCGCTCACTGCGCGCGTTTTTTGCGGCGCGCTTCCAGCATGGAGCTATATTTGTTGCGCACGTAAGCGCCCGCCTTGTTTTCACGGATGGGTACGCCGCCGTGCTTCCACTCGTACAGCGTGGCGTTTAAAATAGCGCCGATGAGTATGATATACCCGATCAGCCGCATCCACAGCATCAATATGAATACGGAGCTGAGCGTGCCATATGCGGAAAACGGCTGAACGGCATGGTTGATGTATAAGCTGAATACACGCGCGGACACGGCAAAAAACAATGTGGAAAAAAATGCGCCGGGCAACACATCCCGCACGCGCAAACGGAGATTGGGCGAGCCGAGATACAGCACAACGCACGTGGCGATCAGCATGAAAATCGGCACAGGCCATTTCAGTATGTACAAGCAGGGCTCAAGCCACGACGCCCCCTCCGCCAGCCACTGCAGCAGGTCCTCGCCTACGCTGAGTAAAAACGACACGAACAGTATAACGGCAAACAACAGCACGAGCGTGCCTACGGCCAGTATACGCGCAAACAGAAAAAACTGATCGTTTGCGACGCCGTATGCCCTGCTTACGCCGGTCTGGATGTGCTTGATTACCCTGCTTGCCGACCAGAGCGTGGCGATAATACCCAAAGATAAAGCGCCGCCATTGGTTTGAGTGAATAAGCTGTTTAAAACGGGGAGAATGGCCTCGTATACGGCGCCGGGGAAAATGCTTTCCAAGTAGGGCGCGATGGTCGATGGATCGATCTTAAAATAGGGCAGCAGAGTAACCGCTGTCACAAGCAGCGGAAACAGGGAAAGCAGAAAATAGAACGCGATCATTACCGACGAAGAGGAAAGGCGGCTGGCTTTTACCCTGTTTACAAACACAGATACAAACTGTTTCCAATTTTGTTTTGCCGTTGCTTCCTGCATGCGCGCCCCTCAAGTTTTATAACCAGCCGGCTGGAAACCGGCTGGTTTTGCGTGTGCTAAACAAAACGGCGTATTCCGCGATCATTCAGGAATACGCCGCAGCCGGAACGTCATATGCCGGTAAAACTAGTGTATGCAGAAAAAAGGAAAAATTGCATGATAATTGGCGGCGGGGTTTCAGGCGCGACTGCCGCGCATTCGTCCGCTACGCCAGATTATGTGGGCCAAATCCATGAGGCAATAAGCTTTGCAGCGTATGTTCCGTGTAGCTTTCCGGCCCCGTGCCGACGAGTACGCGAAAGTCTGGCCGGCAGAACTCCATAAGCACCTGCCTGCAAACGCCGCAAGGGTATATGGCCTCTCCCGGCAGAATTGATTCTTCCGGCCCGCCAACGATGGCGATGGCGGCAAACGCGCGCTTGCCGTCCGACATGGCCTTTACAAATGCCGTTCGTTCTGCGCATACGCTGGGAGAATACGCGGCGTTCTCCACATTGCAGCCCAGATATACTTGGCCGTCGCTCGCGAGCAGCGCGGCCCCAACCGTAAACCGCGAATATGGTGCGTAGGCGTTTTTACGGGCATCCAGCGCTTGCAACATCAATTCCTGATTTGTCATGGGTGCATCCTTTCCTTGCTCAACGAGGCTTTGTGATAAGCTATTCGTTGATTTTACTATAGCGAAACATACCGCCGATAGCAAGCGAAGAAACTGCCGTTTGCGGGCTGCCCGCAAAGCCGATACCGGGCGTGATTGCGTAAAAAGCAAAGGCGTGTTAAGATTTGCATAGTGGAAAAGGGGAGGATCAGAAGATGAAATTGTTGTTGCATGCCTGCTGTGCGCCCTGCTCCGTGCAATGCGTTGCACAGTTGCGGGCCGAGCAGCTGCAGCCGGATCTTTTTTGGTACAATCCAAACATCCATCCTTTTACCGAATATCGGAGCCGCATGCAGTGCCTGGAAAACTTCGCGCAGCAAGAAAAATTGACGTTCATAGCGCATGGCGAATATGGATTGAGGCCGTTTCTGCAGGCCGTGCAGCAACAGCCCGATTTTCGCTGTACGCTTTGCTATCGCCTGCGCCTTCGCGCCGCCGCCGAATATGCCGCCGCTCACGGGTATGACGCGTTTTCCACTACGCTGCTCATCAGTCCCTATCAGCAACATGAGCTCCTGCGGCAAACAGGGGAGCAGCAGGCTGAAGCGTTTGGCGTGGCTTTTTTGTATCGCGATTTTCGGCCTTTTTTTCGCGAGGGTCAGCGCGCAGCCCGCGAGGCGGGTATGTATATGCAAAAATACTGCGGCTGTATCTTCAGCGAGGAAGAACGGTATTTGACCCCCAAAAAGAAATAAGCGCCCCATCGTCTTCCCGTCCCGGCTGGTTCGGCTTCGTCAGGTTTTATGGAGGCTCTGCCTCCAAACCTCCGCCAAAGGAACTAGTCCCTTTGGAAACCCATAGCCGGAATGCCAAGGCATTCCGTTGGGGGATATATCCATACTGCACAACAAGCTTGGTTTTAAAAAAGTCATGCCCACATGTGGGCATGGGAATGGGATTCCCAAGGGATGTATCCCTTAGGCGGGCTATGGCTCACCCCCCCCTCGTCTTCCCAGCCCCGGCTGGTTCGGCTTCGTCAGGTTTTGTGGAGGCTCTGCCTCCAAACCTCCGCCAAAGGGTATTTTATGATATAAAAAACGAGCGCTGTGCGCCCGTTTTTTGTTGGTTGTATAATGAAATGTGCCACGGATAGAAGGGGAAAACGGCCTATCCTTTATTGCTTTGTCAGCGCGGCGCCGTGCACACCGGCCTTGCGTCCCCAATGCAAGCAGCCCATGATGGCTGTGCCGCTGCCCGGATAGTACGGCCCAATCCAGCCGCCGGAGTTCATGCCGGCTGCGTACAGGCGGGGAATGGCTGTGCCATCCGCTTTCAAAACTTGCGCGTCCGTATTGATCTTGAGCCCGCCGATCGCACCCAGATTCAGCGAGGTGTTTTTGCTGGCATAGAACGGGCCTGTCAGAGGCGCGATCCCTTCTTTGCGGGCATATTGCGGGTCTTTGCCGGCGCTGGCGTTGGTGTTCCAGGTATCCAGCGTAGCCTTGAGTGCCGCGGCGTCTACATCTATGGCCTTGGCCAGCTCTTCTATGGTGGCGGCGGTAAACAGCGTGCCGCCTGAAACAGCCGCGGCGGCCGTTTCTTTTGTCCAGGGCGCGTTCGGGGCTGTCAAGCTGCTTTCAGCGAATATGGTGTAAGTTGGCGCGCCGGTTTGTTTTTCCTGGTGGAAGATGGCGCGCATATGGAAAGCATATGTGCTGTCTTCACAAACGAAACGGACACCGGCCTTGTTTACCATGAAGGAGGGGAAAAGCTGCACGACGTTTGTTGTGCCCGCGCCCCAGGGAAGCAGGTCGATCGTGCCGCCGAAGCCGCATACGCTCGCGCCGACATCCATGCCCATGCGGATGCCGTCACCCGTGTTTGTCTTTACGCAGGCGCAGATTTGTGAAGTAATATCCCACAGTTGCTGGGCGTTGAGATCGCGGCACATTTGCTCGTTCCAGTCTATGCTGGAGCAGCAGAGAACCACACATTTGTTTGCCTTGATGTTTGTGGATTTTCCGTCTGCCGTTGCGGTGACCCCGACCACCTCGCCCGCCGCGTTTGTGACTAAGGAGGTAACTTCGGTGTTGTATTCGATGGTTGCGCCTTTTTCCAGCGTTTTTTGGAGCATCGCCTGTATAAGCAGTACGCCGTCGCCGCCAACGCCGCCGCCATCATACACGTGGATACGGTCGGCAAACAAAGAAGAGTCTACGTATGGAACCTGGCAATGGCCGTATACGCTGGCAACCTTCAGGCCCAATGTGTTGATGACCCAATCTATGTGGGTTGGCGCGCCATTGGCCATATCGCGCACGAGCGCTTCGTCAATAAAGCCTTCGCCTTCCGCAATCCACAGCTGCGCGTGCTTTTCCGGGGTGTCGTCTTTAAAGGGAGTCAATTCTTTTTGTGCCGCCGTACCGGCTGCTTGCATAACGCCGCCGGACGCGTTGCTTGTACCACCGGCTACATCCGCTTTTTCCAGGATAAGCACGGAAGAACCGGCCGCCGCCGCTTCGTATGCCGCCGACAGCCCCGCTGCGCCGCTGCCTACGATGAGGACGTCTATATTGCGCGCCCAGGATACGGCAGCGCTGTCGTTGCCGGAAGCGCAGGCGGTAAACGCGCCCATGGTGGCGATGCCCGCCGCGCCAACTGCCGCGCCTTTGATAAAGTCGCGTCTGGAAATATTGATCGAATTCTTTTCTTTCATAATGGGAGGCCTCCGTTTTGTAATGTTTTTTTGATATTGTGGCTTTGCATGCTTTTTCTTGGTTTTGCCTTGGTATGCGGCCGTGTTGAGCGCACAATCCTTGTTTTGAGGTATGCGCAAGGGGATGAAACTGTACTTGCGGTGGCGCGGGTGGATTTGCGATGGGAATGTGGGAGAAATGCGTCTGTTTACGGCCATTCGTCGGCACTTTAACAATCCCAATATATATGAAAAATTTCTTATAGTCAATATGAAAAATAACATATTTCCCATACTCATATTGCGAATATAGCCATAAAAATATATACTGGAACAAACGCGTCGATCGTTTAATGACGGTATAGCAGCAAATGAGGGGAAACAACGTGAAAAAAGTTACACTAGCGGATATGGAGCGTATAACCGGCTGTTCCAAATCTACCATTTCGCGTGTGGTTACGGGGCGCGGCTATGTTGAGGCAACAAAAAAGCGTAGGATCGAACAAGCCATACAAGCCGCAGGCTATCAATATGTACCGGCGGTTAAAAGGCCGGCGGCGGATATGCGGGATCTCGTGATGGTTACATCCGCACTGCTCAACAGTGAAGTACATATCACCATCGTGGAGGGTGTCATCAGCACGTTGCATGCCGCCAACAAGCGCGCGGCCATCATGTATAACGCGTTTACTTCTTCCGATATGACGGAAAGCTACTTGCGCTATGCCAAAGAGCGCAACTTTGCGGGCGTTATCATGTTAGGCGCGCTTGAAACGCCGTCCATGTTGGATACGCTTGATAATTTGCGGCTGCCTGTCGTGCTGCTCAATCAAAATTTGCGCGGGCTTGATGTGGACGTGGTGGATATGGATGACTATCGCGGCGCGTACATGGCCATGCAAAAGTTGCTTTCCTGCGGGCATATGCATGTGGGATTCTTGGGAGGCTACCCAAACACCACTACCATGATAAAACGCGAAAATGGCTATAGAGACGCGCTGAAGGACGCAAAGCTTCCATTTAAAAAGCAGTATATATACAACGGCAATTTTCGCGAGGACAGCGGTTACGCGTTTGCGCGGCAAGTGGTCAGGGAGATGCCGGAAATAACCGCCGTAGTCTCCTGCAACGATTTGATGTCCATCGGGTTTGTGCGGGGCATGCAGACGGCCAACGTGCGTATTCCCGCGGATATGAGCGTCATTACATTCGATAATACCTTTTTTACGCGCAACCTCAACGTGTGTTTAACGGCAATCGACTACGATTTTGCGGGGATGGGCGTTGCTGCGGCGGATATGCTGCTAGCTCGCGTCAAAAATCCGGAAAAGGGTCAGCGCAGAATTACGTTTTCGCCGCAACTGGTGGAAGGCGAAAGTGTGCGCGATTTGTACTAGCGCAAATCGCATGGCGGGGCGCCGCTCGCGCGTTGCGGGGATGGTTTCGGCATAATAATAAGAAACAGCGTTTTCGATTTGCGAGCTAGCAGGGGGATATCATGAAACAGACTGACGAACGGGATATTATTTTTTCCAGATTGGCATACCGCAGCGGCAGCGCCGCCCATACGGAATATTACGCCCGGCATCCCGAACGAAAAGAAGCCGATGAGGTGTTTCGAAAAAAGCCGCCAATGGGTGAAACAGACGCTGCATTCTATGATCCGCTGTTTTCACCGCTGCCGGACGCGTGCTTCGCCTTTCTTGCGGATATCAAGGCGTTTTCCGTGGGGGAAAATGCCGCGAAACGGGCTGAAGGCACGCCGGAAGCGTTTACCCGCGCGCTAAAGGGACTGGCTATTTATTATGGCGCGAAACTCGTGGGCATAACGCGCCTGAAACCGGAGCATTATTATTCGCACAAGGGCAGGCCGGAAGTGTTATACGGCGTAAAAGTTGAGCAAGCGTATGAATATGGCATAGCCTTCGCGGTGGAGATGGAACGGGATATGATACTGCGCGCGCCCGGTTTGCCGGAATCCGTGGCCGTCACTAAAGGATATATCGACGCGGCCATCATCGGCATGGTGCTCTCATATTACATTCGCGCGCTTGGCTATGACGCGCGCAACCATATGGACGGCAGCTATGAGCTGGTGGTTCCCTGCGTAGCGCAGGATGCCGGTTTAGGCGAGATAGGGCGCATCGGCGTACTGGTAACGCGGGAGTATGGCCCGCGCGTGCGTTTGGGCGTGGTATCCACAAATATGCCGCTGCTTGCGGATGAACCTGCCGAGCTTGGCATCGCAGCTTATTGCGGACTTTGCAGCAATTGCGCAGCCAGTTGTCCCGGACGGGCATTGCCAAACGGCGATATGCACGGCGAAGACGGGGAATGGCGCTGGAAAACGGAGGCGGATAAGTGCTTTGCCATGTGGCAGCTGCTCGGCACGGACTGTGGCATTTGTTTAGCCAGCTGCCCGTTTGGCAGCCCGCTTCCCGCCGCGCTTACGGAAAATCTGCATACGCGGGAGGGCAGGGAAGCCTTGCTGGCCTATTGCAAGCAACAGTATCCGCGCCGCGTTCACATCAAAGAAAAACCGGACTGGATGAAACCATGAGCGGTTGGCGTGATTCTTTTGGTGGGTTTTGGGATAAGGGCTGACAAAAAGTACGATGGGGCGTTGCCCCATCGTTTAGGCCGTCGCAAAACCTGTTTTTCGACGGGATTACGGCATTTTGCCTCTTACCCTCCGGGCTCGCGGGCGGCAAAATGCCCAAGGTGTGGGCTGCGGACGCACATGTCGTCCTTGCCCACGGATTGAAAGCTTTTTCTTGCGACTCTTTTTTGCCCGTCTGGACGATGGGGCAACGCCCCATCGTCCTCTTTATCTTCGTTATATTCTGGCAACGCCGCTTTCCCGCGCCGCTTTGGCTACGGCGGCGGCTACTGTTTTGCCTACGCGCGGGTCAAAAGCGGCGGGCAGTATGTTTTCCGCGTGTAAATCGCTATCCGATATTAATCCGGCCAGCGCGTAAGCGGCGGCGATTTTCATGGCATCGTTGATATCGCTGGCGCGCACATCGAATGTGCCGCGGAATATGCCGGGAAAGGCGAGCACATTGTTTACCTGATTTGGAAAATCGCTGCGCCCTGTGGCAACGACCGCAGCGCCGCCTGCTTTGGCGTCGTCGGGGAAAATCTCCGGCGTCGGGTTTGCGCAGGCCATAACGATGGCGTCCTTCGCCATGGCGCGAACCATGTCTGTCGTGACGGTGCCGGGGGCGGATACGCCGATGAATATATCAGCGCCGGTTAGCGCGTCGGCCAAAGAACCGGCTTTTTTTGCGCGGTTTGTCAGTTTGGCCATTTCTTCTTTCGCGGCGTTCATGCCTTCCTTACGGCCCTCATATATGATGCCGCTGCGGTCGCACATGGTGATATCGGCGAAGCCGTCGGAGAGCAGCAGTTTCACGATGGATACGGAAGCGGCGCCGGCCCCGTTTAGAACGACTTTCACGGAATCTTTCTTTTTCTTCACCAACTTCAGCGCGTTGGTGAGCGCGGCCAGCGTGACGACGGCAGTGCCGTGCTGGTCGTCGTGGAATATCGGAATATCGCAGCGTTCTTTTAAGCGCCGCTCGATTTCAAAGCAGCGCGGCGCGGCGATATCTTCCAGGTTTACGCCGCCAAAGGAGCCGGAAATTTGGTAAATGGTTTCCACAATGGTGTCGACATCCTTGCTTTTGATGCACATGGGGACCGCGTCTACGTCGCCAAACGCTTTAAACAGTACGCATTTGCCCTCCATCACGGGCATGCTGGCTTCGGGGCCGATATCGCCAAGGCCCAGCACAGCCGTGCCGTCGGAAACGACCAGGCACATGTTCCATCGGCGGGTTAGCTCGTAGCTACGCGCAACGTCCTTTTGTATTTCCAGGCAGGGCTGCGCCACGCCGGGCGTGTACGCCAGAGAAAGGTCGTTTTTGTCCTTTGTGGGCACGGTGGCGACGACTTCTATCTTGCCCTTCCATTCTTTGTGCATCCGCAGGGATTCTTCGGCGTAATTCATGCATTGTTCTCCTTTTCAAATGGGAAAATATACGGCAATCGCAGCGCGTCGCGCACATTAACCAAATCTTTTTGCACGGCTTCACCCACCGGCACGCCCGTGCTTTCTCGGCTGAGCCACGTAAGGTATTCTTTTTCACCGGCGGTGTAAATGCGTTCCTGCCCCGGCGCTTTCATGGAAGCGCGGAGGTCTTTTAGTATTTGTGTGCAGGTGGCTTTAAATGTATCCAAACCCATGAACGCGTCCGGGTCGATGACGAGGAAGAAATGGCCGAGATGATAGGGCTTTTTTTGGCCCTGCTCGTCTTTGTCCACCAGCATTTTCAGGAAGCTGCCCGCTTGCAGCGCGGCGGAAAGTACTTCCACGACCGTGGCGTAGCCATAGCCTTTGTACCCGGCTAATTCTTCGCCTATGCCGCCCAGTGGGGCGAGAGCGGCGCTGCCGCTTGTCAGGTCTTTTAGAATTTGCGCGCTGTCCGTCATGGCGCTGCCGTCGTGGCCGATGACCATACCAGCGGGCGTGGCGCTGCCTGTGCGCGCAAAGTATTCGATTTTTCCGCGCTGTGTGATGGAGGTGGCGCAGTCCAGTATGAAGGGAAACGGCTCATCCGTAGGAAATCCGACGGTAAGCGGATTTGTGCCCAGCATGTTTTCCACGCCAAATGTGGGCGCGATGGAAGGGCGGGCATTTGTGCCGGTGATACCGATCAGGCCCGCTTTTGTCGCCATGGTGCACCAATACCCGGCGATGCCATAGTGCGTGGAATTGCGCACGGCGATCATGGAAAGGCCATGCTGCTTTGCCTTGGTGATTGCCATTTCCATGGCTTTGTAGCTGACGACCATACCCATGCCGTCGTTTGCGTCCAGCACGGCGGTGGTGGATGTTTCTTTTAAGATGTTGATTTTTGTGACGGGCTGCTGGATACCGGCAACGATGCGGTCGATATAGATGGGCTTAAAGCGGTTGCAGCCGTGGCTTTCAATGCCGCGGCGGTCGCTTTCCAACAGCACGTCGGCGCAAATCCTGGCATCCGCTTCGGGTACGCCATATCCCTTAAAAGCGTCCGTTAAAAAGGCGTCCATCAATTCCCAAGAAACAGTCGGCCTTGTTTCCATTTTGGTTCCTCCCTTTGCTGTATGGTTGATTTTTTATTCGGCTATTCTTGTTCCACCCAGTTGCGGCTGCGTTCAACGGCGCGGTGCCAGCCGTTCAGCAATTCATCGCGCTTGCCTTGCGGCATGTGCGGCTTGTACGCGGCGCCTTGCTTCCATAGCGCGCGGATTTCCGCTTCGTCCTGCCATAGCCCCACAGAAAGGCCCGCAAGGCAGGCGGCGCCCAATGCCGTGGTCTCCTGAGTAAAGGGGCGGAATAGGGGCTTGTTTAGCATATCGGACTGAAATTGCATTAAAAACCCGTTCAGGCTCGCGCCGCCGTCCACCTTCAGCGAGGGCAACGTGCTGCCGATATCCTTTTCCATGGATTGCACCAGATCCAGGCTTTGGTAGGCGATGGCCTCAAGCGCGGCGCGCACGATATGCGCCCGCTGCGTGCCGCGCGTCATGCCGATAAGGCAACCGCGGGCGTACATATCCCAATACGGAGCGCCCATGCCGGTGAAAGCTGGCACAAGGTAAACGCCGCCGGTGTTTGCGACGCTTTCAGCCAATGATTCTGATTCCGAGCTGCTGCTTAACAGCCGCAGCTCGTCCCGCAGCCACTGTATGACGGCGCCGCCGACAAATACGCTGCCCTCCAGGGCGTATCGGATACCCTTCTGGCTGGCGGCAATCGTGGTGATTAAGCCGTTTTGGCTGGCAACAGGAACGTTTCCTGTGTTCATAAGCAAAAAGCAGCCGGTGCCGTATGTGTTTTTGGCTTCGCCCGCCTCAAAGCAGCATTGCCCAAACAGGGCGGCCTGCTGATCGCCGGCGATACCGGTGATGGGTATATCCGCGCCCTGTATGCGCGCACGGCCAAACAAGTGGCAGGATGGGCAAACCGTGGGCAGCATGGGGCGCGGAATATCAAGCGCGCGCAGCAGCGTTTCATCCCAGTCCAGACGATGGATATCGAAAAGCATGGTGCGGCTTGCGTTCGTGTAATCTGTTTTGTGTACGGCGCCGTTTGTCAGTTTGAATACGAGCCAGCTGTCCACCGTGCCAAAAAGCAAGTCGCCGCGCTGCGCCCGTTCACGCGCGCCTTCCACATGGTCAAGTATCCATTTGATTTTTGTAGCGGAAAAATACGCGTCTGGTACAAGCCCTGTTGTTTGCTGAATGTGCGTAGAAAGTCCCTGCTGCACCAAGCCGCTTACGATATCCGCTGTGCGGCGGCATTGCCACACGATGGCGTTATATATGGGCTCGCCCGTGTGCTTATCCCAAACGATGGTGGTTTCGCGCTGGTTGGTGATGCCGATGGCGGCAATGTCGGTGATGGATATGTTGCAGGTCGCAAGCACATGCAGCATCACTTCGCATTGGGTATTATAGATATCCATGGGATCGTGCTCCACCCAGCCTTCCCGCGGGAAGTGCTGCGTAAACGTTTTTTGCGCTATGCCCCGGATGTTATGGTTTTGATCGAATACCAAAGCGCGTGAGCTTGTCGTTCCCTGATCCAAAGCCAAGATATAGCGTTCCATATGATCCCTCCTTGTTCGTATCGGCCGGGCGCGGTTATAAAAACCAAATATCCGGGTTTGTGGTGGAAACGGCGCAGGCGCCCGCGGATAATACGTCTGTTACATCCGTTTTGTCTGCGATCAGCCCGCCTGTGATGATGGGCGTGCGAATGGTTTGCGCCAGCCGGGCGATTACTTTGGGCATGACGCCGGGAAGCACCTCGATAGCGCATGCGGCTTCGCGCGCGTATTGTCTGGTAACGTTTTCGAATGTTAGGGAATCCAGCAAAAAATAGCGCTGGATGGCTAAAAGGCCGCATGCGTTCGCGCGGCGGATCAAGTTGGATTTTGTGGACAGGATGCCGTCCGCCTTTGTGTTTTTTGCGATAAAATCTACGCATATGTCGCGCGATGCGAGGCCCTCTATCAGATCCAGATGGATAAAAACGGTTTTATCCGCTTGCTTGGCGCGCGCGGTGATTTCCGCGATGCTCAGCAAGTCGCCAAACAGCACGAAAACGACCTTACAAGGACTGCGCAGCGCGCGTTCCAACCCCTGCAAATCTTTTACGGAGGCGATGATGGAGTGCTTCTTCAGGCATTGAAGAAATTGCTCTGCTTGCATGCGGTTTCCCTTTTGGCCGGCTGGTAAAGGAGGAGGGCAGATTCAGACTATAAAAAAACACACCTAAAAACCGGCTGGCTTTTACATGTGCTCTCTTAATCTCGCAAGTTGCTGCCTATTTTTATATACTATATGATGACAGGGCTTTTGTCAACTTGCAATATACACGGGCTTACACGCAAGTGAAGGCGCCGTCTATCAAAAAGTCGGAGCCGGTTGTAAAATCGCTCGCGTCGCTGGCAAGGTATACGGCTATCGCCTGCAACTCTTCCGGCTGGCCCATGCGGCCGACCGGAGACATGGCGTTCCACTGCGGGATAAGCGGCTTGAGCGCTTCCGCCTGTAGCGTGAGCTCCGTCGCTATATATCCGGGGCTGATGGAATTGACGCGCACATGATGGGGCGCCCATTCCACGGCGAGGCTTTTTGTCAGCATGACCACGCCGGCTTTTGAGGCGTTGTATGCGCACTGGGGCTGCGGTTGGTTGACGATATGCGCGGACATGGACGCCGTATTGACGATGGAGCCCTTTTGCTGGCTTATCATCACCTTCCCTATGGCCGTGGCTGTGAGAAATACGCCGGTAAGATTGACATCCATCACCTTTTGCCATTGCGCCAGCGTCATATTTTCCGCCCTTTCGTTGATGCAGATGCCCGCGTTGCAAAAGGCGGCGTCGATTTTGCCGTAGGCGGCCAGCATGTTGTCCACCATGGTTTGCACATCGCCGGGGACGGTGACATCGGCTCGGATGGCGATATGCGTGCCGCCGATGGCGCGCAATTCTTCTACGGTTTGCTGAGCTTTGGCAATATCAAAATCGACGATTGCGACATTTGCGCCCGCTTCCGCCAGCGCAATCGCAATGCTTCTGCCAATGCCGCGCGCGCCGCCTGTTACCAAAGCGGCCTTGCCGGTTAAATGGAATTTTTCAAGTATTCCCACGCTACTCACCTCTCAGATGTGTTTTGATAGGGGCATGGCACTGTTGCCATGGCATGACTCCTATGTAGTATATCATAAATTTGTACAAAAATTTTCCAAACGCGCATGCTCAATCTTTTGCATTTTGGGCGCATCAATCGTACATTTGGATAACAGGCGCGCATTGACATTTCGCGGCTGGATTTTATAATGAACGTGTATAACAAACGAAAAACAATGCATGAGAAGGGCGGCAGCGATATGCGCGCGATCGGCATAGACATCGGCACGACGAGCATTTCCGCAATCGTGCTGGACATCGAGAAAAGGACGATTCTCCATAAAGAAACCTTGCCAAACGCCGCATGCCTTGCAGGCGAAGCCTGGGAAGATTTGCAGGACGCAAACGTTCTTTACGCCATGGTTTGCGATTTGCTGGAAGCGTGGGAGAGGGACTACGCGCCCGTTTTTTGCATCGGCCTTACGGGCCAAATGCATGGCATCGTGTACGTGGACGCGTGCGGAGAGGCCGTGACGCCCTTGTATACATGGAGAGATGGGCGCGGCAGCCTTGCAAACGAGGCGGGCCTGTCTTTTGCGGACGCGCTTGCCGGAGCTGGCGGGTATCCGCTCAGCACAGGGTATGGCATGGTTACGCATGCGTATAACCAGGCGAAGGGCGAGATCCCCGCAGGGGCAAGGCGCTTTTGTTCCATAGCGGATTTTGTGGCGATGAAACTGGCGTGCCGCGCGACTGCCATTTGCGGGCCGAGCATGGCGCAAAGTTTTGGCTTGTTTGACGTAGCCACGCGCGCGTTTGATTTGCGCGCCGCCGCGCGCTGCGGCATCGACATGTCGTTTTTTCCGGAAATCATTACCGCGCGGGGCGCTATCGGAAGCAGGCCAAACGGCGCGCTGGTGTCCGTGGCCATTGGGGATAACCAGGCGAGCTTTTTAGGCGCCGTGCGCGAACACGCCCGCAGCGTGCTCGTGAATATCGGCACGGGCGGCCAAATCACCATGCTGGGGCAAGGCGCGCCGCAAAACGGCGTGCTGGAAACGCGTCCCTTTATCGGCGAAGAAAACCTGCTGGTCGGTTCAGCTTTGTGCGGTGGAGCGGCCTATGCGCGGCTGGAACAATTCTTTCGCGCCGTGTGTAAAATGGACGGCGGCGGGG
>JAVBPK010000009.1:0-8085 GCA_031549625.1 Eubacteriales bacterium
ACGGCGTCGAGGTCGACGACGCTGACGCCGACCGCTGGCGGGTCGCACCCGGTCCGGTCAAGGCGGTCGACCACTTGATCGAACCCGCCCTCTCCAACGTTCTTAATGATTGCCTGCACGTTCCCATCGCCGATTGTAATGATGCCATAGGCATCTTCACCAAACACCAGCGTTTGATGCACCGCAATACCTGCATCGCAGCCATCACGCGAAAGCACGCGTGTGCCCACCGCCGGCGCCGATCCAAGCGCCGCCGCCAAAATAATGGCTCTTGCCGCAACATCCACTGAGGCAACCGCCGCCGTTTCCAACCCCACAAGAACCTGCGCGCCGCTGCTCGCAAGGTACGCTTCCGCCGATTCCGAAATCTCTTCTGCCAGCGTGAGAGTCTTTGTGCCCGCATTGTATGCGCTCACTGTGGCTTCGAGCGTGTTTGTCACCACGGGCGCTTCCGTGCTTTCTAAAAACACCACGCCGAACAGGCGACCCAGCTCGCCACTGTACAGGCCTTCCTGGTCAACATAGGTGTTTGCGGCCTGCCACAGCGGATCGCTTTGCAGATCGTACACCGCGTCCGGCGACACGATGGCGAGATAGTGTTTCCTGCCTGCGCGCTGGAACATGCGCGCCTTGCGCTTTTTCAAATCACGCGCGGCTTTGCGGATATCCTCACTTGTCAGCTTATCACCCGCCGTCAGCGTTGCGCGGCTTGTGGCGCTGCCCGCCCAGTTTACGTTGTTGCCTGTGGCCAGCTCGTCGCGCGTTACCCATTCCACAACCGTGCCCAGCATTTCACCCAGGCGGCCTGTGCCGGACTGCAAAATCTCATCGAAGGATGTAAGGTCCAGCATGTCGGAATACGTAAAATACGCGCCATACTGCTTGACTTCCGCTTCCACGATGTCCTGTTCCAGCGAGAGGCCGTCCGGCGTTTCCCCCTCTGTCAGCGGCCTTACGGCTAAAGAGGGATCCCACAGGCTCCATCGCCGCATTTCCACCTTTTTGCCCGCCTGCTTTGGCAGCGGCCGCTTTTGGCCGTGCTCCGCATACACAAGCTGTGTCTTTGCGGCTTCCAACATGTCCTTATCGTAAAATGTTTTGTTGTACCCTCTTGGCTGATTGGTTGTTTGGGTATTGATATTCGGCATTTTATGCCCTCCTTATGTGTCTTTAGATTTTTACCTTTTTCCCTTGCAGATACGCCTTTTGAAACCGTTCCTTCACCTGCTTGAACTCTTCCGCACTCATTCTGGAATAATCCGTCTCGCCGCTGTTTCGCGCGTTAAACCCCGGCTTAATCGCCTTGGGAAGCGTGCGGTTCCTGGCCGCCTGCTGCATGGCATTTTGGAAGCGCGCGTCCTTTTCCCTGGACACGTTTGCCATTCTGAGCGCGGCGCGTACTCCGTGGCGTACCGCGTCGCTCATGAATGTGGGGTAGGCGCGCATGATATCGGCCACCTGCATGTCGTTTGGCAATTCGCCATTCAGCTTGCATTCTACCAATTCTTTCGCTATGCGGGTCACCGCCGGTTTTTCGCGCAGCTCACGCTGCACGGCGGGCGGCGCAGGCAGCTTATCCACCAGCTGCTCCGCCGGCGGCAGCAGGTTTCGGCCACGCAGCATGCTTTCCTCCGCTGCATCCGGCGGCATACCCACTCCTGCCGCTCCGCCTTCCGCCATCTGTTTGCCCATCAGATAATACGGGTCGTTCTCATAGCGGTTTTTCATATCGCGCACAGCAAAATCGATCTTGCGGCGCACCGCCGCGTCAAACTCCGCGCTGTTGTATGTTTTGCCCGCCGTTTCGCCATCCTGCTTCTGGCGTTCTTCTTCCCGCACCTCTTCCACGATATCCGCCCCATACACCACGCTGCCACCAGCGCCTCCCTGCGCGTCGGCCGCGGAGAGGTTGCCGCCCTCCGGCCCGCTGATGGCGTATTCTTCGACCATGTTTCTTTCTTCCATGTGTTCCTTTCCAGGACGCAAGGCCCTGTGCCCGTTTCGGCCGGCAGCGCCGTACTGATAAAACGGAAAGCAGCAGCCCGCAGGCCATGAGGCCCGGCAAGCCGCCGCTTTCCTATGCAAACAAAAAAGACGGAAGCCTTTCCGTCCTTTTTATGTACGATACTACTGTATACGGCTGTGTGTATTGATGATTCCCGAAATGGGCCGGCCTTTTACCCAAGCACCGCCTTGATGCGCCACAGCGCGCTTTGCTCGATCATGACCACCACGCGCGCGCCCTCTTCGCCATGCTCTTCTTCCAGCACGCGGCCCGCCTCGCGTATCAGCGACATCACCTCGTATTTGGCGTAAGGCACAACCAGCTCCATACGCATTTGTTTTTCATTCAGCTTTTTTTCCAACAATGCGCGCAAAGCGTCCAACCCCGTCCCGTTCTTTGCACTGATCCACACGTGTTCGCCGCGTTTACCCGGCCTCGCGCCTTCGCTGTCGATCTTGTTGTATACGTTTACGCGTGGCGTATCCGCCGCTTTTAATTCCAAAAGCACGTCTTCCACCACACTCATCTGCGCGTCATAATTTTCGTTCGCGCTGTCGATCACATGCAATATGATGTCAGCGTGCGCGATTTCTTCTAACGTTGCCCGAAATGCGCTTACCAGCTCATGCGGCAATTTGTGGATAAAGCCCACCGTATCAGCCAGCAGCGCTTCCGTACCCAGGGGTAGCACGACCTGTCGCACAACCGGGTCTAACGTGGCAAACAGCATATCTTCAGCTAATACGCCACTGCCTGCCAACGCGTTTAACAGCGTAGATTTTCCGGCGTTTGTATAACCCACCAGCGCGGCGAGGGGCACGGCGTTTTTTTCGCGCCTGCCGCGCCGCACCGCGCGCTGCCTGCGCACTTCTTCGATATCCTGTTCCAGCTCGTGGACGCGGTCGCGGATACGCCGCCGATCAGTTTCCAGCTTCTTTTCGCCGGGGCCGCGCGTGCCTATGCCCGCGCCCTGGCGGCTGAGCGCCTGTCCCATACCCATCAGCCGCGGCAGCCGGTATTTCAGCTGTGCCAGTTCCACTTGCAGCCGCCCTTCACGCGTTTGCGCCCGCGCGGCAAATATGTCCAGTATCAGCGCCGTCCTGTCTATCACCGGCTTGCCCAACGCCTCTTCAAGATTGCGCGTTTGGATGGCGGAAAGCTCATCGTCCGCAACGAAAATGTCTGCTTCCAGCGCGCTGCCCAACAGCCGCAATTCGTCCACCTTGCCGGAACCGATATACGTGGCATTGTCCATGCCCTGCCTTTTTTGCACGCTGCTGCCCACCACAACGGCCCCCGCCGTTTTCGCAAGCTCCGCCAGTTCCCCCATGTTGTCGTAGCCATTATTCTTTTCTATGCCTATGAGTATGGCGCGCTCCGGTCGCTCCGCAACCTGATGCGCTGATACCTTCAGCCGTTCATCCGCGGCAAATATCTCGCGCATCAACGCGCTCTGTGGCAGCCTTTTTATCGAAAGCGGGCCATAGACCAACGCGCCGAACCCTTCCGCCTCATCCCACTCGCCCAAAAACGCTACATACAGCGCCGTGGGCCTACCCTCTTGCACGCCTATCGACGCCATGCCGTCCAGCTTCATGTGCTTGAGCGTGCCGATGTCCACATCGCTCAGCCGCGCGTTGCCGTTTGGATGCGTATGGACGCACCGCACGCCACACAAGCGTTCTTCGTTTCGTACCACGCGCATTTCCGGCATGCTTACCGTCGCGTTGTCGCCGATGCTTACATCCGCTACCGCGCCGTTCCTTCGAATGTATACAGAAATTTCGCGATTGATTAAAGAAGAATAAACCGCCAGCATTTCTAAAAGCTCGCGGCTTATAAACGTATCTGCCCCCATATTGAGTTCGTATAGGCCCGCTATTTGTTCCAAAACCGTATCGCGTATGCCCGTGATATTTCCGTTTACTTTGTTTTGCATATTGCCTGTGTTCTCGTTAGCCGGAAGCGCGGCTGCCGCCTTCCGGAGTGCTTTCTGCTTGTTTTATGGCTGTGTCGCCGGAATCACCGGCGTGGAATAGTACCCGGGGCCCACTATAATGGTGCCCGCATAGGCTGCATATGTGGACTTTGCCAGCGGCTCAACCTTTACTTCCTTGTCGCCCTTGAAGTAATGTTTGTAGGACTGGTAAACGGATCCATTTTTGCGCGCCGTTTGTTCTTCATAGTAGTCCCACGCCTTTGTATTGTCTACGATTACTTCCATTTGGCCCGCTGGTTCGAGTGTTTCGATTTTTTCTGATGTAAGCGTAATTTTGTCGTATTCGTCCGGCAAAGCCTCGCCATAGATTTCCACATGAACCGTCTTATCCGTTTGGCCTTCCGGTACCTTGCCGTCGTTTTTATCGAATGTATAGGCAAATATATAAATATCGGAGGCGGTATTGTTTTTGAACTGGAAGTCGATGGTGCCCGTGTTTATCGTGGCGTCCAGCCCGCGCGGTACATAGCTCACGGAGCTCGAATGGTTGCGCCTCGTTACTATTTCGAGATCGGCCTTCACCACGGCATTATACAGCGTGGAGCTTACCTGACAAACGCCGCCGCCGGCTTGGTCTTCCGTGCTGCCGCGCACGATAGCCGGCGCCGGCTTCCAACCCAGCGCATATGTGCGGTCGCCCAATGTATTGTTTGTGGAGAACACTTCCCCGGGCTTTAAGCAGAAGCCGTTGACCATGCCCGCCGCTTTTTTTACATTGTACACACGATCTTCGCGGTTATACGGCGATTTTGCGAAGGAGGTTTCCGCGGCCCCGCGGCGTATCAGGGATGATTTTAATTTGTCTATCGTAATTTCGGATTCTTCGTACAGGATGGGTAATTCCACCACGCCAAACTGCCCCGCTTGCGCGCGCTCTTTCAGCGACGCCAGCAACGCTCCGCCGTCCAATTCTTCTCCGGGGGCACCTTCGGCATACGCGAAAAAGCCTTCCACCGTCATATCCATGGTTACGCTTGCGTCAACCGGCGCCTTGCGCACCCTTTCCGCCAGCTCGGCCACTTTCGCTTCCGCTCCCGAGGTATCTACCTCGTAGGAGATGTCGAAACGTTTTGGATTTGCCAGCAATTCTTCGCGTGCCTGATCGCGCTCACGCTTATTGCCCACGTTGCCGAGCGCAATCGCCTCTTGCAATATCTTTTCCGTATCAAATTGGAGTTTGATTTCAACGGCGGTCAATGTCAAAGATGTGTCGCCCGCGCTCAGCTGGAACTGAACTTTGTCCGTGATCTTTTTTTCTTCCGCGCTTAGCATTTGCTTCGCTTCGTCCAGCGTTTTACCCGCAAGCGCGATATTTGCCACATATACGCCCTCGGCAAATGTAGCTGTTTCGTTTACCTCCGGTTCCGCGCTTGGGCCGAGCATATCGACCGGGCCATTTGCCCCCGGCTTAACCAGCAGCAGATATGCGGCAAGGCCAACGCACCCGACCAGCAATATGATGAATACGGCTCGCAGAGCTTGCACCGCGTTGTTTTTTCTTCTCTTTTGTCTTGCCATTGTTTTCTCTCTTGTCTCCAGCTTACGCCTATTCTTTGCTCATTGTATTATATCTGCAAAAATCTGCGCGCACAAGTATAATTCATCCAGCTTCTACTATATATTGTGTTTTTTTGGAAATTTCGATCAACATCCGCAATTCTTTTTAAATTTATTCATATTCTTTGCCACTTTGCATGAATTTCCCGCACTTTTTGCCGCCTCTCATTCTTCCGTTCTGTTCAAAATAACGCAATAGTTGGATTGGATTTTTTATGCTAAATAATTTTTATAAAACCTAAAAATAATTATGGTTTTCTTTCTCCGGCTATGCTATGATGGGGATACCGGCAGAGTAGAATCCTATGATAACAGGGGGCAATTTTATGAGTAAGCGTATCGTTATCGCTCTCGGCGGAAACGCGCTGGGCAAAAACCTTCCAGAACAAATGCAGGCCGTCAAAACCACGTCACGCGCCATTGCCGACCTTGTGGAACAAGGGCACCGCATCGTCATCTCCCACGGCAACGGCCCGCAAGTCGGCATGATTCAGCTTGCCATGGAAGAACAGCACATCCCGCTTTCCGTATGCGTTGCCATGAGCCAGTCTTACATCGGCTACGACCTGCAAAACGCGCTGCGTGAGGAATTGCGCCGCCGCGGATGTTATACGCCCAGCTCCACCGTTATCACGCAAGTGATCGTAGACAAAGCGGACCCTGCCTTTTTGAAACCCACCAAACCCATCGGCCGCTTTCTGACAGAAGCGGAAGCAAACGAGCTAGCGCAAAACGGGCAGGCCGTTATGGAGGACGCCGGCCGTGGCTGGCGCCGCGTTGTCGCCTCCCCTCGCCCCCAGCAGATCGTTGAAATCGAAACCATACGCGCGCTGTACGATGCCGGGCAAATCGTTATTGCCGCCGGCGGCGGCGGCATACCCGTCATTGAAGAATCGGACGGGCATCTGCGCGGCGTACCCGCCGTTATCGACAAAGACTTCGCCAGCTGCGTGCTCGCGCAGGAAATGGACGCGGATTTGCTCATTATACTCACCGCCGTCGAAAAAGTCGCCATCCATTTCAATACCCCGCAGCAGCGGGACCTTTCCCGCCTGCGCGTGGAAGAAGCAAACGCGCTTATCCAGGAAGGGCACTTTGCCCCCGGTTCTATGCTGCCCAAGGTACAGGCCGCCGTGGACTTCGCCGCAAGCAAACCGGGCCGCCAGGCGCTTATCACTTTGCTGGAAAAAGCCAAAGACGGCATAGACGGAAAAACAGGCACATTAATCGGGTAACACATTTCTGATTTCCCGCATATGTATAAGTATCATGGCTGATGCGCATAAAGCCAGCCATCGACACCCGGTTTCGACGCGCCGGCGTGTGCCATGACCTCCTTGATTGAACGATACGGCCGCCCTTATGGGGCGGCCTTTAAATTGCGTAAACTTCGCCCCACGTAGATCGTTTTCGCTCGTTTTCCTTTGCTGGAAGGCTCGTTTTGCTTGAGTTCCATCGCCTAACGCCCTTTCTCCCGCTTTCCGTTCCCGCCGCGTGTTTTACCCGCAGTTTCTCCCGTTGCCAACACATGCTTTTCCGTATACAATTATTTGTTGAATACAAAGACGGAGGACTTTCATCATGAAAAGGATTATCCTGGCGTTTAGCACCATGCTGGGCATACTGCTTTGCTCTATCACGGGCTGCGCGCCCAAGGCCGCCGAGACACCCGCACCGCCTCCATCCACACCGGCTCCGGCTGCCCCGGCGGCAACGGCAGCTCCGCAAGCGAAAACGCTGGAAGAATTGACCACGAATACCATTCCGGCAACCATCACCATGGAAACCGGCGATACCATCGTTCTGGAGCTCTACCCCGACCTTGCGCCGCAATCCGTGCGAAATTTCGTCTATTTAGCGGAACAGGGATACTATGACGGGCTGACATTCCACCGCATTATGAAAGGCTTCATGATTCAGGGCGGCGACCCTGACGGCACCGGCGGCGGCGGGCCCGGTTATTCTATAAAGGGCGAGTTTGCAAAGAACGGCTTTACGAATGCGCTCAAGCACGCCCGCGGCGTACTTTCCATGGCACGAAGAAACTCCTTTGATTCCGCAGGCTCGCAATTTTTCATCGTGCATGAGGACACTGCTTCCCTTGACGGTTCCTATGCCGCCTTCGGCCGCGTAACAAGCGGCATGGATGTGGTGGACAAGCTGGCCGACACTCCCAATTCCGGCCCGAACGGAGCCGTGGCAAACGCGGACAAACCGGTCATAAAAAGCATCACCATCGACCAGGATGTCGACCTGCCGGAACCGGATAAACTTCCATAGAACGGGGGCAGGACGCCAGGAACTCTATTTTATCGATATCCCCCTGGCAAACGTGAATGTTCAGTGTAACCGCAACGAAAAAACCGGCCTTCGGCCGGTTTTCCAGACTGTCAAAGAACCTTGCTTCAAGCAAATGAGGTGAGGTTCTTTTTCATATTTGTAAACAAGTGCCGAAGAGAAATAAAAGTAAAAGTGAGCTTATCCTTCCACATCGCTAGCTTTTTAAGGTTCATTGCTGTGTATT
>JAVBPK010000062.1:0-3102 GCA_031549625.1 Eubacteriales bacterium
CCCCATCCTGCCCACCCACCCAAACCCTCCCTACAGGCCTTCCCCTCCGGGAAGGCCACCAGGGATGGCTTATAGGGGGTATCCCGTTTGAGCGCCTTTCCCTCTTCGGGGCCGTATTGTGGATCTGCAACCCCGCTATGCATTGTACGGGCGGCTACACGCTTCGCGTGCGGTCTCGCCGCCCATTGAAAGCCTTTGGGTTCTAAAAGGGGCTTTGATTCTTTTCCTTTGATTGGTGGAAAAGAAAAAGCTTCGTAAAGGTATGCAAGTTTGCTGAAAGCAGAAGCGGCATGGGGGGCCCGGAAACGCCCCCGCGCCCCTCTCGTCTAAGCAAGCTTGACTGCTCTTTCCTGGTTCTTACTCATTCGCGCTTGTAGCATGTTTTGTAGATTTTTTGAAAAATTTCCTATACTATTTCCGTATCCCCTGTTGACAGGATTGCTTTCTGATACTACAATATGTAGTGTGAAATTGATTTTTCACCACAATATTATGTGATTAAGTATAACTGACTGGTTGAGAGGGCAGAACAAGCATGCAACTGAGCAAGAACGCATTAACAGTGCTGGAGCGCCGCTATTTAACAAAGGACGAGCACGGCAATCTTACGGAAACGCCGGACGGCCTTTTTTGGCGTGTCGCAAACGCCATAGCCGAAGCGGATCTCTCCTTTGGCGCCAAAGACACCAGCGAAACGGCACAGGAATTTTACAATGCCATGACGCAGCTCAAATTCTTACCCAACTCCCCCACATTGATGAACGCGGGTAAACCGCTTGGGCAGCTTTCCGCATGCTTTGTATTGCCCATCGGCGATTCCATGCCGGACATATTCGACTCGCTTAAAAACGCGGCGCTCATCCACAAAAGTGGCGGCGGCACGGGTTTTTCCTTCTCGCGGCTGCGTCCCACCGGCGCGTCCGTGCGTTCCACCGGCGGCGTGGCCAGCGGGCCTGTCAGCTTTATGAAGGTTTTTAATTCCGCCACCGAGGCCGTCAAGCAGGGCGGTACGCGCCGCGGCGCCAATATGGGCATCCTGCGCGTAGATCATCCGGATATCGAGTCGTTTATCCGCTGCAAGCAGGACGACAAGCAAATTACCAATTTTAACATAAGCGTCGGCATTACCGAAGCGTTTATGCAGGCTGTGGAAGACGGCCGCAATTACAACCTGCTGGACCCGCGCGACGGCAAAACGGTAGTAGGCGAGCGCAACGCGCGCGAATTGTTTGACCTGATCGTCGACATGGCCTGGCGCAACGGCGAACCCGGCATCATATTCCTTGACCGCCTCAACCGCGACAATATCGTGCCCAGCCAGGGCGAAATCGAAAGCACAAACCCTTGCGGCGAGCAGCCGCTGCTGCCCTACGAAAGCTGCAACCTCGGCTCGATCAACTTGGCCCGCACACTCAAACAACGGGGTGAGGCTTACGAGGTGGATTACGAAGAGCTTGGGCGCGTCGTCGATTTGGCCATGCACTTTCTCGACAACGTCATAGAAGTAAACAAATACCCCCTTGACGCCATCGAACAAAAAACCAAACAAACGCGCAAGGTCGGCCTTGGCGTCATGGGGTTTGCTGATATTCTTTACCGTTTGCGCATCCCCTACAATTCCGACGAGGGCATCGCCCTTGCCGAGGAGCTCATGCGATTTATCAACGAGCGCGCGCATCGCGCCAGCGAAAAGCTGGCCGCCGCACGCGGTTCGTTCCCTTTATTCGGTGAAAGCATATATAAAAAGGCGGCGCCGCTTCGAAACGGAACCTGCACAACCATAGCGCCAACAGGCACCATATCCATATTATGCGATGCCTCGAGCGGCGTTGAGCCTTTATTTGCGCTGGCCTTTGTCCGGAATGTGATGGATAAGGACGCGCTTCCCCAAGTGGACGCGTACTTCGAGGAGATCGCGAAGAAGGAGGGCTTCTACTCACCCGCGCTTATGCGCAAAATAGCGGAAGCCGGTACCCTCGCGCATATCGACGAAGTGCCGGAACACATCAAAAAAGTGTTTGTTACAGCGCATGATATCTCGCCCGAATACCACATCCGCATGCAGGCGGCTTTCCAAAAATACACGGACAACGCGGTTTCCAAAACCGTAAACTTTACCACCGAAGCCACCCGCGACGACGTGGCGGAAGTATACCAGCTGGCCTACCGCCTCGACTGCAAGGGCGTTACCATCTACCGGGACGGCAGCCGGAGCGAGCAGGTGCTTACCATCGGAACAAAACCCGAAGAAAAGCGCGAACAACCCGCCGCCGAACCGCGCTCGGTCATCACGCCGCGGCCACGCCCCGAAGTTACGCAGGGCATCACGGAAAAAATCGTGATCGGCTGCGGCAACCTGTACGTGACCGTCAACTACGACGAACAGGGCATCTGCGAGGTTTTCACAAACCTTGGCCGCGCCGGTGGCTGCCCCAGCCAAAGCGAAGCCACAAGCCGGCTGGTTTCCACCGCCCTGCGCGCGGGCATGGATGTGGATTCCATCATCGAGCAGCTCAAGGGCATCCGCTGCCATTCTACCTTGCGGCAGCGCGCCGTAAACAAAAACATCAAAGTGCTCTCCTGCCCGGATGCTATTGGCCGCGTGCTTGAAAAGGTGGCAAAACTGCAGCGCGAGGGCTCTCAGCTGAGCTTACCCGTCAACACGAGCGCGAGCAGCGCGCTTGCCGTTTCCGCGGAGGAAGACGCCTTTTTGGAAGGGCCGACCTGTAAGCCGGAACCCGTGCCGAACGCGGGACTGCTAAGCAGTTCCTGCCCTGAATGCGGCGGCGATATGGAGCACGAGGGCGGTTGCGTAATTTGCCGCGGATGCGGCTACAGCAAATGCGGCTGACCGGTTCCTTGCTTTTTCCCTGACTGGCTTGCTTACGGAGCCGGGCTTGCGGCGCATCATCTGCGGGCCCCTCCGATTTTTAAAACAAAACGCCTTTTTCAAGGCGTTTTCAGACTGTCAAAGAACCTTGCTTCAAGCAAATGAGGTGAGGTTCTTTTTCATATTTGTAAACAAGTGCCGAAGAGAAATAAAAGTAAAAGTGAGCTTATCCTTCCACATCGCTAGCTTTTTAAGGTTCATTGCTGTGTATT
>JAVBPK010000135.1:0-15048 GCA_031549625.1 Eubacteriales bacterium
GACCATCCTGTGGGCAGGGCTAAAATATTAATTCCACATCGCCGCGCGGCATTACCCAAACCATACTGGGCCGCAACGGCACCATTCATAAGAATCAGGCCGGGAACATGTAGCCTTTCATGCCCCCATACGGCCGTGCAATACGAATTTGGCAGTATGTTGTATTATTATAGTATAATATCCATATATTATCAATTGTTAAGGCGAAATTTCCATTGTTCGGCAGTAAATTATTTTCTTTCCGCTTTTCGCTTTTTGAAACACTTTGCTTCTGCGCGCCGCATGTATTATACTAATACCATTCCTTTTTTACGTTAGAATAGCTTTTTTGCACGCCTTTCCCTGCCGATGCCATATGCACCGTTTGCTTAACACCGTGCCGGTATGCCATGCGTTTTGTCCCGCACACGCGCCCGTGTTTATCAAACCACCCCATACAACCAGCACAAAACAAGGAGGCTACTATGGACGACTGCAAAAAAACGCCCTTATACGAAGCGCACTGCTCCCTGAACGGCAAGATGGTCGAATTTGGCGGATGGAGCCTGCCCGTCCAATATTCTTCCATATTGGAAGAGCACAAAGCCGTGCGCGAGCGCTGTGGCCTGTTCGATGTTTCGCATATGGGCGAAATTTTCATCAAAGGGACGGATGCGCTTAGATTCCTGCAAGACACGTTCACAAACGATTTTTCTACCCTGCAAGATGGCCGTTGCCGTTATTCCTTCCTTTGCTACCCCGATGGCGGCACCGTGGACGACGTGCTCGTCTACCGTTTTAACAGCCAAAAATACATGGTGGTCGTCAACGCCGCCAATACCGCTAAGGATTTTGCCTGGATAATGGATCACGCCTCCAGCTACGACGCAAAATTTATAAACGAATCTGCCCAATGGGCGCAGCTTGCTTTGCAGGGGCCGCTTGCCGAGCGCGTGCTTGCGCCGCTTTGCAACGCCGCCTTGCCCGCAAAGAACTATTCTTTTGTTTCCCAAATACAGGTGGCCGGTGTCCCCGCTGTCGTGTCCCGCACAGGCTATACGGGCGAAGACGGTTTTGAAATTTACTGCGAGCCGGCGAATGCTTCCGCTCTGCACGCCTCGCTTTTGCAGGCAGGCGCTGCCTGCGGCATCCTCCCCTGCGGACTTGGCGCTCGCGATACGCTGCGCTTTGAGGCGAGCATGCCTCTTTACGGGCACGAGCTTTCCGCCGCCATCACCCCGCGCGAGGCCGGGCTCGATTTTGCCATCAAATTCAGCAAAGAACAATTCATTGGCCGCGATGCGCTGCTGGGTGACCCGCCGCGCCGCCGAATCGGCTTGCAAATCACAGACCGCGGCATCGCACGCGAACACGCCGACGTGCTGCTGGGCGGCAAGCGCGTGGGCTTCACTACCTCAGGCGGCCCCGCGCCTACGCTGGGCGGCAACTACGCTATGGCGCTTATTGACGCGGACGCCGCAAACGAGACAAATTATACCGTGCTCGTCCGCGACCGCGCATTGAACGCAAAAGCGGTGCCCTTGCCATTTTATAAGCGCTAAACGCAGCTTCGTTTTCCTTCCGCAGCTGCCCGCGCGGCAGGTGCGGTTCCCTTTTGAAACAACAACAAGAACAATTATTAAGGAGGATATCCCCATGACACCTACTGACCGTAAGTATTCCAAAGATCACGAATGGATTTTGATCGACGGTGACACCGCCACGCTGGGCATAACCGATCACGCGCAAGACGCACTGGGCGATATCGTATTTGTTGAGCTTCCTTCTGTGGGCGACAGCTTTGCCGCGGGCGATAGCTTTGCCGTTGTGGAAAGCGTAAAAGCCGTTTCCAACGTATACACCGCCGTTGCGGGGGAAGTAATCGAAGTAAACGACGCACTCGACGCTTCGCCCGAGCTTATCAACGCCGCCCCTTACGGAACCTTTATCATGCGGATGAAAATCAGCGGCGTTTCGGCCGAAACGCTGCTGACGGCCGAAGAATACGACGCGTTCGTGGCCAGCGAAGGTTAAGGGAGGGCTTTATGCGCAGCTATGTACCAAACACGCCGGAGGACCGGCGCGGCATGCTGGACGCCCTTGGCTTAAACGCCATGAGCGACCTGTTTGCCGATATCCCGGCGCAAGCGCGGCTAAACCGCCCGCTTTCTTTGCCCAAGGGCAAGAGCGAAATGGAAGTGCGCCGCACAATCGCTTCGCTGCCCGTGGATGCCGGCAAGTTGCCCCTGTTCCGCGGCGCAGGCGCGTACCGCCATTATATCCCTGCCGTGGTGCCCGCGCTGGCTTCCCGCTCCGAATTCTACACGGCCTATACGCCGTACCAGGCCGAAATGAGCCAGGGTATGCTGCAAAGCATATTTGAATACCAAACATTGCTCAGCTCTCTGACCGGCATGGACGCTTCCAACGCTTCCGTTTACGACGGCGCCACAGCCGTCGCCGAGGCCATGATTATGCTGCGCGGCGCCACACGCAAAACAAAGGTGCTGTATTCCGCGGGACTGCACCCCGAATATATCGCTACGCTGCGCACCTACGCCCGCTTTGCGCGCATGGAGCTTTTCGAGCTGCCGCTGGACTGTAACGGCGCAACAGACATTTCCTCCCTACGCGCCAGTGCGGGCGACTGCGCCGGCGCCATAATGCAAAGCCCCAATTTCTTTGGCATAATCGAGGACTTTTCCCCTGCCGCCGAAGCGCTGCACGCCACGGGCGCCTTGCTCGTCTCTGTCGTAAACCCCTTGTCGCTCGGCCTGCTCAAACAACCGGCCGCCGCGGGCGCGGATATCGCCGTGGGCGACGGGCAACCTTTGGGCCTTCCCCTTTGCGCGGGCGGCCCGTATTTCGGCTTTATGACTGCCAAGCAAAAATATTTGCGCAACCTGCCGGGCCGTATCGTCGGCCAAACACAAGACGCGGAGGGCACCCGTGCCTTCGTGCTGACGTTGCAAGCGCGCGAACAACACATCCGCCGCGAGAAAGCCGCCAGCAATATCTGCTCCAACCAGTGCCTCTGCGCCATATCCGCGGCGTTTTACCTCGCCGCCATGGGCCCGCAGGGCCTGAAAGAAACCGCCGCGCTCTGCCTGCAAAAAGCGCATTACCTGTATGACGGCATCCGCGCCATCCCCGGCTTCCGGCCGCGGTATGAAAGCGCGCCTTTCTTCCACGAGTTTGTGATGGACTCGCCCAAAGCTTCCGGCGAAATCGACGCCGCGCTGCGCAAGCAGGGCTTCATCGGCGGCCTGCCGCTTTCCTACTATAACAAAGCGGATAACGGACTGCTCTTCTGCGCCACTGAAATGAATACGCGCGAAGAAATTGACGCATTCCTGAACGCATTGGAGGTGATCGCAAAATGAGCAGAAGCGAAGCAAAATTGTTGTTTGAGCGCAGCAAACCCGGCCGCCGCGCCGCCGATTTGCCGCCGTTGGATGTACCCGAACTGGATCAGCTCCTGCCGGAACACCTTCTTGGCGGCCCGCTGCCCCTGCCTGAGCTTTCCGAAATAGAGCTTGTTCGCCACTATACGGGGCTTTCACGCCGCAACTTTGGCGTGGACAACGGCAGCTATCCGCTCGGCAGCTGCACAATGAAATACAACCCCAAAATCAACGAAGAGCTGCCGCACCATTTCGACGAGCTGCATCCGTTGCTGCCCGATGCCGACCTTGCCGGCGTATACGAGCTGATGTATGGCCTGGAAGAGGGCCTATGCGAGCTTTGCGGCATGGCCAAATTTACGCTGCAGCCTGCCGCCGGCGCGCATGGCGAGCTGACCGGGCTCATGATTATCAAGGCATACCACGACATGCGCGGCAGCGCGGAACGCACGGAAATGCTCATCCCCGACGCCGCCCACGGCACAAACCCGGCCTCCGCCGCTTTGGCCGGCTTCCAAACCATCGAGCTGAAATCCGACCCCGACGGCGGCGTGGACGTGGAGCTTTTGAAACAAAAGGTCGGCCCGCGCACCGCCGGGCTTATGCTCACCAACCCCAGCACACTTGGCCTTTTTGAACGAAATATCATAGAGATTGCCCGCATCGTGCACGAAGCGGGCGGCCTGCTGTATTACGACGGCGCAAACGCCAACGCCATCATGGGCATTGCGCGGCCCGGCGATATGGGCTTTGACGTAGTGCATCTCAATTTGCATAAAACGCTTGCTACTCCGCATGGCGGCGGTGGCCCCGGCGCGGGCCCTGTAGGCGTCGTGAAAGAGCTGATCCCGTTTTTGCCTGCACCCGTTTTGATGCGTAAGCATGGCGGCCCCGTTTTGCCGGATTATGACCGGCCCCTTTCCATCGGGCGGGTACGCGCCTTCCACGCCAGCTTTGGCGTCCTTGTCAAAGCCTACGCTTATATGCTTTCCCTGGGCGGCGACGGCCTGAAAGACGCGAGCGAGAACGCCGTGCTGAATGCGAATTATTTGCAGCACCGCCTTAAAGAGTATTACGGCCTGCCGCATGACCGCATCTGCATGCATGAATGCGTACTCGTGCCCGGCCCCCTTCTCCAGCAGGGCGTACACACCACGGACATCGCCAAATCGTTGATCGACCGTGGTTTTCATCCGCCTACCATCTATTTCCCGCTCATCGTGCCCGAGGCCATGATGTTTGAGCCCACCGAAACGGAAAGCCGCGAAGACCTTGACCGCCTTGCCGACGCCATGATCGATATCGCCCGGAGCGACCCCGAAGAGCTCCACCGCGCGCCCGTGACCACGCCCGTCGGCAGGCCGGATGAAACCCAGGCTGCGCGGAATCCTGTCGTTGTGGCTTCTTTGGGATGACGTATTTTGACAGTATGAGGCTCCCGCTTAGCGGGGGCCTCAGGCCGGCGAAAAACCCTGTTTTTCGCCGGGATTACGGCATTTTTCCTATCGCCCTCCGGGCTCGCGGCGGCAAAATGCCCAAGGTGTGGGCTGCGGACGCACATGTCGTCCTTACCCACGGATTGAAAGCCTTCCCTTTCGAGCCTTTTTGACAGTATGAGGCCCCCGCTTAGCGGGGGCCTCATTGTTGTTAAAACCCAGTTTCTTCCAGCCATTCGGCCACCGCGTCGGCTTGCTCATTCCCCACTCGTCGCGCCCGTTCCCCCAGTTCCTTTGAGCGAAACTGCGCGCCCACCAGCGCGGGTCCCAGCCTGCCGACCCATTCTTCCTCCATAGAATCCGAATAAGCGACCGCTTCCCACACTATGCCCTCGCGCAGGCAAAGCTGCAATTCCAGCGAACCCCAGTTAAACCGCCGTTCCATCGTCACATCAAATTTGGGCGTAGAACCCATGCGCCATTCCCAAGACGCATAGCGCTCCTCACGGCAAAACAAATCTTCTTTGTCCAGCGCCGATTCCTGTCCCACCCGCGCCGGCCCATACAGCGCGATAAACGCATCTACCAGCGCGTCACGCATAGCCTTCACCGTAATGGACGGGGCCTCTTCGCGCAGGTTCATCACACGCGCCCGCACGCTTTCCACGCCCTTCGCCTGTAATTTTTCCGGCGACGGCGCCAAGTAGCGCGTAAGCTTATCCATATCCACATCCACAAGCAGCGTGCCGTGATGCATGGCCGTTTTCTCCGTCAGCCGGAACGCGTTGCCGGAAAATTTCGCGCCCGTTTTCGCTTCTATCAGGTCGTTGCGGCCGCTGAATTCCGAACGGATGCCAAACGAGGCCACCGCACGCTGGATAACCGAAAGCTGGCGGCGCACATCGTATTGCGCGCGCGGCACGATGAACGTGAAATTGATATTGCCCAAATCATGAAACACGGCCCCGCCGCCGGAACCTCGCCGCGCCAGCCTGCCGCCCTCTTGTTCCAGCAGCGAAACGCGGCATTCTTTCCAGGCGTTTTGATTCCTGCCTATCACCACGGTATTCTGGTTTTGCCAAACGTACAGCAGGCAACCCTCCTGATGGCCATCAAACAGCGCTTCTTCCAGCGCCAGATTTTGGTATGGGTTCGCCGTATCCCGAAAATAAATTAAATTTTGCATGGCTGGCCTCCAACGGAAATAAAATAACAATACAGGCTATCGCATATATCTCGAATATCATACCTATTTTCCCTTTTTTCCGCAAGCGTATGCAGGCGCGCCGCGTTGAGAAAGAATTGACAATGCCGCATACTTTGCAGTATCCTTATACAAATCGGAGAACGACATCATGCTTACTGACTTTTACACGCTTTTTCGAATTTCTGTCGCCGGAACGCTGTCTAGCCTATTGGGCTGCGCCGTGTCCCCCGCTTCTATCGACTGCTCCGCCCAGGGCTGTTCCGCCCGTAGCGCGTTGCCGCTGCAGTTGCACCGCGACGCAAATGAGCTCGCTTCGTTTTTGCAAAGCCACATCAGTGCATTTACATTGCTGGAAACCGCACTCCTTCGCGATATACAGGGCAGTGGAGGCCATCTTCTTTTTTATCATTCCGGCGCCGTTTGCAACGCCATGCTGCAAAGAACGCTGCAAGAACTGCCGCCCTTCACGCATCCGCGTCCCGCTTATTCCGAAGATCCTGTGGCCGCCCGCATGCTCTATACCCAGCGACGCATGTGGATGCTTGCCCGTAAAGCGGCTTTCACCCCGCCCGGCGCGCCTTTGTGCCCCGCCTCGCCAACCGTACAGCAGGCGCTATGGCTCACTTTTGCCGTCACAGAACGCGGCATCTCCCGGCGCGCTTTGGAATTGCGGCTGCTTGCCGCTTCCGACGCTTTGCTCACCATGACGCACAGCGTCTTGCCCCGGCAACGGCCCGCCCTCTCTCTCGCCAGCACGCATGTGGGCGACGCCGCCGCGCGATTGATCGAACATGGCCTTACGCTATTATCCTCTCTATAGCGCGTTTGTTTTTCGCTTTACGCATATTGCGGTTTCCTGTTTTCATAATCATCTCTCTAAGGAAGGGGCGTTCTTATGCATTTTTACTGGTATGGCCATAGTTGTTTTCTGCTCACCAGCGAGACTGGCCTGCGCATACTCACCGATCCTTTTGCCCCCAAGGCCGGCTACCCTCTCGGCGGCATAGGGGCCGACGTGGTCACGATCAGCCACGATCATTTTGACCACAACTATATCGAGGCAGTCTCCGGCAATCCGCTGGTTATTCGCGACGCCGGCCCGCACACACACGCAAACGCGCGCATCACGGGCATACCCAGCTATCATGACGACACCGGCGGCAGCCTGCGTGGCAACAATTTGATATTTCTCATTGAGGCGGATGATTTACGCATCGCGCACCTTGGCGACCTGGGCTCCATGCCCTCTGACGAGGCGCTTCGCCAGCTTGGCAATTTGGACGTGCTGCTTGCCCCCGTCGGCGGCGTTTATACCATCGCCGCCCAACAAGCGCGCGACATTGCCAACATGACTCATACAAACGTACTTATCCCCATGCATTATCAAACAAGCAACCTTACGCTTGAAAAACGGCTGGACGGCCTGGATACCCTTCTAAACACCGCCTCCGGCTGCCGCATCCACAGACTCAATCAAAGCGACTGCGACATCACCCGCGAAAGCCTCGGCGATGACCGGTTGCTCGTGCTCGACGCGGAAATGAGCCGCCCACAGCAGACCGATGGCGAAGAGAGCTGAGCCTGCCGGCGTGCCGCTGGCCAAAGAACAGCATGCAGCCGCGGCGGCCAAAATAAAAGCATATCTCGAAGAGACCTTCGAAATCGACGCCTCTCATTTGCAAGCAGAATTATTTGTGCGCTTTTTATCGGAACAAATTGGCTTATATTATTATAACAAGGGCGTCACCGACGCACTTTCCATGATGCACGACAAGTTGGACGACTTGTATTTGCTGATAAAGGACGAGCCGTAATCGCCTCGTTTGGCTGTGCGGCGGAGGGGCGGCGACTGCCGCCGCCCTCTAAGCTTAGCTTTTTTCGTTTTGTGTAATTTCTCCGCAGAGGTTTTCCGCCATCAGCCGGCGAATTTCTCTCATGTCTTTTGTTTGGCCCAGCACCCACATCAGCTTTGTCACCGCCGCCTCCGTCGTCATATCCCCAGCTGAAATGACGCCCGCTTTGCTTAGCGCGCTGCTCACTTCGTATACGTTTGGCGTACTTTGCTCATATAAGCATTGCGAGCACAGCACCACGGGCATGCCTCCATCGATCAATTTTACCAGCGCTTCGGTATGATCGCGGCGGATGCTGTGTACACCGCCTAGGCCAAACGCCTCCACCACCAGCGCCCGGTACCCGCAGCCGGACAGCGCGGCAAACAGCGCGGGCGTCGTGCCCGGCACCAGCTTCACCAGCGCCACATTCGGCTCAATCGCGTCATTGACGCGCAGCGCAGCCTCTGCCGCGCGCGGCTCCGATAAAAGCACGAATCTCCCGTTTGCCACTACGCCCACATACGGCGCATTGATGCTTTCAAACGCGTTCAGCGACGTTGTGCGCACTTTTACCGCCCGGCAGCCCAACATCACCGCGCCGCCAAAGCATACATATACGCCGCCCGGCAACACGCGCGCGGCGATGATCGCGTCGCGCAGATTCGTTCTGCCGTCTGAATCGGGATACACGATGGGGAACTGCGCGCCCGTAAACACCACCGGCACCGCGATGCCCTGCAACATGAACGCTAGCATACTTGCAGAATACGCCATGGTATCCGTCCCATGCGTAACAATAATGCCGGCGTATTCTTCCGCTGCCTTTGCTATTTCCGCCGCCATCACACGCCATTCTTCGGGCTGGATGTTTGAGCTGTCCAGTGCGAACAAATCCTCACCCGCCACATCCTCCGCCAGCGGCCCAATCGTTTGCAGCAGCTCACCTGCCTTCATTCCCGGTTCCAGGCCGTGTTTTCCCGGCAAGCACGCGATCGTCCCGCCTGTGCCAATCAGCAATAATTTCTCCATCCGTCATTCCTCCATAACATTAACTTGCACCCGCGGCAAAAATACGTGCTGCCGTTTATATGTCCCGTCCCAAATTTGCATTTTTAAAAATATTTTCCTGCAAAATCGCTATTCCCCCCTTGTTTCACGACGTAATATCGGATAAAATCAATGGAAATGGACAAACGGATCCTCCATTTATGATATCCGACATTCTGCCGCGCAACCCGAATAATTTTCCCCACTAATATAAGAATCTCTTATACTTAAGCGGGCTATTTATCAACATACTGGAAGGAGCTACAAACCTAAAATGAAAGACTACTGTGAAAAACTTGGAATTATTGCCCCCGCAGCCGTGTATCGCAATCTTAATCCGGCCATGTTGACCGAGCATGCGCTTCGTCGCGGCGAAGGCATCCTCGCGGACAATGGCGCGCTTTCTGTGTACACCGGCAAATACACGGGCCGTTCCCCCGAGGATCGCTTTGTTGTGGATACCCCTGCGGTGCACGACAAAATCGAATGGGGCAAAGTGAATGTTCCTATTCATGTAGAAAAATATAATGCCATATACGGCAAAATGATGGCCTACCTGCAGGGCCGCGAAATCTTCATTTTCGATGGCTTTGCCGGTGCCGACCCAAAATACGCGCTTTCCGTTCGCATCGTCAATGAGCTCGCGAGCGAAAACATGTTTATCCACCAGCTTCTGGTTCGCCCCACCGCGGCCCAGCTTGAAAGCTTTACTCCCGGTTACACCATTATAGCCGCCCCCGGCTTCAAATGCATCCCCGAAGTTGACGGCGTCCATTCCGAGGCCGCCATATTGGTCAATTTCGAAAAGCATGAAATCCTCATCGCCGGCAGCCAGTACGCGGGCGAAATCAAAAAGTCCGTGTTTGCCATCATGAACTTCCTGCTGCCGCAGCAAGGCGTATTCCCCATGCATTGCTCCGCCAACGTGGGCGCCGACGGCGACGTCGCTTTGTTCTTCGGCCTTTCCGGCACGGGCAAAACTACGCTTTCCGCCGACCCGGACCGCAAGCTTATCGGCGACGACGAGCACGGCTGGAGCGATGACGGCGTATTTAACTTCGAGGGCGGCTGCTACGCAAAGTGCATCAACCTCTCCAAAGAAAACGAACCCCAGATTTGGGACGCCATCAAATTCGGCGCGTTGGTAGAAAACGTAGTGATCGACCCGGTCACACGCAAGTTCGATTACAACGACGAAAGCGTCACGGAAAATACCCGCGTTGGTTACCCCGTGGAATACATCCCCAACTGCCTTATTCCCGGCGTTGCAGGCCAGCCCAAAACCGTCGTATTCCTCACGGCCGACGCGTTTGGCGTTTTGCCTCCCATCTCCAAGCTGGACAACAACCAGGCTATGTACCACTTTGTTTCCGGCTACACCAGCAAGCTGGCCGGCACAGAGCGCGGCATCGTGGAACCGCAAACCACATTTTCCACCTGCTTCGGCGCGCCCTTCCTGCCGCTGTATGCTTCCGTATACGCCGAGCTGCTGGGCAAATACATCAATAAATACCAGTCCAACGTATACCTTATCAACACCGGCTGGTCCGGTGGCCCCTACGGCGTTGGTAAGCGCATGAGCATCAAACACACGCGCGCCATGGTTACCGCCGCACTCACCGGTGCGCTTGAATCTGTTAAATTCGAACTTGACCCGATATTCAACGTGCTCGTACCCACCGCATGCCCCAATGTACCGGTAGAAGTGCTAAATCCCAAAAATACTTGGGCTGACAAAGCCGCCTACGAAAAGCAGGCCAAGGACTTGGCCGCACGCTTTGTGAAGAACTTCGAAAAGTATAAAGATATGCCCAAAAACATCGTGGAAGCAGGCCCGAAGGCATAATTTTGCTTCAATACGGCTTCCTTGGCGGGTTTCCTCCGCCATACAATCCGGCTCCGCAAAACGCGGAGCCGGATTTTGTTTTTTCCTTGCTTCACAAGCGTATATATCATGTTATAATACAGCTTGACGGCATTGTTATAATTATGTATACCGCGCTGCGCGCGCCTGGCCGCCGCAGCCGTTTTGAAAGGGAGACCCATGCTTTTTTCCCCGCTGTTTTCCGGTTCCTCCGGCAACGCCATATTCATCGAAGCAGGCTCTGTACGCCTTTTGGTGGATTCCGGACTGCCGGGCTCTAAAATAGAAGAAGCGCTTTGCGCCATCGGCGTGCCGCCGGATACGCTGTCCGCCATACTCGTTACCCACGAACACAGCGACCATATCCGCGGCGTCGGCGTGCTTTCGCGCCGCTATGCCTTGCCCGTCTACGCGAATGCCGCCTGCTGGACGGCTATGTCCCCCGTTATCGGCGAAATCGCGCCCTCGTGCACGCGCGTGTTTGAAACGGGCCGCGATTTTTACATAGGCGACGTCAATATCACACCGTTCCTCATTCCTCATGACGCCGCCGAACCCGTTGGCTATACGTTTTCCCATGACGGCCGCGCCACGGGCGTGCTCACGGACATCGGGCATATGGACGAGCATTTGTTTGACGCGGTGGAAATCTGCGACCTCCTCTTGCTGGAAGCCAATCATGACATCGACATGCTAAAAGCCGGGCCGTATCCCTACCCGCTGAAGCAGCGCATCCTTTCCCGCCATGGGCACCTTTCCAATGAAGATTCCGGCCTCGCCCTGTGCCGCCTGTATGCCCGCGGCCTGCGTAACGCCATACTCGGACATTTAAGCGCGGAAAACAACGACGAACGCATAGCCATGGCCACCGTGGCGCAGACGCTTCATGAACAGGGCATTACCGACATGAACGTGGCTATGTCCCATCGTGACCGCCCCTGCGGCGTATTTCATATCGATTAGCGCTACCGTTTCCCATATTCATGGCCTTTTATCAACACATCCGAAAGGAGCCAGCGCCATGTCCGTTACCGACTTAGCCAACAAGCGGCTGATCGACCGCCTTCTGCTCGTCGTACTTCTCGCCATGACAATCGGAGGTACCCTGTTGCCCGCGCTCGTTGGCGTCGACGATCTTGTGCGATACTTTGCTTGGCATGCCATACTCATCGAGCTTACGCTGCTCGCCGTACCCGCGCATCTTTTTATGCGCCAACGCGGCGGCGCCAAACGCTTTGGCATGGTTTCCGTCAGCGCTTCCGAGTATATCTGGGCAGGGTTGCTCGGCATCGGCGCGTTTTTTGTTTCCATTTTTTTAAACGGCCTTATGCAGCTTCTTTTCTCCGCGCTGGGCGCGCAAAACATGGATATCGCCACGCCGCTGCAATTTGGGGGCGGCTGGCGCTTTATCGCCGCCATATTCCTTGTGGCCGTTGTCCCCGCCTATGCGGAAGAATCCGTTTTCCGCGGCGCGCTTTTGTTTTCCTGGCTGCCGCAAAACCGCACCCGCGCCATGCTGCATTCCGCGTTTTTATTTGCACTGGTGCATCTTAATCCGCCCGCCATGCCATCCATATTTGTGCTTGCCCTGCTGTTTTGCAGCCTCACGGTATGCTCCGGCTCCTGCTATACTTCCATGGTCACGCACGGCGTGTTTAATCTGGTTTCTTTGTTTGCCGCAAACCTCGCTGCCTCCGCCAGCGCCGACGCGGCGCTTTCGCTCGACTCCGGCATGCTGCTTATCGGCCTTTGTGTTTACGGCGCCATCGGCATTCCGCTGTGCATCTTTTGCTACAAGGCGTTTCGGCGCGCCGTCTCCCGCCGCCAGGCGCTTGAACAGCTTGTAAAACCACTGCCCGCGCCGGAACAAAAAGCAGCGTCTGAACCAACGGCGGCGCCCGCCGCGCGCTCGGAGCGCCATGAAATAGGCGTGAGCCGTGCCGCCGTCATCGTTACCTACGTGCTGATGGGGCTCGTGAACATCGTCATACTTGTCTATATGTTTGCCGACCTCACCGCCCTGCAGCAATATATGGGTGGCGCCGGATGAAGCTGCGCATCGCTTGCGTCGGCAAGTTAAAAGAGGCCTATTTACAGGCGGCTTGCAACGAATATACCAAACGGCTTGCGCGGTACGCGCAAACGGAAGTGCTGGAGTGTCCCGACGAACCCGCTCCCGAGCGGCTTTCCGACGCCCAGCGGGCGCAAACACTGGAACGCGAAGGCGAACGGCTGCTCAAGTGTATCGGCGCCAAAGATTTTACCGTAGCGCTTTGCGTGGACGGCGCGCGCTATACTTCCGAACGCTTCGCTTCCTCGCTTCAGCAGTGGCTGGAAGCGGGCGGCGCGAGTGTCACCTTTATCATCGGCGGGTCGCTTGGCCTTTCGCCCGCCGTTCTGGCCCGCGCGGACGCGACGTTTTCCCTTTCCGACCTGACGTTGCCGCATCAGCTGGCGCGCGTCGTATTGTTGGAACAGGTATATCGCGCTTTTCGCATACAGGCAGGCGAACCCTACCACAAATGAGCGCTCTTCCCCGGCAAATCGACGCAACGTTGAAGAATTTTTTAGATGGTGAAACAAATTTATGATAGATGCACGAGAATTTCCCGTTTTTGACGCTCTGGAGCAGCTGCAAATTCCATATAACCGCTTTGAACATGACGCCGCCATGACGATGGCCGACTGCGATTTGTTCGATATAGAAAAGAACGCGTCGCACTGCAAAAACCTCTTTTTAACCAACCGGCAAGGTACGCAATTTTATTTGCTGCTGACCGCCGGAGAGAAGCCGTTCCGCACAAAAGAAATCTGCGCCCAGCTGCAAATTTCGCGCCTGAGTTTTGGCACGCCGGAACAACTCGAAGCGGTGCTTTCCCTTACCCCGGGTTCCGTATCGCCCCTGGGGCTCATCAACGACCACGACCGCCGCGTACATGTGCTTTTAGATAAGGAGCTTTCCCGCTGGGAATATGTGATCGTTCACCCAAACATCAATACCGCTTCACTCGTTCTGCAGACGATCGACCTGTTTCACTTTCTGCATGCCCGCGGCAACTGCGTTACCGAAGTAGATATGTAAGAGCTCCATTCTCTTTGCTAGCTCCTGTTATGGTTCATCAATGGAACAGACTTATTGCGCGTACAAAGGAGGACACATGCGAACAATCACCCGCTATCTGACATTACTCTTTCTCTTACTCACGGTGCTAAGCCTTGCGGGCAGCGCGCTTGCCAATTCTGCAGAACCGCCCTCTTTGATTATCATCACCAGCCGCGCGCCGGAAGGCACCGTCGTCACAGCCTTCACCAGCCAGGGCAAAATCGACGGAACCTCGCGCTCTGCCGCTTGGGAACGGTATTCCGTATTTTATTTTCATGGGCAGGATATGGGCCAAAATATCACGCTGCATGTTTCAGGCCCCGAAAAAGAATTTGACGTGCTGCTGGACGCGAGCTCGCTCCGCTCGTACAATCATGTGCTGACGATCAATTATGTCACGGAAACCATTTCCGCCGGAAAGCTCCTTACGCGCTCCATACTGCTGATCGGGCTGCGCGTTTTGCTTACGCTTATTTGTGAAGGTTTGCTGTTTTACTTGTTTGGCTACCGTCAAAAGCAAAGCTGGATCATATTCCTGCTCATCAACCTTATCACCCAGACCGGCTTAAACATTTGGATAAACACCGCCTCGCCGGTCGCTTCATACCTGCTGCTCGGCCTCATATTCATCGAGATACTCGTAATGATCGCCGAGATAATCGCTTTCCTCATCTGCATCCGCGAACACCGCAAGCTGCGTACCGTTTGTTACGTACTGGCCGCTAACCTCACCAGCCTAATATTGGGCGGCTGCCTCATTACAATGCTGCCTGTTTGAACTGGACCGGGAGTACGATGGGGCGCTGCCCCATACCTCGCCTAAGGGATACATCCCTTAGGAATCCCGTTCCCATGCCCACATGTGGGCATGACTCTTTGCTGAACGAAGCCCGTTGTCGATATGAAAATTCCCCCAACGGAATGCCTTTGCATTCCGGCTATGGGTTTCCAAAGGGGCTGTGTCCCTTTGGCGGTGGTTTGGAGGCAGAGCCTCCATAAAACCTGGCTTGGACTATCTGCTGGACTCGGAGAACGATGGGGCGCCGCCCCATACCCCGCCTAAGGGATAGATCCCTTGAGAATCCCCTTCCCATGCCCACCTGTGGGCATGACCGGCCATCGAATAACACATGTTAACAGTCTGAAAAGGGCGCACACGCGCCCGTGTGTATC
>JAVBPK010000063.1:0-9886 GCA_031549625.1 Eubacteriales bacterium
TGGGCGGGGCATGGGGCGGCGCCCCATCGTCTTCCTAACGGGGTATGGGGCGGCGCCCCATCGTCCTCCCCCCACAGAAGGAGAAGCATTTGGCATACGCATACGAAACATATCCACATACGGCTTCGGCCCCGGCGCCCCGCAAAAAAGCGAGCGCGGTCTGGGTGTTAATCTATGTGCTGATATTTTGCTGGATCATTGTGGGCGGCATTGTGGTATTTCGCCAGTACGCCATACAAGTGGATCAGCCGTACGTCGCGCCGCCCGCCCCGCGCGCAAACGCGGCGGGCGGGCCGATTTTGCCGGACGCTACGCCCGGCGCGGAAAGCAACGTGCCGGTTGTTCCGCAGACACCGGTTAAAATTTATTTTGAAGAGCCGCATAAAATCGTGTGCGATTTGTTCCCCGTCGGCATAGCCAGCGACAATTCCATCGAGGTGCGCCCTTCCGCCACGGAAGGAGGCTGGTATAAATTTGGCGCGTCGCCGGGCGACCCGGGCAATGCCATCATCAGCGGTCACAATTCGCTGAAGGGAAAAAAGGGCACGTTTTCGGTGCTGAAGGTTTTGAATCCGGGCGACCGCATCGCCATCGAATTTGAAAACGGCGAGTTTCGTTTTTTTGAGGTGATGCAGCGCGATACATACAAGCTCAAACAATTTCCGGCGGAAATGCTGGAAACGGATGGGGAATCGAGGATGACTCTCATCACGTGCCTGGGCGACTGGGATCAATCCATAAAGACATCCGCGTCCCGTGTTGTGGCGGTGTGCAAGGAACTGCCCGGCACGCGAATTTTGCCGGAAGCAAAGTAAAAGCCCTGGGGGCTTTTACCGGTTTTTCCTGTATTTACAAGGGTTTTGGGGCATGCCCGTGCGGCGTGCCTTTTTTATTGCACGGCTTGCGGCGAGGCTGGTTCATCGTGCTGCAACAGGCCATGCAAGGTTGCCGTCGTGAAGGTTTGCAGCCTGTTTCTCAGCTTTTCGCCTCTCAGCAAGGGCAGCACGCTGCGGAATAATTCGACCTGCGTCACGCCGGCCAGCTCCATCAGCATAGTAGCGGCGCTTTGTATGGATGGGTTTTCGTCGCATATCATCGACAGCTTGTTTTCGCTGAAATCCAGCGTCAATATGCGCGCGCAAGGCGTTTCCAAAAAATACAGATACAGCTGCAGCACAATACTGCCGGATGCGCGCGCGCCATACGTGGCGGATATCGCTACGGAATAAAATTCCTGCCGCCGCTTTACCTCGCTGTGCGAAAAGCCGTTTGCGCGAATTTCGATGGTGTTGCGCGTTTCGGCCTCATCCACATGCATGAGCAGCGCGTGTGCTCCGCTTTTTTCAAAGGAAACCGCAGTAAGGCCTGTGGAAAAATTATTGTGCACCGCTTCCAGCACCACGGGGAACGCGCCGGTGGTATTGTGCGCCATATTATAACGGTTGCCATGCAAAAAATCGGCCAGCTCGGCGAAGGGGATGGGCAGCAGCGCGGGCAGAAAGCCCTGCTTGCGCTTTGTAACGCTGAGCATGGACAGCGCGTTTTTGAGCAGGCGCTGTGTGCGCGGATTCTCTTCGAGCGGCCCCGAAACGGAAAGGAAGCATTGCGAGATGTACGACATCAGGTCGCCCTGCGCGAACAGGCGCGACGAGCCTGAGAATATGGTTACGAGCGCGTTTTTATCCGGCATGATGACGAGGTATTGCCCAAATGCGCCGTTAAACATATACCCGCTCTTGTTTGGCGCCATCCAAATCTGGTAGCCGTAGCCATACCGCAGCTCGCCGTTGGGCGTGGCGATTTGCCGCTTCGTGGCAGCTTCCACCCATTCGCGGCTAAGCAGCTGCTTCCGTTTGCCATCCACCATAAAACGGCCCTTCTGCAAATACAGCAGCCCGACTTTTGCGGCGTCTTCCAGTGTGAGAGAGAGCCCCCAGCCGCCTTTTTCCACGCCGTTTGGGCAAAGCTCCCAGCTGGCGCTGCAAATGCCCAGCGGCGCAAACAGCCGTGGCGTCAGATAATTCATCATGCTGCCGCCGGTTCGGCGGCACACGATGGCGGCAAGCATGTATGTATTCATGGAATTGTAATAAAACTGCGTGCCGGGTTCAAAGCGCAGGCTGCTGTCCAAAAACTCCTGCTCCCAATCTTTGCCCAGTGCGGAACCGACCTCATCAAAACGCACGCCCGTGCTCATGGTGAGCAAATGCCAGACAGTGATGTTCCTTTGCGGGTGTTCTGCCTTGTTGGTTACCTTGTCGGCGAAAATATCCACAATTCGCTCGTCCAGCGTAAGCATGCCTTCGTCCACGAGCAAGCCGATGGCCGTGGCCGTAATGCTCTTGCTCATGGAATACAATTGATGCGGCGCCTCTTTTATATAGGGCGCCCAATACCCTTCAGAAACCACATGGCCGTTGCGCAGCACGAGCATGCTGTGTACGTTCGCGTCTTCGTCGGTATCTACGGCGCGGTACAATTCCAGCAGGTTTTCGCTGCTTATGCCTTGCTTTTCCGGCGTGGAGCGCGGCAAAAGAGTGCTTTCCTGCGCTAGAGAAGGCGCCGTCTTTTGCGGCGTATAGTCGTAGGCGTATATGTGTTGCATGTCCTGCTTGAGATAGCGCCAAACCAGTTCCGCCGTGCGTTTTTCCAGCGTATGGTCTATGGCGGTTAGTTCGTGGCGGAATATGCCGCGTTTCCGCGTAAGAGCACCCTTTTCGCGTTCTACCAATGTTTGATACCTGCCTAGTACTTCGTCCATAATGTTGTCCCATCCCTTGGGAATGGTCAGCTTTGCCTGCTTGCCAATGCGTTGCAGCCGCTGTGGGTCGCGCAGCGCCTGCTCGATGGATTCGCTCAGGCTCAACGCGGAGTTTTTGCAAATAAAGCCATTTTCGCCATCCACGATGACCTCCGCCGGCGCGCTGCCGCGCAAAACGATGGAGGGCGTGCCAACGGTCGCCGCCTCGCGCACCACCATGCCCGCCGTATCATATTCGGAAGGGAAAACAAAAACATCCGCCGTTAAGTATAACCCGGCAAGCATGTAATTATCCGTGACATGCCCCGTAAAACGCAGCTGCTCTTTCGGCAGTTTGGCGTAAGCCACTTCTTTGATTTCGTCCTCGTCCGGCCCCTTCCCGGTAAAAACCAGCTGAAAGGGCTGCCCCTTTTCGTAGAGTATGCGTGCGGCTTCGATAATACGCCGTATATTTTTTTTCCAGTTCATTTGCCCGACATACAAAAGCATGGGCGCTTCCGAAAGCCCGAAGGCCTGGCGGGCCATGCGCCGCCCTTTGCTTTCGTCGATGTTGCTATATTCCGTATTTACGCCGTTTTGCACGATTTCTATGCGGCCCTTATAGCCATACTCGCGCAGCGTATCCGCCGCCGTGGCGCTCACCGTCCATACTTCGTCGCAGCGGTCGAAAAAATCTACAACATAGCGCACGCCCAGCGTGGCAAGGCTTTTGCTGTGCGTGGCCTTTAAAAAATCGTCGTAAAATTTGGAGTGGAATGTTCCCACCAGCGGTACACGCAGCTTGGAAGCCAGCCGCACGGCCTCCATACCGGCAGGGCCTGGGCTGTGGGCGTGAATCAGATCCACTTTTAGGCTGGAAATGCGCGACATATAATGCGGATCCAGCGTGGCTACGCCGGTGCGGTAATGCGCGCGGCCCGGCAGAAGAACGCTTTGAAAATCGATGATTTCGAAGGGATACCGGGCGCGGTAGCCGGCCTCGCACATGGGTGCGATCACGTAGCACTCGTTCCCGCGGGAGCCGATTGCCGTGGCATATTCATACACTACGCGGCCGACGCCGTCGATAATGGGTAAAAAAGCATCGTTTACCAACGCGACTTTTAACATCGAGTCCTCCTTTGTTTGCGCAACAATCCGGCGGGGCGGTCTGGAACGGCGCGCCGCTTATACGGCAGAGCACCTGTTATTATGTTTTGCGGAGCGCCCCCCAACTATTCCCCGAGCGAAAAGCGCGGCAAAAGCATACCGGCCAAAACAATATGCGGCAGCCGCCACAGCAATGTCAAAGCGACTCCGGCTGCCTTACAAAGCAACGCCGGGGCCGCCTTTGGTAATATTTTACCACAATTCGCCCCAATTGACTATATCGGCGGGAATTGGATAAAATTTACAAGTTAGATGAGAATCTGCACTTTACGTCAGGACATGTTTATATTACGATAAGCATGTGAAACCAATGCGTTTTCATTGTGAGCAGTATGTGAGAGTAAATGCAGTATGCGATAGCAAGCCGTGACATATAATGAAAGAATTGCACTGGCAAACGAAGAAATGACAGCAGGAGTAAATTTTGTGGACGATATAAACAAGGACGCCGTGCAGCCCGAACCGATTACCGAGCCGGAGCAAGTGGAAAAGAAAAAAGGCAAGCGCCGCGCAAAGCGCATCATTGCGGTTTCGTGCCTGCTTGCCGCGCTTACCGGCCTTTTCTTTTTAGGCCGAGCCGCCTACATCGTGCTGTACGACCCTATGCGCGCCTTTCAGTCCGGCAGCAAACCCACGCCGCTCGCCGGGACGATTTCCCCCGCCATCACTCCCGCCTCCACGCCGAAAAGCACGGCCGCGCCCGCATCGACGCCGGAATCAACTCCGACTCCTACGCCTGAACCAACGCCGGAGCCTACGCCGCCGCCCGTTGCCGAGCTATTCATGGAAAACCGCGTAAATATATTGCTGGTGGGTTACGACAAAAGCCCGGAGCGCCTCGAAGAGGAAAGCGACGTGTACCGCGACGAAAGCAACGATTTTCGTTCCGATGTGCTTATGCTGCTGACCGTGGATTTTAAAAACAAAAACGCGCATCTCATATCCATCCCCCGCGACAGCTACGCGCCCATTTACAACGACAAAGGCGAGCTATACAGCAAAAACAGCCACTGGAAGATAAACGCCGCCTTCGCCAAGGGTGGCAGCGGCACGAAGCGCGGCTTTCAGTTTGCCATGCAAACCGTGGGCAGGCTCCTTGGCGTGCCCATCGACTATTACGCGGGCGTGGATATGGACGGCCTTAAAGGCGTGATCGATGCCATGGGCGGCGTGTATTACGATGTGGACGTGGAAATTCGCCTGAACGGCAGGCATCTTGCTTTGGGCTACCAAAAGCTGAACGGCCAGCAAGTGCTTGATTATTGCCGCGCCCGCAAAGGCATCAGCACCGACGCTGGCCGCAACGACAGGCAGCAGCGCCTGCTGATTACCGTATTCCAGCAGCTGAAAAGCAAGGACCAGCTCAAGAACTTTCCTGCCATCTATAAAAACATCAAAAAATATATCGATACAAACATGAACCTCGAACAAATCGCCGCCGTAGCCGCCTTTGGCATGCAGCTCGATATGTCCGATATCCAGCGCCACACTCCGGAAGGCGTATACCGCTCCGATACGCCATATTCCCACGCGTCGTATTACCTCATCGATAACGAAAAATTGGTAGAACTCGTGAAAAGCGTATTCGGCATCACCATAGAAACCAATCCTGTCTACGATTTGCATTATGTGCTGAAAGATATCGCTGCCGCCGCGGCGAAAAAAGACCTGGCCGGCGCGGACTATTTGCTGGAACATCCGCTGGTGCAAACCCGCTTCCCCAATGGCAGCGCGCCCGCCGGCTTCCAGCCCGCGCCGCCGCAGATCGTTGCCCTGCAGCAAGCCAGCGCGCAGCTGCAGCAGCTTCGCGACCGCGCCGTGGACGAGCTCATGGATGAGATAGAATTGCAGGCTGCGCAGCAACGCCTGTATCAGGCGATGGACGAGCTTTGCGCCGTATGCGGCATCACACAGCAGGATGTGAGATCGTCCAGCCTGCCCAAAGCCGTATTTGACGCGCTGCCCGTAAGGCGCGAACCGGAGCTAACCCCAAAACCCGCCCGAACGCCTGAGCTTGGATGATGCAACGAACGATGCCCCGCTTTTGCGGCGATATCTATCTTCGCCCTTTACAAACGGCGCGGCGGCGGCTATAATAAGCCTACCAAAGCAATGATCGGGATAAGTAACGCAAGCATTTTGCGAAAGCGAGCCGCGGGAGGTGCAAGCGCGGCGCGAATATTGCGTGAATATCACCCGGGAGCGGCCGGGCGAACGGCGAATACGCTCAGTAGCACGGCACGGGTTCGCCCGTTATAGCGGCAAAGCTTCTTTCCCCTGTTTTATGGGGGGGCTTTATGGAGAGGGTTCGTTTCGAACCAACTCGGGTGGTAACGCGCGGCAAACCGCGTCCCGATCAGGGGCGGGGTTTTTTATTTTGTGGCAGGCGGAAACGCCGCCAAAGAACAAAACCTATTGAAAACGAGGGCGCGCGCCCTTGATGCCGGTAAAAAAAGCAAGGAGAGAACGTATGTACAAAAAAGTCCCTACCACGCTGGATTTTGTCCCGCGCGAAAAAGAGGTGCTGGCGTATTGGAAGGAGATCGACGTATTCCATCGCTGCACGGAGCACCGCAAGGGCAACGCGCCATTCACGTTTTACGACGGGCCGCCCACTGCAAACGGCAAGCCGCACATCGGCCATATTTTGACGCGCTGCGTGAAGGATATCATCCCCCGCTATAAGAGCATGCAGGGCTTTGACGTAATGCGCAAGGCCGGGTGGGATACCCACGGCCTGCCTGTAGAGCTGGAAGTGGAAAAGCTGCTGGGCCTGGACGGCAAGGAGCAAATTGAGCAATACGGCGTGGAAGCCTTCATACAAAAATGCAAGCAACGCGTTTGGAATTATAAGGCTGAGTGGGAAGAAATGAGCGACCGCGTCGCGTTTTGGGCGGATATGGACGACCCCTATATCACTTACGAAAACAACTACATCGAGTCTTGCTGGTGGGCGATCAAGCGCATACATGAAAAGGGCCTGCTGTACAAGGGGCATAAAACAGTGCCCTATTGCCCGCGTTGCGGCACGGCGCTTTCTTCGCACGAAGTGGCGCAGGGGTATGAGGACGTGGAAGACACGTCCGCCATAGCGAAATTCAGGCTGCTGGCGGAGCCGGATACATATGTGCTGGCATGGACGACCACACCGTGGACGTTGCCGAGCAACGTAGCGCTGTGCGTAAACGCGAAGGAGAAGTATGCCCGCGTAAAGGCGGACGGCGTAACATATGTATTGGCCGAAGCGCTGCTGAACGATGTGCTGGGCGAGGGCAAATACGAACTGGTGAGCACCTGCCTCGGCAAAGAGCTTGTTGGCCTGAAGTATGCGCCCTTGTTCGATTTGAAGCTGGATTTCCGGGGCAAAGACGGGCACCGCATCGTGAGCGACGCGTATGTCACGCTGGAAGACGGCACGGGCGTGGTGCATATTGCGCCCGCGTTCGGCGAGGACGACTCACGGCTGGGCCGCGAATGGGAGCTGCCGTTTGTACAGCTTGTGGATCCGAAGGGCAATATGTGCGGCGGGACGCCATGGGACGGCATGTATGTGAAGGACGCTGATCACGCCATCATCACGGCGTTAACGGAAAGCGGCCTGCTGTTCAAGGCCATGAAATTCCAGCACAACTATCCGTTCTGCTGGCGCTGCCATACGCCGTTGCTGTATTACGCGCGCAAGAGCTGGTTCATAAAGATGACGGAAGTGCGCGACAAACTGGTGGAATTTAACCGCCGCGTGAACTGGGTGCCGGATAACATCAAAGAAGGGCGCATGGGCAACTTTGTGGAAAACGTCATCGACTGGGGCATCTCGCGCGAGCGTTATTGGGGCACGCCTTTGCCCGTTTGGATTTGCACGGACTGCGGCCACACGCATGTAGTGGGCGGGGTGGACGAGCTGCGCAGCATGGGGCACAATGTGCCGGAAAACCTGGAGCTGCACAAGCCGTATATCGATGAAATCAAATTGAGCTGCCCCGCCTGCGGGAAAGAGATGCAGCGCGAGCCGGAGGTGTTGGATTGCTGGTTTGACAGCGGAGCGATGTCGTTTGCGCAGTTCCACTATCCTTTCGAAAACGAAAAGCTCTGGGAGGAGCGCTACCCCGCCGATTTTATCAGCGAGGCAGTAGACCAGACCCGCGGCTGGTTCTATACGCTGCTGGCTTTGTCCACCTGCCTGTTTGACGACCCCGCTTTCTTAAGCTGCATCGTGATGGGCCATGTGCAGGACAAAGACGGCAAGAAGATGAGCAAGCACCTGGGCAACGTCGTAGACCCGTGGGAAGTGCTGAACAAGCAGGGCGCGGATGCCGTGCGCTGGTATTTCTTCACCGCATCAATGCCATGGCTGCCAAACCGTTTTTATGACGAGGCCGTAAACGAGAGCCAGCGTAAATTTATGGGCACGCTTTGGAATACATACGCGTTTTACATTTTGTACGCGGAGATCGACCAGTTTAACCCGCTCGAGCACAAACTGGATAAGAACGCGCTTTCGGAGATGGATCGCTTCATACTGTCGCGCCTGCATACGGTAATCGGCGAAATCACCGCCTATCTCGACTCACTGCGCATTACGGAGGCGGGCCGCCTGCTGCAATCATTTGTGGATGAGCTTTCCAACTGGTATGTGCGCCGCTGCCGCGAACGTTTCTGGGGCAAGGGCCTTTCGGCCGATAAGGAGGCGGCGTTTATGACGCTGTTTACGGTGCTGGAAACGCTTACGCGCCTCTGCGCGCCGTTTGTGCCTTTCGTAACGGAGACCATGTATCAAAACCTGATTCGCAGCGTGGATAAAAACGCGCCCATCAGCGTGCACCTGTGCGATTTCCCCCAAAAGGACGCTTCGTTTGTGGACGCCGAGCTGGAAGCGCATATGAGCAGCGTGCTCGATATCGTTGTGCTGGGCCGCTCCGCGCGTAACACCGCCGCCATCAAGAATCGCCAGCCGCTTCCCTGCCTGTATGTGCAGCATGCGGCGCTTCCGGCGGGGTATGTCGCCATTATAGCGGAAGAATTAAACGTAAAGGATGTGCGCTTCGTCGCCGACGCTTCGTCGTTCGTTTCCTATCGCGCAAAGCCGCAGCTGAAAACGCTGGGGCCGCGTTATGGCAAGATATTGCCCAAGATCAACGACTATCTGGCGGGCGCAGGCATAGGCGACGCGGTAGTCGCTGCGCACAACGCGGGCGGCAACTACGAATTTATGCTGGATGGCACAGCCGTTTCGCTGGCGAAGGACGACGTGCTGGTTGAGCCCATGCAAAAGGAAGGCTTTGTTTCCATGACAGAGCGCGACCTTTCCGTGGTGCTGGATACCAACCTGACGAAAGAGCTGGTGGAGGAGGGCTTTGTGCGCGAGCTGACGAGCAAGATTCAGGCCATGCGCAAAGAGGCCGACTTCGACGTGACGGATCATATTACGCTCACATACGAAGCGGAAGCGCGCATTGCGGATATATTTACGCGCTTCGGCAGGGAAATAGCCGCCGATACGCTGGCCGACGCCACCGAACGCAAAACGGCAGCCGGATATGTGAAGGATTGGGATATCAATGGCGAGGCTGTGCGGCTAGGTGTAGAGCGGGTGAGGTAGGTCATTCGCAAGGCCGCGCCCAAGCGTTTACCTAGCGTGAAACGGCACGTATATTGTGAAAAAACGAAGAGGATGCTTTGCGATGCGCAGGGCATCCTTTTGGTTTGGCAGCAAAACGCCGTGCGTAATCCGCATGAGGGGTTAGGAAAAATTCCGTCAAGGCATGTAAATTGGCTCTTAAATGGGGGCATGGGGGCGTTTCCGAGCGCCCGCAGTGCGGGAAGAAGCGAAGAAAAAGCCCAATAAGCAAGGAAGCAAGTGAGCGCCAGCGAAATCTTGCGCCCATTGCGAATTGAGGGCGTTTCCGAGCGCCGCCAGTGGCGGAAAAAGCGAGGAAAAAGCCCAATGAGCAAGGAAGCAAGTGAGCGTCAGCGAAA
>JAVBPK010000114.1:0-27179 GCA_031549625.1 Eubacteriales bacterium
GGGAAGGCGAGATAGATGGGCGGGACTATTTCTTCAAGACGAATGAGGAATTCGCCCAAATGATTAGCGAGGATGCCTTTTTAGAATACATCCAATGTTTCGATGGCGAGTCGTATGGGACGCCGCGCCAGTTTGTAGAAGAAAAAATTGCCGAAGGGCGGGATGTTCTGCTAGAAATTGATGTGCAGGGCGGTTTGAAAGTAAAGCGCATGTACCCGGAAGCGGTTCTTATTTTCCTTGCGCCGCCTTCCATGGAGGAACTCAAGCGCCGCCTTATCAGCCGCGGTACGCAGGGCGAAGAATCCATTGACAAACGCACGGCGATAGCCTATGAAGAAATGCGCTGTGTGTCTGAGTACGATTATATCGTTATCAACAGTACGGTCGATATGGCAAAAGAGAGTATTGCGGCGATTGTGCATGCGGAAAAGGGCCGTGTTTCGCGTTGCACGGATTTAATAAGTTTGCTTTTGGAAAGGCGTGATTAATATGATGAATGAACCAGGAGTTAATGAACTGACGGAAAAAACGGGCTGCCGCTATATGCTGGTGATGGCCGTGGCGCGTCGCGCAAGGCAATTGCTGAATGACCCGGAGAAGCTGGGTGACCGCAACCCCGTAACGATGGCTGTGGAAGAAATGAGCAACGACAGAATCATAATGGATTACCCTGAAGAATACACATTGCGCTGATATGAAACACAAACCATGCGTTGTGCTGGGCGTAACGGGTTCTATCGCGGCATATAAGGCCGCGGAAATTACAAGCCAGCTCATAAAAAAAGACATGGACGTGCGCGTCATACTTACCCAAAGCGGAGCGCAGTTTATTACGCCGCTCACTTTGGAGACGTTAAGCCGCGCGCCTGTGTGCTGCGATCAATTTTCACGCGAAACGCCCTATGAGGTAGAGCACATTGCGCTGGCAAAACGCGCGGATGTGTTTTTGGTGGCTCCCGCTACGGCAAACTTCATCGGCAAGGCCGCCAACGGCATAGCGGATGATTTGCTTACGACCACGTATTTAGCCGTCACCGCGCCTGTATTGATTGCGCCCGCCATGAACACCGCCATGCTGGATAGCCATGCTGTACAGCAGAATTTGCGCGTTTTGCGTGAGCGCGGCTGCACGATTATTGAGCCGGATCAGGGCCTCCTCGCGTGCGGCGATATAGGAAAAGGGCGTTTGGCCGCCGTGCCGGACATCATGCTCGCCATAGAAAAAGCGCTCCAAACAAAGAAGGATCTTCTGGGCAAGCGGATATTGGTGACGGCCGGGCCTACGCGTGAGGCCATCGATCCGGTGCGCTTTCTTTCCAACAGAAGCAGCGGCAAGATGGGGTTTGCCATAGCCGAAGCGGCTGCCGTGCGCGGAGCGAATGTCACATTAATAGCCGGCCCTGTGCCGTTGCCCACGCCGCCCCATGTAGAACGAGAAAATATTCAGTCCAGTGCGGAGCTGTGCGCCGCTGTGCAGCGCGCTTTTCCACAATGTGACGCGTTGATTATGGCGGCGGCGCCCGCGGATTTTACATTTGCGGAAGTGGCGGCGCATAAAATAAAAAAGCAGAGCGACGGCCTAACATTGCATCTTTCGCCTACGAAGGATATTTTGGCGGGGATTGCCGAACAAAAGGGCAGCCGCATCGTTATGGGCTTTGCGGCGGAAACGCAGGATATGGAAAAGAATGCGCTCGACAAGCTCGTGCGCAAGAAGCTCGATTTTATCGCAGCGAACGACGTTGGAGGCGCGGATACAGGCTTTGCAGTGGACACCAATGCGGTGACGCTATATGACGACGCGGGCGGCAAACGCAAAAGCGGGTTGATGCAAAAACACGCGTTGGCAGACTGGCTGTTGGACGTGTTGAAAGAGCGTTTTTAGATATTACCGGTACGCGAAAGTTTGGCAATGCGCCGCCATGTGTAGGAACAACCCAGGCTTCCTATGTTGGCGGCGAACGTGTTTGTACGCAAAAAAACGAGCATAGTTTTTCAGAAGACCGGGAGGTGGTTCGGCTGTTTGCACAAATCATCGTGGATATCGCTCACGCAGAGGTCGACCGCCTGTTTACGTATGCTGTGCCCGCAGGTATGCCGCTTGCCGATGGACATCATGTGCTTGTGCCTTTTGGGCGGGGGAATACGCTAAAAGAAGGTTTTGTGGTTGGGACTTCCGCTGCCGCGCCTAAGGATATCAGCCTTGTTAAAGAGGTTGCGAAGATTTTGGAGCCTTATCCCGTATTAACCGAGCAGCAGCTTGCCTTGGCGCAATGGATCAAGCGCGTATACCATTGCCTGCTGGTGGATGCGCTGCGTTTGATGATACCGGCCCAGATGCGCGGAAGCCGCGTGCATGAAAAAACAGAGCGCATGTTGTATATTCCGGATGGGGTGGACGTTCCGGCCTTGCTTGCGGGCATGGAAACGAAAAAGGGCGAACCCAAATCGCCCCGTCAGGCAGAGATACTAACATTTATGCGCCATGCGGACAAGCCGGTTTCATATCGGGAATTGACAGCGCGTTTCCCCGGCGCGGAAAGTGCCATAAAGGCACTTAGAAAAAAAGCTGTGCTGCAAGAAGAACTGCGCGAATTGTTTCGCCAGCCGGGTATGGGGAAAACAGTACTTGAAAATACGGAAGTTGCGCTGACGCAGGAGCAGGGGGCGGCAATTGCCGCCATTCAGACGGGTATTGATAACGGAAAGGGCATTTTTCTGCTGCATGGCGTGACGGGCAGCGGCAAAACCGAAGTATATATGCGCTGCATGCAGCGCTGCTTGGACAGCGGGCGCGAGGCCATATTGCTAGTACCGGAAATCGTGCTTACACCGCAAGCAATGGGATTGTTTCGCGCGCGGTTTGGCGACGCTGTGGCCGTGCTGCACAGCCGTTTGTCGGCAGGGGAACGATTTGACGAATGGAGACGGATTCGCTTGGGCATTGCGCGGGTGGCGATCGGCGCGCGCAGCGCTGTGTTTGCGCCGTTTGAAAATCTTGGACTTATCGTTGTAGACGAAGAACATGAGCAAAGCTACCAAAGCGAGACACGGCCGCGCTATCACGCCGTGGAGGTTGCTATCCGCCGCTGTGCGATGGCGGGCGCGCCGCTTGTTTTAGGTAGCGCTACGCCAAGCTTGCAAACATATATGCGGGCACGAGCGGGACGCTACGAGCTTCTGGAATTGCCGGAACGCGTGAAGGGAATACGCATGCCCGAAATTGAGATTGTAGATATGCGCGAGGAATTTTTAGCCGGAAACAATGGCATATTCAGCGCGGCTTTGCATGAAAAACTAAGCGCGTGCTTTGGCGCTGGCAAACAGGCTATCCTGTTTATAAACAGGCGCGGGTATTCCACTTTTATTTCTTGCCGTGGCTGCGGACATGTATTTCAATGCCCGAATTGCGACATATCTACGACCTACCATCGCACGGAAGAACGGATGAAATGCCATTATTGCGGATATACTGCCCCGGTGCCGACGCATTGCCCTTCGTGCGGCAAGCCATATATCAAGTATTTTGGCGTAGGGACACAGCAGGTGGAGGAGCAGCTTCGCCAGCAATTCCCCGGCGTTGCCGTTTTGCGCATGGACAGGGACAGCACACAAACGAAGGATTCCCATGAACAGCTTTTGGAGATATTTGCGCGAGGGGATGCGCAGGTGCTTGTGGGTACGCAGATGGTGGCGAAGGGGTTGGACTTCCCTAATGTTACGCTTGTGGGCGTGGTGGCGGCGGATTCCACGCTGCATTTGCCGGACTACCGCAGTGCGGAACGTACGTTTCAGCTTCTGGCGCAGGTGGCAGGCAGAGCGGGGCGCTCGCTTGAAACGGGCAGCGTGGTGGTGCAAACCTATTCGCCGGGGCATCCAAGCATCCGGTTTGCTAAAACGCATGATTACAAAGGCTTCTTTGCGTATGAGATCAGTGAAAGGCATGCGGCGCTGTTTCCGCCCTTTTCCTTATTTGTTCGCGTATTGCTTCAGAGCGCGCAGGAAGAAGGCCTGGTGAACGAACGCGATGCCGCCGCAAAAGGATTGCGGGAGGCGATCGAGCAAGCGCTTGGCATGTATAAAAAGGAATTGTTGTATATTAGCGCCGCACCGGCGCCGGTGTATCGAAAACAAAACGTGTACCGTCATCAGGTATTGATTAAACTGTTGCGGTCGAGCCACACAACAGATGCATTGAACGCGCTTTACGCGTATTTAGATGAGCATGTACCGTCGTGTTTTGCCTCGCTGGAAGTGAATCCGGGAGATTTGATATAAGTGCGGGCTTTTGTGCCGGCAAGCAATGGTGTATAATAAAGAGGTAAAATGGCGAACCAAATGGAGGAAGAGGGAATGGCAATCAGACGCATACTGAAAAAGGATGACTCCGCCCTATATAAGAAGTGTCGGCCAATCGACCGAATTGATAAGCGTATACTGCAATTGCTGGATGACCTGCGTGATACGATGTATCATGCGGAAGGAGTGGGGCTTGCGGCGTGCCAAGTGGGAGTGCTGCGCCGTGTTGTGGTGATTGATGCGGGGAACGGCCTCGTTGAAATGATTAATCCCGAAGTGCTGTTTGCGGAAGGCGAACAGGGATGTATGGAAGGCTGCCTGTCTTTTCCTGGGGAAGCGGGATATGTTGTGCGGCCAAACCATGTCAGAGCGCGCGCGCAGGACCGCACGGGGGAAATCGTTGAATACGATGCTACCGGGCTGTTTGCGCGGGCTATCCTCCATGAAACCGATCATTTAGACGGCAAGGTGTATATCGATCTTGTGACAGAGCCGCCGGAAGGGTACGATCCGGACGCCGAAGAAGAAGAGATGGATGAAGAATAAATTATGAAGATCGCTTTCCTTGGAACGCCGGAATTTGCGGTGCCTTCGCTTACAATGCTGCACGCGGCGGGCCATACACTATTGGTGTTTACACAACCGGACAAACAAATCGGCAGGCATGCGGTATTAACGGCGCCTGCCGTTAAGCAATGCGCACAAAAGCTGTTGATACCCGTTTGCCAGCCGCAAAAGATACGCGGGGAAGAAGGGCAGGCGGCGCTTAAGGCATTTGCGCCGGATTTGATGGTGACAGCGGCATTTGGCCAGATCCTTAGCGCGGAGAACCTTGCCGTTCCAACGCATGGGTGCATCAATGTGCATGGCTCGCTTTTGCCCAAATATCGTGGTGCGGCGCCTATTCAATGGGCGGTCATCAATGGTGAAGCAGAGACGGGCATCACGACCATGCTTACGGACGTGGGACTTGATACAGGCGATATTTTGCTTAAACGCGCGGTCGCGGTGGACGCGGATGAAACTGCGGGCGAGTTATACGACCGCATGGCGGTCATCGGAGCGGAAGTTTTAAAAGAAACGATCGAAGCTTTGGAAAAGGGCGCGTTGCCGCAAAAGCCGCAGAACCCGGCGGAAGCAACCACATGCCGTATGCTAAAAAAAGAAGATGGCAAGCTGGATTTTTCACAGCCGGCTTTAGCGGTGCATAACCGCGTGCGTGGCGTGAACCCATGGCCGGGCGCATATGCGTTTTGGAGGGAGTTGCCCTTGAAGATATGGCGGACAAAGCTGAGCGACGTGCATACGGAAACTTCGTTGTCCTGCGGCAGTTGCTTTGGCGACGCGAAGCGAGGCCTATTTGTGTGTTGCGGCGACGGCAGGGCGCTGGAAATAACAGAGCTGCAAGCGCCGGGCGGAAAACGGATGCAAGCGCGCTCCTATTTACTGGGCAAGCCCATGTCGGGCGAACGGCTGATATGAGTATACGCCGTATTGCGCTGGCCGCGTTTTTAGATATTACGGATGGTGGCGCCTACGCCAACCTGCGCCTGAAGCAAGCGGCAGAGGGGCAGGAGCCACGGGATGTAAAATGGATTCATGCGGCGGTGTACGGCGCGCTGGATCATTTGCAATATATCGATTATATGCTGAACCATTTTACGAAAGGGCGGCAAAAACCTGCCATACGCGGTATTTTGCGTTTAGGGGCGCATGAATTGCTGTTTATGTGCGTGCCACCGTCAGCAGTTTGCAACGAAGGCGTGAAACTTACGAAAGAAATCGGCAAAGCTGCCTTGGCCGGGTATGTGAACGCGGTTTTACGCGCTTTGGCGCGCAGCTATGAGCAAGACGCGCTTCCACCGTTGCCGCAGGAATTGTGCGAACGGTTAAGCGTACAATACAGCTGGCCGCGATGGATTATCGAAACATGGGTGGCGCGCTTAGGCGCGGAAGAAACGGAGCTGCTCTTGCGGCGGCGCGCGCCCGCTTTGAGCATTCGGGCGCAGTTTCCTTTTACAAGTGAGGCACTGGCCGACGCCCTTGCCGAGCGGCATATCGCTTTTTCCCGCGGGAGGCTTGACGCAAACTGTTTTCATATCGACTGCGGCTTTGATGTGGCAAATATGCCCTTGTTCCGCGAAGGGAATATCACGGTGCAAGGGGAGGGCGCTATGCTGGCCTGCCGCGCTTGCGGCGTTTCGGAATTTGCGCCTCTCTCCAGGCCGTTGCGTGTGCTGGACGCTTGCGCCGCGCCGGGGGGGAAAACGGCGTATCTCTATTCTCTGGCGCGGGGAAATATAGAACTGCATGCGTGGGAACTGCATGCGCATCGCAAAGAATTGTTGGATAACACACTTACGCGGCTGCATGTGTGTGCCGATACCCGCCTGCAAGACGCTTCCGCGTGCGTGGGCGATTTCAAAGATTATTTCGATATCGTTTTGCTGGATGTGCCCTGCTCTGGCTTGGGAGTGGCGCATGAGAAACCGGATGTGCGGTTGCATCATCGTTTTGCCTCGGATATCGCACCGCTGGCGCAAATACAGGCGGCTATTCTGCATACCTGTTCGGCTTATGTGCGCCCGGGCGGCATACTTGTGTACGCAAGCTGTACGATTTCAGCACCGGAAAACGAAGAGCAGATCGCTGCTTTTTTAAAGCGAAACGGTGCCTTTCGCGCGGAAAATCCGCCGCAAACGCAGGACTTGTTTTTGGAAGGACAAGTGCAGCTTTTGCCGCACATCTATCAAACGGAAGGCTTTTTTATAGCGCGTATGCGAAGGAAAGAGGAATAGGCCATGCAGCGCAGCTTGATGGAATGCTCACGCGAGCATATCATAGACATGATGAAAGGCTGGGGCGAGCCAGCTTATCGCACCGCGCAGGTTTGGGAATGGCTACAGCGCGGTGTAAGGCCCGCTGAAATGCGCAATATACCGGCGGCGCTGCGCGAACGGCTGGCAAGCTATCCCTGGGGCGGCGCCAGCATTACAGCAAAGCGGCTTTCCACGCGTGACGGTACGGTTAAATATTTATTTGCGCTTGAAGACGGCGAATGCGTGGAAGGCGTGCTGATGCGGTATCATCATGGCAACACGCTTTGCCTTTCCACGCAGGTGGGATGCAGAATGAGCTGCGCATTTTGCGCGTCTACACTGGACGGGCTTACGCGCAACTTATATGCAGGCGAAATGCTTTCACAGGTGCAATGCGTGGAACAGGATGAACGGGCGGCTGGAGAGCGGCCCAAGCAGCAGCGCGCTGTCACCAACCTGGTGTTGATGGGCAGCGGCGAACCCTTGGACAACTTTGAAAATGTGCTCTCTTTCTTGAAACGGGCTGTTTCGCCCGATGGGCTTGGCATAAGCGCAAGGAACATATCGCTTTCCACATGCGGTTTGGTGCCTGAAATTTTCCGGCTGATGCAGGAAGCGCCACCTGTTACGCTGTGCATTTCTTTGCATGCGCATCGGGATGACATGCGCGACCGGCTGATGCCGATGAACAAAAAATATCCCATTCGCCAAGTGGTCGAGGCCGCGGATGCTTACGCAAAGCATACCGGCAGGCGCGTTATATTTGAATACGCGCTGATTGACGGCGTCAATGCTTCCGAAGAGGACGCGCAGGCTTTGGCCGCGCTCGTGAAGGGTTTGCTTTGCCACGTCAACCTCATACCCTTAAACCCTGTGGCGGAACGCGGGCTCACGGGCGTGTCACGCAAGCAGGCAATTTTATTCGAAACATGGCTGCAACAGCGAAAGGTTTCCGCGACTTTGCGGCGTGAAATGGGCACGGATATCGAAGGCGCGTGCGGCCAATTGCGGCGGCGCATACTGGAAGAGGAACGGGCAAAACAAGAGGAGTAGGCCATATGTCTTTTTGCGGCACAGTGAAGCAAGAGCTGGCGCATGCCACTTTGCGCGGCCAGGAGGCGAGAAAAGCACAGTTGGCGGGCATTACGCATGCCGCTGGTTTTTTGCGCATTGGCTCCGTGTTTGGAGTAGAATACGCCAGTGAAACGCGGGACGTGGCTTTGCATATCGCCGAGCTTGCATCGCGCCTGTATGCTGTAAAATCCGAAATTACCATACGTCGCCCTGAGCACAGGCGCGCCGCGCTCGCTTACGCGGTTTTATCTGGCCCTGGCGTAGAGCAGATGCTGACGGAAGCAGGCCTGTTCCGCCGCGGTGAGGAAGGCGTGGAACTGCTGCAAACCGTGCCGGAGCATGTGACGCACAGCAGAGCGTGCAAACGCGCTTTTTTACGGGGCGTTTTTTTGGGGACAGGATTGATGCTGGAACCAAAGCGTGCGTATCGATTGGAGCTCGTGTGCCGCACGGAATATTTATGCGAGGCGGTGCGGTCGCTTTTTCGTGAATTTGGCTGCGAAGCAAAAACGGTTCGACGGAAAGAACGATATGTGGTATATTTAAAAGAAGGTGACAGCATCGCCACGTTTCTGACATTGATGGGCGCGTCGGACGCTATGTTGCAGTTTGAAGAAGCGCGCGTGGAACGTGATTTGCGCAACTATCTTAATCGTACCAATAATTGTGAAACCGCGAATATCGGCAAAACGGTGCAGGCGGCGGGCGATCAGCTGGATGCGATAGAAAAAATACGGCGAAGCGGCGGCATACAAAAACTTTCTCCGTTGCTGCGCGAAACAGCGGAGCTTCGCCTAAACAACCCGGACGCCAGCTTACTCGAACTTGCGGAGCTCGCAGGTACGGGCAAGTCCGGCATGAATCATCGGCTGCAGCGCCTTTTGCGCCTTGCGGAGGAAATGCCCTGATTTGGTGTTGCATGCATATATATCAGGTAAATATATTTTCTTTTTGCCGCAAGGGCGACATATATTTTAACACCTATATCGTTTCATATGACGATACAGAATAAGACAATCGACTAAACCAAAGGAGGAATCGTGATGATACATAAAGTGCTCACCATTCAGAATTCGGAGGGCCTGCGCGCTCGTCCTGCTGCACAGTTTGTGCAGATTGCCAGTGGGTTTACGTCGCAGATGCTCATCGAAAAAGGCAACAAAAAGGTCAATGCAAAGTCTATCATGGGCGTGCTCTCTTTGGGCGTAGGCCAGGGCGATACCATCCACCTGTTCGTAAATGGTCCAGACGAAGATATCGCGATGAGCGCTATGGTGGAGTTGACAAAGAAAGGATAACTCCCCTTGCCGTTCACACATTTGCATGTGCATACACAATATAGTCTCCTCGACGGCGCTGCGCGCATCGGGGAGCTTGTTTTGCGTGCCAAGGAGTTGGGAATGGGCGCCTTGGCGGTCACCGACCATGGTGTGATGTACGGTGTGGTAGAGTTTTACAAAGCCTGCGAAAAGAATGGCATCAAGCCGATCATCGGTATGGAAACGTATGTTGCTCCGCGCTCCATGGAAGACAGGGAGGGCGGCAAAGACCGCGAATACGCACATCTCATTTTGCTCTGCAAAAACGCCATCGGCTACCAAAACTTGATGCGCCTTTCGTCGGAGGCTTTTTTGCGCGGCTTCTATTATAAACCGCGTATCGATTATGATTTGCTTGCGCAGCATGCCGAAGGCCTTATTTGCCTTTCTGCCTGCCTGGCGGGCGATATTCCGCAGCATTTGCTGCATGGCAGGGATGCGGAGGCAAAGGCACTGGCTTTGCGCCTGCGCTCCATATTTAAAGAAGACTTTTATATCGAAATACAAGATCACGGCATCGTGGAACAAAAACGCATATTGCCCGGCTTAATCAGCCTTTCCAAAGAAACGGGCGTAAAACTTGTGGCCACGAACGACGTTCATTATGTGTATAAAAGCGATGCGCGCGTGCAGGACGTGCTGCTTTGCATTCAGACCAATACATTTGTGGATGAAGAAAACCGCATGCGCATGAACGCGGAAGAGTTTTACCTGAAAAGCGAAGAAGAAATGCTGAGCGCCCTGCCATACCCGGAAGCCATAGCCACAACACAGGAAATCGTGGATAAATGCGATTTCAAAATGGCGTTTGGCGGCAAGCATCTTCCCGCGTTTACCGCGCCGAGCGGCATGGAAAACGGGGAGTATTTGCACATGCTTTGCGAAAAGGGCATGCAAAAAAAATTGCCGCACGCGGATGAAGCGGCAAATGAGCGCCTTGCTTACGAGTTGGGCGTAATCGAGCGCATGGGCTTTGTCGACTATTTTTTAATCGTTTGGGATTTCATTCATTTTGCAAAATCGCATAATATTTTCGTGGGGCCGGGACGCGGCAGCGGCGCGGGCAGTCTGGCCGCTTATTGTTTGGATATTACCGATGTTAATCCACTTAAATACAATTTGCTGTTTGAGCGGTTTCTGAATCCGGAACGCATCTCCATGCCGGATTTTGACATAGATTTTTGCTATGAGCGCCGCCAGGAGGTCATCGACTATGTCATAGAAAAATATGGCGTAGAACATGTGACGCAGATTATCACATTCAGCACCATGGCCTCTAAGCAGGCTGTGCGCGACGTTGGGCGCGCGCTGCACATGCCTTACGGGGATGTGGATCGCGTCACAAAGATGATACCCAACGAATTGGGCATCACGCTGGAACGCGCGCTTGCGGCTTCCGTGGAACTGCGCACGGCCACGGAGACGGATCCGAATATTGGCAACTTGCTCGAACTGGCTCAACGTTTGGAAGGGCAGCCGCGAAACCCGTCCACGCACGCGGCGGGCGTTGTTATTTCGCGTAAACCGGTTATGGAAGTGGTGCCGCTGCAAAAAAATGACGCGGCTGTTACCACGCAATTTCCTATGGGCACGATAGAAGAACTGGGCCTTTTAAAAATGGACTTTTTGGGCCTGCGCACGCTTACGGTTATCCGCGATACGTTGGCTTTTATTCAGGACGGCGGGCGGGAAGCGCCGGATATTTACACGATGGAATACGATGATCCGGCAGTATATGCGCTGATTTCACGCGGGGACACCGACGGGGTGTTCCAGCTGGAAAGCGCGGGCATGCGCCAGTTTATGATGCAGCTGCGCCCGGATAGTTTTGAAGACGTCATTGCGGGTATCTCTTTGTTTCGTCCGGGGCCCATGGCTTCTATTCCCAAATATGTAGGAGCCAAGCATGGCGCTATAGCCGTGAGCTATTTGCACGACAGTTTGCGCCCTATTTTGGAAAACACGTATGGCTGCATGGTGTATCAGGAACAGGTCATGCAGATTGTGCGTGAGCTGGGTGGCTATTCCATGGGCAGAAGCGATCTGGTGCGCCGCGCTATGAGCAAGAAAAAACATGATGTCATGGAGCAGGAGCGGGCATATTTTGTGTATGGCAATGAGGAATATGGCGTACCCGGCGCTGTGAAAAATGGCGTACCGGCCAAAATTGCCGAAAAAATATTCGATGAGATGATGGATTTTGCATCCTATGCGTTTAACAAATCGCATGCGGCCTGTTATGCTGTTTTGGCGTACCAGACGGCATATTTGAAGCAGTATTATAAAGTGGAGTTTATGGCGGCGCTTATCAACAGCTTTTTAGGCGACGCGGACAAGGTTGCCGCGTATGTGTATGCCGCCAGACGGATGGGCATACGCGTTCTGCCGCCGGATATTAACAGCGGCGGTGTGCGATTTAAAGTGGAAAATGGGAGCATTCGCTTTGGGCTTTCCGCCGTGCGCAATGTGGGCGCAACGGCTATGGGCGCTATCGTGCAGGACCGGGAAGAAAAAGGCGCCTTCCGCGATTTCTTTGATTTTCTTTCGCGCGCGGACAGCCTTAACAAACGCATGCTGGAAGGCTTAATCTATGCCGGTTGCTTTGATGGTATGGGGCATAAGCGTTCGCAGTTATACGCTGTATATGAGCGGGCGATGGACAACGCGATTAAAGAACGCAAAACAAAAGAAAGCGGGCAAATATCGCTTTTCGATATAGGCGGCGCGCAAGGGGCTATGCAGGAAGTGGCTATCAATCTGCCGAATGTGGCGGAATTTCCGCGTCAAATACTGTTGGATAAAGAGCGCGAGGCCATCGGCGTGTATATCAGCGGCCACCCACTGGAGGATTTTCTGCCCATACTTGAGGCTATTCCGTATTCCGTGCTGCAACTTCAGGATGCGGACGGTGAAACGGGCGCCCTGAAAGACGATGTGCGCGTACGGACAGGCGGCCTGTTAAACGCTATAGAGCGCAAGCCGGTACGCTCCGGCAACGGCATGATGGGATATGCCCGCCTGGAAGGGATTGTGGGGGCCGTGGATCTCGTTTTGTTCCCGCGCACACTTACGAATGTGGGGGAACTTTTCGCGCCCGCGAAGGCGGTGCTGGTAAGCGGACGGCTGAGTTTTCGCGAAAACCAGCGTAACAGCATACTCGTAGATGAAATTATTCCGCTTGAAACGGTGACGCTTGCTTTATATTTGCGGTATGCGCAGTTGAGCCCGGAGTCCGCGGATAATACGCTCAAATTGCTGGCGCGGTATCCGGGAAACGTGCCTGTAGTGCTTTACGATATGGCCACAGGCAAGAAACAATTATCCCCCAAAGAGCTGCATGTTAATCTTTCTGATGCGCTGCTGAAAGAGGCGAGGGCTATGTTGGGTGAAGATCATGTAAAAGTCTCTATACGGTGATGATTTGTTTTGAGAATCATCCGATACTAATAAGAAGGATATTTGATTTCGGGGGCGTTGCCCTCAAACTTGTTATCGGTGGATTTTTGATTGTAAATATGCATCGCGGAAATACTCCACGAGTAGCAATATATTTTAGGAGAATGGTGATATGACGAAACGAATTGGCGTGCTGACAAGCGGCGGCGACACACCGGGTATGAATGCGGCTATACGGGCGGTATTAAAGACCGGCCTATATTACGATATGACGGTAATGGGCGTTTATCACGGCTTTCAAGGGCTGATGGAGGGCCATATCAAGCAGCTGCAATACAGCGATGTACACAACACCATCGAACGGGGCGGCACCATATTGCGCACAGCCCGCAGTGAGGCGTTCCGCACACAGGAGGGCCTTGATAAGGCGTTGCGCGTGATAAAGGCGTATGGTATTGATGGCATTGTAGTTGTGGGCGGGGATGGCAGCTTCCGTGGAGCGATGGCCCTTGCAGACGCGGGAGTGCCAACCGTTGGCGTACCGGGTACGATAGACAACGATATGGGGTATACGGATTTTACAATCGGGTTCGATACGGCTGTCAACAATGTTATCCACGAAATCAGCAAAATCAGGGATACCATGCGCGCGCATGATCGCGTAGGCGTTATAGAAGTTATGGGGCGCAACTGTGGTGATATTGCCTTATGGGCAGGCCTTGCGGGGCCCGCGGATATTACGCTGCTTCCAGAAAGGCAAATAGAATGGGAAGCGGCGGCAAACCGCCTGGCAGAAAACAAACTACGCGGCCGCTTGACCAGTATGGTCATTATTGCAGAGGGCGCCGGTCACGCGGAAGAATTTGCCAAATATGTCTGCGAACATACGGATGTAGAAATCAAGGCGGTGGTGCTTAGCTATATCCAACGCGGCGGCGATCCTACCGCCATGGACAGGCTGCTTGCCACGCGGCTTGGCGCGCGCGCCGTGGAGTTGCTGCGTGACAGCCAGGGTGGACGCGCTGTTGGCATACGCCGCAATACGATCATCGATGTGCCGCTTGCCAAGGCTATCCGCGAACCGGATACTTTCCAGGAAGACTTGTATTTGCTTAACGATATCATGACAAAGTTTTAGCGGTATCATGGGAGGCATATTGAAACGAGTTCCGCCTGTAAAAAAAAATGATACGCTCTCACTGGACATCACCACGCTAAACAGCGAAGGACAGGGTGTTGGTCGGGTAGAGGGATATGCGCTTTTTGTACCGGGCGCTTTGCCGCGTGAACGAGTGCAGGTCAGCATCATAAAGACTGGGGCCAATTATGGGGTGGCGCGCTTGCTTTCTATAGAAACACCGGCAGAGGCGCGTGTATTTCCGCCATGCCCGGGGTTTGGCCGCTGTGGAGGCTGCGCGTTGCAGCATATGGAATACCAGGCCCAGTTGAGTTACAAGCGGCAGGTGGTAGAATCAGCGCTTTCCCGCATTGGCGGCTTTGCCGATGTAGAAGTAGCGCCGCCCATCGGCATGGAACGACCGTGGGAATATCGCAATAAGGGTGGTTTTCCGCTTGCAAACGTGGCAGGCAAAGTGGAAGCCGGGTTTTACGCCAATCATAGCCATAAGCTTGTGCTTACACCGTATTGCCTTATCCAGCGAAAGCCGGTGTTGGATGCTGTGCAGGCCGTTTGTGATTGGGCAAACGCATGCGGGCTAAGCGCGTATGATGAAGTGGTGGGGCGTGGATTGTTGCGCCATGTCGTAGCGCGCGTAACTTCCTTGGGCGAAACAATGGTGACGCTGGTAGCCGCTGCAAAGCCGGCTCAAACAGATTTGCTGGTGAAGTTGCTGCGTGAGCGGGTGGAAGGCCTGTGCAGCGTATACTTAAATATCAACGCGCAGACAACCAATGTTATATTGGGCAGAACATTCAAACATATTTGGGGCAAAGCGCGTATTACCGAACAAATTTGCGGGATAACATTTACTTTGGGCCCTGCTTCGTTTTTACAGGTGAATCATGAACAGACAGAAGCGTTATACGCTAAAGCGCTGGAGTTGCTTGCGTTGAATGGTTCGGAACGGGTTGTGGACGCCTATTGCGGCATGGGCAGCATTACACTGCTTTTAGCGCAGCACGCGAAAGAGGTATTAGGCATCGAATCCGTGCCGCAAGCCGTACATGACGCGGAGCAGAACGCCGAACAAAACGGCATGGGAAATGCCAGCTTTATTTGCGGTGCGGCGGAAGAAGTGCTTCCCATATTGGCGGAAGAAGGGTATTGCCCGGATGCGTTGGTTATGGATCCGCCGCGCAAAGGCGCGGAAGAGGCCTTTTTACAGGCAATTCTTCAAAGCAAAATAGCAAAGGTGCTCTATATATCCTGCAATCCGGGGACGCTTGCGCGAGACTGTAAAATCCTGGCCGAAGGCGGGTATGCCATCAAGGCCGTGCAGCCGGTGGATATGTTTCCGCATGCGGGGCATGTGGAGACGGCAGTGCTGCTGCTCAGAAAATAGGTCTCAGATATAGTGATTTTTTGACGCTGGGATGCTGGCCATTGCCTTTCCGACGAAATACATACCCATAGAACTTTTTGTGAGGTGCGTGATTGGATATGATGAGGGATAAGGAACAAACACTAGGAAATTTAATTGACAAGCAAAGCGTTTCTTTTATAAGCTCCATTGATTCTGATGGCTTTCCAAACACCAAAGCAATGCTGGCACCACGAAAGCGTGAAGGGATAAAGACTTTCTTTTTTACTACCAACACTTCCTCGATGCGCGTAGCACAATTTCGCAAAAACGCACGGGCGTGCATTTACTTTTGCGATAAAAGGTTTTTTCGTGGCGTTATGCTAATCGGAACCATAGCAGTATTAGAGGACAGCGCAAGCAAGGAAATGATTTGGAAAGATGATGATATCATGTATTATCCCAAAGGAGTTGCGGATCCCGATTATTGTGTTTTGCGCTTTTCCGCACAGGCAGGGCGCTATTACACAAATTTTCGCTCGGAGGATTTTTCCATAGAATAGCGCTGCCCGCTTTGCAAGATCGGGGCATACGGTATGCAAAAAAGCAGAGCATTTAGGAGGAACAGAGCGGCGCGGGAGCAAAGCGGCAATTCTTGACTTATGAAAGCCAATGTCGTAACATATTGACATATGACTCACTATCAATTTCTGGCAGATTGAGTCTGGTGAGGGGGCAACCACTTGGAAATTCTTCACGGGTTCATGAACTATTGTTCCACGGTATTTGTGCTTATCATTATGCTATGCGTGGTACTTTTGATGTGCGCGCATGCAATTGTCTCTTTTCGAAATAAGCAGATCAGTAAACGAAAACGGCAGCTCTATGACGCGTTGGAACAATACGCGGCTGGTGGCAACGCAAAAACGCTCTTCAGTGCGTTCCAATCGCGCAAAGGCGTGGAAGTGCTTACAAAAGTAATTGGTGAATGCGATGAAGTAACCGTGAAGCGTATTCGGGAAATCGCGAAAGCCGCCGCTTATGATGATTTTTTGAAGAAGCAACTGCATAATAAAGAAATCGCGTATTGCACGATGGTGCTTAAATTGGTTGGTGAGCTGCGGTTGCAGGGCTTTTCCGGTTTCGTGCTGGAATTCTTATACAAATACCGCAAGAATATCGATTTGCAATATGTAGGCTTTCTTGCGCTGTCTCTTTTAGGCGACGCGGAAGCTTTGATTCCGGTATGCATGGATGGCAGCTATACGCAGGCGCTTTCTTTTCGCAGTTTAAAAGAAATATTCAAACATTTTTCGGGCGACCGTGCCAGAATATGCAGTGTGCTTTTAAAAGCGCCGGACAATTATGTGCGCCGCGTTTGCCTAATCATGATAGGCGAATACAAGATACAACAGCTTGCCACGGATACCTCCGCGCTGTTGGACGATAAAGACATGAATATCGTGCTTGATTCCGTTCGCGCGCTGGGGCAATTAAAATATGCGCCAATCGTTCCCCGTATCCAGCAGCTTATCTCGCATGAAAAGTGGGAAGTGCGCAGCGCTGCTGTGCGCGCTTTGGCAAACATCGATCTCGAACAATACGCGAGGGATGTGGCCAAAGGCTTATATGATAAAGAATGGTGGGTGCGTTATAATGCGGCCGCCACATTGACGGAATATTCGCGTTTGCAGGAACTGGCACGTGAAGTTATCGCTTCCGGCGATAAGTTTGCGATAGAAATCCTGCGTTATGCTGTGCAGCGCAAGGCGCTCAAGGGGGAGGCTCTACCAACATGAATGCGTTTCAAATGACAATGTTTATACTCATTGCGATTGCATGGGCGTTTATGATGGTGGAATATGCGGCGCGGATATTACAAGTGTGCGCCGCTGCGCGCTGGCAAAGGCAGTTTTCACAGACGGACCGCCACGCGGATCATAAACGGTTTGTAAAATCGGAAAATGTCATGCCTGTTTCCGTGCTCGTGCCGGCATATAATAACGCGCAAAGCGTGTTGGAAATAGTTCGCTGCCTGCTAAATATGCAGTTTCAGGAATTTGAAATTATCGTAATAAACGACGGATCAGACGATAACACGCTTCTGCTTATGAAGCTGGAATTTGAGCTGACTGCGCTTGCGCAGCCGTATAAGCGTTCCCTAAAAACGTCTGAAATCAAGGCCATTTACCGTTCTCCGCTATATGCCAACCTGATAGTGGTGGACAAGCCGCATACAAACAGGGCTGATGCTTTGAATGTGGGCATCAATATTGCCAATTATCCCGTTTATGTGACGGTGAATGCCGATTCCATGATGGAACGCGACGCGCTTGTCAAGATTATCATGCCGTTTGTCAACGATCACCGCGTGATTGCCATGAGCGGCATCGTGCGCATTACAAATGGCTGGGGCATAGAAAACGGCTATGTGAACCGCGTAGGCTTTTCAAAGGGCGTGCTTGGCAATTTGGTGGCGCTCGAGTATATGCGTACATTCCTGTCCGGCGGCGCGCAGCACGATCCCTTGGGGGCTAATTTGAATATGCCCGGTGCCTTTTGTGCTTTCCAAAAGAGCGTGGTTATACAGGCGGGCGGTTATTCCCAGGATTGTCTTGGGGAAGATATGGATCTTATTGTGCGGCTGCGCAGGCTGGCGCTGGAACAGGGGCGCTCTCATGTTGTAGCGTTTTTACCCAATCCAATAGGCCTTACGCAAGCGCCGCATTCTTTTTCGGAACTATCCGAAAAACGCAGGCATTGGCATTTGCGTTTTCTTGACGCTTTCAAGAAGCATAAGGATATCCTGTTAAAGAAAAAATATGGCCGCCTTGGCATGGTGTATGCGCCTGCCTATTGGTTGTTCGACCTTCTGGGCCCTGTAGTGGAAACGGCAGGGTATGCGCTTCTGTTTGTTGCCTGGCTGACCGGCGCTGTGAGCGGCTTGTTTGCGCTCAGTTACATCACCGTGCTGGTGTTGTTTGGCGTGATCTATTCGTTGGGCGCTTTGCTTTTGGAAGAGGGCGCCATTCAAAGGGGCTTATCGGCGCGTGAAATGCTGCAAATGATCGTCTATTCATTCCTCGATAATTTGGGCTATCGGCAGCTGAACGCAGTGATCTGTACGGCAACTCTATTTCGTTTTAAATCTTTAAAAGCAAAAAAGAGATAAATCTATGAAGCGGTTTTTGGCCTGGTTCTGCACCATCCTTATACTGTTTGCTGTTACGCCCGCCGCTTATGCGGTGGGCGATGTGCCGCAAGCGGTATTAAACGCGCGCAAAAGCGTTTTTCGCGTGATGGCGGAAGACAATAAAAACTCCTATTCCGGCTCTTGTTTTGTGATAGCGACAGACGATACGGCCACTTATTTTGCTACCTGTTACCATGTGCTGGAAAATACGGATATCGAGAAATTCAAAATCGTGCTGCATGATACCAGCCGCGTCGAGGCGGAACTGGTTGCCTTTGATAAGGATTACGATACCTGCATCATCAAAACCAGAGAGCCTATAGAAGGAGCGATACCGCTGGCGTTGGCTGACGAGGAGAGGCTTATCACAGGAAGCGCCGTATACGCGCTGGGTTTTCCCGCTGTGGGCGATTATTTCATGAACGATTACGCGTATCATTACGATGATATGACTGTGACAGACGGCATCGTGACCGCATTGCGTCGCGGCATGCTGAACGAAAATAAGCGCGCGCTTGTTTTGCAAATGAACGTTGCGATCAATCCCGGCAATTCCGGCGGGCCGCTCTTGAATAGCGAGGCCTGTGTGGTCGGATTGAACGCGTTTGGCTACCTGGAGGCCTCTTCCATGTTTGGCTCCATCAGCGTGATGCACTTGATTGAAATGATGGAAATGCATGAGATACCGGTGCAGATGGCGCCGCGCCAGGCGCCGGAGAACAAGCCGATGATTGTGGCCGATTTACAGGAAAATACGCATAGCCTGGCTTTGCCTGCGTTCACATGGATAGAGCCGGTCGGATTGCCGGGTTGGGTCGTTTTTGCCAAGGTGATGGTCATTGTATTTCTTGCGGCATGTCTTGGCGTAGTTGTATTGGCGTGGAAGCGGCACGCCAAATCGAAAGCTGCTGTATCCGTGGCTCTGAGCGGCATGGACGAGCCATCGTTTTCCGAAATGGGAAAAGACGCGGGCGGGCAGGAGAGTGCTATGGCGCAAAAGCGAAAAGCGCGCGGTGAGCTTGTTATTTGGAAGGGTGTGCTATGCCTGGGCTTATGCGCACTCCTGTTATGGTGCGGATTTGGGTTTTATGCATGGACGCAGTACAGCAAAGCACAGGACGCGCTTGCACGCGGGGATTGTGCCGCGGCCATAAAGGCAGCGTATAATGTTTGGCCCGCGTATAAAGACAACGCCGCGCTGCGCGTATATATTCGCGCCATGGCAGCATTCCAAAACAAAAGTTATGCGCAGGCGCAGGGTGCTTTCCTAAGTTTGCCCGGGTTTCGGGAAGCGGACGCCATGGCGCTGGAATCAAAATATAAGTTGGCGCTGGCCTTTTGGGAAGGCAAGGAATTATGGCGAGCGGAACGGCTGTTCAGCGAATTGGGCGAGTATAAGGACTCCGTGGAGAGAATGGAACGCTGCGTTTTGCAAAGCGCGATAAACGACGCGACTGCGTACTATCAAACGGGGGCGTTGGATGCGGCACAGCGCGCGCTGGCCGGCTTTGAAAGATTGCCTGAACGCGCCGAAGCGCAAGAGCAGCGCGAAAATATATCGGCGGAGCTTTATCAGAGGGCGCAGGAAAGTGTAGATCACATTCGACCTTTGCTACGCGCGTACCATTTGCATTATCGTGAAAAAATAGCGAGGCACGCGCAGGAAGCACAAAACGTGCTCGCCATTATTCCTGCGTACCGAGATAGCGCGACGCTCGGCCTGGTTTTAGAGCCGCTTAAAGATGTGTCGGATATGGAAACGAGCTTTCAAGCGCTATATGCTCAGTGGGATACCGGTGCGCTTGTACAGGAAATGCTGTTTAGCAATTACTATCTGGGCCGTTATTTGGAAGGCGTATGGAAGGGGGAAGGCAAGTTTTTCTCCTTTTTTACAGATACAAAAGAAATCGCCAATGATTTTTGGGAGGGCTTTCCCTATTATGCGGATGCGGATTTTGGGCGCCCCCTTTTGGAAGGCGGCATGGACCAAAACGCGGATGGCGTGCGCAGCGATATTCCCAGCACGGAAGGCGCTTATTTTTACATCGAAAACAGAAGATTGCTCACCGGAACCAGGACGGGCGGAAATTGGCTGATGTTCAATGTTTGCTATGAATTTACGTTTCCCGGAAAAGATCAGCTCATCATTATCGACAAGGACTCAAACAGGTATACGCTTGAACGGGTGAAATAGCTTGTTTTAGATACCGCGCGATAGATAGAAATCGCTATTGTTACGGGTTATACCGCTTGTCGTTTGTGAGGTCGCCGCTGCCGCTTACCGGTATGGCCTCGCCCAGATATGTTGGCTTAGGCTGAATAACAAGATAAAAAAAGTCCTTTACCCGGGCCAGAGACTCACGCGCAGCGTTCAGCCGTCTGCCGGAATATTGCCGCATATCCGCCTGTACGCCGAACGCGTTTAGGCCCAGCTTCCGCGCGTCATACACAGCTCGCGCAAGATGAAACTCCTGCGTCACAATAAGTACGGTTTGCACTTGGAATATTTCCCTTGCGCGATACATGCTTTCGTATGTGGAAAAGCCCGCATGATCCATGAATACATGCGCAGAAGGAATGCCATGTTCCATTGCATAGCTTTTCATGGTATTCACTTCGTCGTAATCCTTGCGGCCATGATCGCCGCTCATGAGCAAACGATTGGAGGCACCCGCTTCATATAGCGCGAGCCCAGTTTCCAGGCGGTCTTGCAGTATACTGCTGGGCCGTCCTTCTCCCCAGACACCCGCGCCTAGAACCAATATGCAGTCCGCGCCCGGCATGACTTGGGCCGGATCCTGGTAGATATACTCGCCCGCATAGGCGACCATGTAGAGATTGATACCGAAAAAGGCGAGCAGAGCGAGCAACGCGCAAACCAACAAGCACCGAAAAGGTTTGCGGCGCTTTGCGGCTGGCTTTGCGGGAGATTCGCTTTTTTTCGTCTTAGTCATATAATTGTGTGCGTTTAATCGCGTTTTGGCAGCACATCTATCACGCGCCGCGGCATGTCGTCAATGCTGCAAATGGCAGGATGCAAAACCGGGCTGCTTCCTAACGCGGCGATCGCATCCGGGATGGAATGGCCGGTTATTTCGCGTAACCGCGCCGCGTTTTGCTCATCGTCGGTTGCGGAAGGTTCTTCAAACGCGCGCAGCACATCGGACGCAAACTTGAAGGGATGCGCGGTGGACAGCAGCACGGTATGCGCAGGGTCGCGTTGCTCCTTTTGATAGCGGGCGTACACGGTTTGCGCTACCGCGGTATGCGGATCCATCAAGTAGCCGGTTTGCTCAAACTGCGCTTTTATGGTTTGCAAGGTATCTTTTTCGTCGCACCAATCCGCATAGAAATAGCTTTGCAATTCTTTTGTGATGACGTTGCCGATATCGTATGTGCCCTTGCCGTTTAATTCTTGCATCCAGTTCGTGACGATTTGGCTGTTTCGGCCGGAAATTTCAAATAAGAGCCGCTCTAAATTGGAAGATACCAAGATATCTATGGAACAACTCATGCTTTGATAAAATGGGCGTTCCTTGTCGTATACGCCTGTGTGGAAGAAGTCGGTGAGCACGTTGTTGCGGTTGGACGCGCAAATAAATTTATGCACGGGCAAACCCATGCGCATAGCGTAGTAGCCGGCCAGTATATTGCCAAAATTGCCGGTGGGTACGCAGAAATTAACAGCGTCATTTTGTTTGATTGTGCCGGCTTTGCACAGCTGCGCATACGCGGTAAAATAGTAAGCGATTTGCGGGAGAAGCCGGCCGAAGTTGATGGAGTTTGCGGAGGAAAACCGGTATTTCATGGCATGCAGGCGCTCGTTTAGCGCGCGATCAGCGAATATGCGCTTTACTGCTGTCTGCGCGTCGTCAAAATTGCCTTCCACGCCGCAGACAAATACGTTATCGCCTGTTTGTGTGACCATTTGAAGCCATTGCGCTTTACTTACACCGCCATGCGGGTAAAACACATGCAGTGCGGTGCCTGGCACGTTGCTGAAGCCCGCAAGCGCGGCCTTCCCCGTGTCGCCCGACGTTGCGACGAGGATATAGACATCGGCTTCCTCGCCTATGGCGCGCAAAGAATCGCGCATGAGATAGGGCAGCATTTGCAGAGCCATATCTTTGAAAGCAAGCGTGGGGCCGTGCCAAAGTTCCAGCACGCTTTCTTCCGGTGAAAGCGATACGGTCGGCCCGACGGCCCGCGTATCGAATTGCGGGCCATATGCCTGCCGGGTGTATTGCAGCAGCGTTTCATCCTTGATATCCAAGAACGGCTGCATGATATACGCGGCAAGCGCAGGGTAATCGTCGCTGAGAGCCATGCAAGTGTCTAATGAAAGGCGTGGAAAGACCTGCGGTACATATAGTCCGCCGAGTGGACAAATTCCCTGAACGATGGCTTCTGCGGCAGATATGGCTTTGCCGCCGCGTGTGCTTTGGTATTGCATGCATGCTCCCCCTAAAATGAAAAGGTATTGGAAATACTATCGATCTATCGACATAAAGAATAAAGGGGCCGCATGCAAACATCGCCATGTGCCGCAATGTATGCGGCGCAATGCATGCGGCGCGTTTACATGTGCCCGTAAAAAGACTAAATGATGAATTCCGTAAGGAACGCGGGAGCCGTTTTCGGATTGCCATTGATGCTGATGGTGATATTCAGCTTGCAGTCTTCGGCAAATTTTTTCAGCTGTACAAATAAGCCTTCAAGCGTGTCAAGTTCGTGGTGAACAATTTTTAAGAAACCGTCGATGTATATGGCCTCTAAATCGTAATCTTGCGCAGCTATGCCGCAAAGGAAGCCGTAGAACATTTTTGGCCCATCAATTTCAAAGCGCGATACATCCACAAAACGGATTTCGCGCTTCACCTCATACATGTATTGATTATTATGGTCAATGAATACGATGCTGCCTTTGGCCTGTTCGATGGCCTCGTTTGCCATGTTGATGATGCGCTTGGACTTGCCCGCGCCTTTTTCGCCGAAGAGTACTCGTATCAAAAGAAATCCCTCCCTTTACCATTGTGATCGTTATATTCATTATACTCTGCAATCAACGCGTGCGGCAAGTATAAAAGCATGTATAAAATATTTTAAAAATTTGTTTAAAAAGATTGCCGATGATATACTAGTTGCATAAAAACGAGGCATACTCTATAAGTATGGTTTTTTCCATTCCGAGAAGAAGGAGAAAAAGCATGCAAAAAGATGCGGATATTCGCCTGCTGTGTACAACGGCGACCGAAATGGAGGCGCAGATGCTTAAAGGCATATTGGATCATGAGGGCATCCCCAATATGCTTAGCAACAGTGCCCCAGGCGGGCGTCTATATACGGGCACGGCACTGTTTGGAATGGATGTGTTTGTGGCGGCGGACGCTTATAAAAAAGCGCAGGAACTGTTTAAAGCTTATTTTAACAACGCGCCGACAGATGTGGAAGAGATATTGGATGAATGATTAGTCTGGCCAGCATCGGCATTTGCTTGATCCCCATGCTCTTGCTGCAATTACTGCTTCTTCGGAGACAACGCGACGCTATTTCTATTCCGCATGAAACGGCAACAGCGCTATTTTCTGTTGCTGTCCTGATAATACTGCATGCCACGGGAATTACGCCACGTAATGGCATTTCTCGCACAATCAATCTGTCAAACGCCAATTTTATTCCCTTTTATGGCATACAGCAGATGTTTGCTTACCATTTGCGCGCGGCGCTCATGCATATGGCAGCGAATCTATTGTTGTTTTTACCCTTGGGCTTTTTTATCCCGTTGATTTGGCGCAGAAACGGATTTTTGATAACGCTTGCTTATGGCGTGGGATTTTCGCTTTGTATAGAATTTTTGCAACTTTTTTTTCACCGCGGCACCGATATCGACGATATCCTTCTCAACGCGCTTGGCACGATGGCAGGGTATGGCTGTTTTTGTTTGTTTCAGTATTTCGCGCCACGCTGGACGGAACGCATCAGCAAGCCGCAAGGCGGGCGCCGCCTGCCGGGCGCATACATGCTGTTGGCGGGAATCACGGTGATGCTGGTTGGCTTTATGTGATCTAATGATGAAAAAGGCGAAAACCTGTGAAAACCATTGCGATGGAGCGCGCGTTGCAGGCCGCGATAATCTCCGCGTCGCGTATAGAGCCGCCGGGCTGCGCGATATAGCGCACGCCGCTGCGTGCCGCGCGCCGGATATTATCTTCAAAGGGGAAGAAAGCGTCGCTAGCCAGCGAAACATCCTGAAACGGGAAAAGCCATGCGGCCCTTTCCTGTGCATCCAGGCGCTTAGGCATGGTTTTAAAATAAGCGCGCCACATGTCGTTTTCAAAGAGCTCGCCGGCGTCTTCATCGGGCAGTAAATACAGATCAATGGCATTGTCGCGCTGCGGGCGCGGCAAATCGTCCAGGAAAGGCAGGGCAAGAGTGGCGGGATGCCGGCGCAAATGCCACAGGTCGGCCTTGTTGCCCGCAAGACGTGTGCAGTGTACACGCGACTGCTGGCCCGCGCCTATTCCTATGGCCTGACCGTCTTTCGCATAACAAACGGAATTGGACTGTGTATATTTGAGCGTGATCATTGCCAGCGTTAGGTCGCGTTTGGCCGTTTCCGGCAGCGTTCGTTCGGTGGTCACAATGTTTGAGAGGACGGCGGGCGTCAGCAAAGCTGCGTTGCGAGATTGGGTAAATGTCAGTCCAAATATCTCGCGGCTTTCCATCCTGCCGGGCTCGTATGCCGGGTCGATTTCCAGTATGGTATACGCACCTTTGCGCTTGGTTTTTAAAAGTGCAAGCGCGGCAGGGTCATAACCGGGCGCTATGATGCCATCGGAAACCTCTTTCGCGTTGTTTTTTGCCGTGGAAACATCGAAACTTTCGCTTTGCGCGATTAATTCGACAAACGACGATAAACGATCCGCGCCGCGCGCGCGCATGTATGCGCAGCACAGGGGGGACGGGTCGCTTTCTTCCGAAAAATAAACGCTTTTTAATGTTTCATCCACCGGCAGGCCGATGGCGGCTCCGGCGGGGCTTACGTGCTTAAAGGAGGCGGCGGCAGGATACGCAAGCGCTTTTGCCAGCTCGCGCACCAGCTGCCACCCATTCAGCGCATCCATGAGGTTGATGTATCCGGGCATGCCGTTGAGCACGCGTATGGGCAATGAAGCCCCGTCAAGTGAAATGGATGCGGGTGATTGGTTTGGATTGCAGCCATATTTCAATTCCAGTTGCATGATCTTAACTCCTACTCATCAAACTCTTGGAAGCGCGTGCCGATTGAGCAATACGGTTTCTCTTTGAAGGGGCATGCCCGTTTGGGGTGATAAAAAACAAACATAAAGCGCGATACGATTTTTTGGGTTTAAGCTTTCCCACAACGCGTTTGCACAGGCGGACAAGTCGCCATCCGGCAGCAATACGGGGAGCGGCTTGCCGCAAAAAGGTTGTAACACGCCATTTTCTTCGCGGGAATAGGTATGAATAATGTATGCGTGAGACTGGGGAGGGTTGTGGTATGCATGATACGTGCGCACGCAGGCGAGGGATGACCGATCTTTGCGCAACAGCGCAAAACGGCATGTTGTGCCGGATGGAGCGCAAGCAAGCGTGGCCGCGATACGCGGCGTGAAATGCGGGGCATCCGGTTCGTATGCGCGCGCTTCAAGCGCAAGCTCGACCGATTGACCGCAAAGCAACGCGTTACGCATGTTATCGGCATGATCGCCGTTTGCCAGTATGAGGCCATCTTGTGTGGGATATATGGCGGTATACAGGATGAGCGTCGGGTCTTCCACTTTTGAGCTGTCAAATGGCACAGCCAATAGGCGGCCATCCTCATCCAACCGCAATATGCGGTTTTGGCTGTTCTGGCTGCGGCCCATAATGAAATATGCGGCGACGGCATGTTTGCCATCGGCGGACGAGCCGAGCAAAATACCGCGCCCAGGATATGGCCTGGTGCGCAAATAGTCGCAAACAGGCAGGAAATTTTCCTCAACTTGTGAAAAAGTTTCAATCATTTTTTTATAATACCCAATTTATCCGTGGACTTCAATGTTAAAATAGAAGAACAGAGCGCAGCACGGGGTATACGCGGCGGATGGATTTTTTGCGGGCCGCTGTGTTATAATGAATGTCGTTGGAAGCTCCGGCTGCGGGTGACAACAGATGCCCGCGCGCAACATATATATGTCTAGATGGGAAAACCGGCTCAAACAGCGGGTGGGGATACCCTTAACATTAATGATAGACTTTTGGACGCTGACGCGCCGATAGCATGGAGTGATGATAGATGATTTACCTTGATAATAGTGCGACGACCCGCGCTTTGCCGCAAGTGGTGGAAGCGGTGGCCGGCTGCTTATATGAAACTTTTTTTAACCCAGCAAGCGCATATGGCCCGGCAGTGGAAGCGGAACGCCAGATGAATGGCGCGAGGGATCGCCTGGCGCAGGTTTTGGGCGCGCAGCCGAATGAGATTATTTATACCTCCGGCGGAACGGAAGCGAACAATATGGCCATATTCGGCGTGCAGAAGGCGCACCGCGCCTGCGGCAGAATGATTACGACCGAGGTGGAGCACCCGGCGGTA
>JAVBPK010000006.1:0-3331 GCA_031549625.1 Eubacteriales bacterium
TTTCGCCTTTTTCGTTTTACTTATAATCGCTCCCGCGAGCCCCGCCAACGCCGCAACGCCCGCGCCGCCCACGATGCCGGCCAGCGATGTTTCCGCCGCCGAGCCCGTGCCGTTCTTCAGCCCGTAATCGGGCATCACCGCCGTTTTCTCCTGTGCGGCGGCAGCGCTTTCGAATAGAGGCGCTTCGCTTTCCAGCTCTGCCGTGCCAGCAACCTTTTCCACCGACCATTCCAGCCCGTCCGGATACGCAGAAGCCGCCAGCGAAAGCAGCCCGCCTGTTAAAATAGCCAACACCGCCAGCACCACGACCACACGTTTATACGATGCATTCGCGCCAACAGGTTGGCTTTTTGCCGCGCTTTCCATCAATTCCGGCCGCACCCCATGTAAAAACGAAAGCACTGCCGCCGTTATCAGGCCCTCCAAAATGCCGATCGCCAAATGGATTGGCTGCATCAATAGCAGAAACCGGCCGAATGGCAGCGCCGTAATACCTGACGCAGCCGTTTCCAGCACCACGCCGAACGCGCCCAACTGCAAGGCGGCTATGCCGCTTACTACGGATGCCAGCACGATGCGTTTTTTTGTAAAGTCTTTTTTAACGATGGGTTTGAAGATAAGCGGATATACAACCAAACACGGCAACACGCCCATATTGAAGATATTGCAGCCGAGCGCTACCAATCCGCCATCCGCAAAGAACAATGCCTGTATAATCAGCACCGCCGCCACGCTCAACAAAGACGGATACGCGCCCAGCAGGCCTGCCAGTAATATTCCACCGCCTATGTGCCCACTGGAACCCGTGCCCGGTATCGTAATGTTTACCATCTGCGCGGCAAACACAAACGCACCCGCCATAGCCATGACGGGCACCTTTTTTTCACAAAGGTCTTCCCTCTTGGTTTTTGCCGCCGCCAGAGCGATAGCCCCCACGCTGATAAGCGCCATTCCGCCGCCCACTGCAGGTGAAATCAATGCGTCGGACATATGCATATTCGTAACCCTCCCAATAAAAAATGCCACAAGGCTGTATGTGGGTTCCCCACTATACACACCTTCATGGCATGCAAATTCTTTTTGTACTCGTTTGTTGCATGTGCGTTTGCTTGGGCCTTCTGGCACCAAACGGAAACCTTCGTGGCACCGTTTCGCTTTAGTATAGCGCAAATGTGCGCTGGCTGTCAATATTGCGCCGTTTACCGGTCTACCGGCATTTGTACACCGTCGTTGCCGTTTGGCCTATTCCCAGCGCCTCTCTCGTCAGCGCCAGCCAGGTCTTGCAGCCCACAATTCCGTCTGCCGCCAAATTGTAATCCCTCTGAAAAAACTGCACGGCGCGCTTTGTATTGCCGCCGAAAATGCCATCCACTCCGTTCGTCACATACCCCAATGCATTCAACGCGTCCTGCAGCACAAACACATACGTGTTCTTTGAGCCGCTTTTTACCAGCGGATAACCGGCGTCACAGGCCGGTACCGGGAACCGTTTGTCAAAATGCACCCATGTCGGCGTTAAATACGCAGGCTCCACATAGGTCCATACGCCCGCGCGTATCGCTGTATTGCGCAATTCGTCCCGCTGCGCTGCCGAAAGCGTCTGCCCTACGTCAAACGACAACCCCGCATAATGCTGCGACTGGCCGCTGTGTCCCCCTTCCCAGATGCGCTTAAACGCGTATCCCACCGGAATAGGCTTGCCGTACGCTGCCCGCGTGACATTCCAGGCCTCCATCGCTGCCTTGTCCGTCCATAGATAACTCGAGCAGGACGAGCCGCGAAATTCCCTTACCGTCAGCGTCCTCCTTGCGTTATACGGCATCGCTTCGCTCCATTCACGCGTGTATTTTTCTATTGCGTTCGTATCGTTGTTATATACATAAACTGTCGCCATGTCTGCCCTCTCCTTGTTTCGCTTTTCTTCATTATATGCAGCACGCCCGCCCGCGCCCCGTCCTTAACATTTTTATCTTCCCGGCATACAATGTAGTACCCGCCAAATCCTAAACCATTATCAAGGAGTACAGACATGCCCAACTTTGCGTCGAACAATGCAGGGCAGCGCGTCGAATCGTTGTGCCCCGGCCCGCCCTTTCGCATATACGAGGGCGACGCTATCTCTGCCACACTCAGCGAAAGCGACGGAAGCTTTTGCGATATTGCCGCTGCCTCGCGCTACAAGCTAAACTTACCCGTAAACGCTTCCCTGTTCCGCTTTGCCGCTACCATAGCAAATAAAACAACACCCGCCTATTGCCTGGAAAAAGGCGCCGCCGGGCCAAAGGGATTGCCCTATCAAAGCGCGGCCTTTGAGTCACTTTTCCCTTCCCTCTCCAGCAAGCAGAAATACGCGGTTTCGTGGCTGCTTGCAAATACATATCCCGTCATCAGCTCCGATGAAACGTTTGCTTTAGCAGGGATTGACCCCGCCATCACGCCGCCGCTGGACGATAACGATGCCTACGCCGCCGTACAAGCCGCTCTATGGTGGGTACTCGGCCAAATTACCCCCGCCCAAACGGTGTTTCTGGATTGCAGCACCGGCCAGCCGCATCCCAAATCCGAACGCTTGCAGGCCGCCGTGCGAAAGCTGACACAGCTCTCCTTAGCCTGCACAAACGAACGCGCCCTCTCCCCCGGATTATCCGCTTCCCCTCCTTCCTTTTCAGGCCCCAATCTGCAATGCTGCGGACGCGGCACCTTGCCAGGCACCCCCTTTGAGCCATACCTTCTCTTCGATGGATGCCCGGATGAATTGCGCGTAGCATCCGGCCGACTCTTGATAGGGCCCTTCCTGCTTCGCAGCAATCTCACGGAACTTCCGATTTTCTCCTTCGACCCCGTCTGCGCGTGTGACAAACGGTTTTCCGCCCTATTCGTCGATTATAGCGGCCGCCCCATCGATATGCCGGTCGTTGGCCAAGAGTTTTACCTCGCCTTGCGCAGCCCGCAGCGCACGCTTTGTTTTCAAATCACGGCGACCATCGCTTCCCATGCCACGCAAGCGTTTTTCATGCGGGATATCAGCGGGGAAACCCGCCACCACCAACACACGGGCGCCGCCGCGCTGCAGGTGCCCTTTCGCGTATCGGCCACGCTTTGCATCTGCGCGGAAGCGCCCCTGCCTAACGACCGCTGTACACCGCCTTGCCCCTGCTGCTATATGCTTGTGCCCTGCGCTCCTCCGCAGCGCCCATCCCCCGCACCCGGTACTTGCACCCCGTGCCGTAGAAAAAGAATGAGATAGGTTTTCATGGAGGCGGAGACTACATGAAAACTGACATGGTCAACACAGCTGGAGCGGAGACGATGGGGCGCCGCCCCATACCCC
>JAVBPK010000118.1:0-19502 GCA_031549625.1 Eubacteriales bacterium
AAGCTGCGGGAATAGTATGGTAAACAGGGTGCCGCCCGCGCTGAGGCTCGAAGCTACGTAGATAGTAAACATGACGAGCATGACAATACCGCTGATGATGCGCAGGATGCCGGAGGTATCGTGGAAGCGGTTTTGCAGGTATTCCGGTATGGTAAGCGCGTTGTTGGCAACGGCGGAATAATTGCGGAGCCGTTTGGCAACGAGCAGCCAGCTGACATAGGTGCCAAGGGCAAGGCCGATGCCGATCCAGATTTGGTTCATGCCCATCAGGTATACCGCACCCGGCAGGCCCATGAGCATCCAGCCGCTCATGTCGGAAGCCACCGCGCTGATGGCGGATACGAGCGGCCCCATTTCGCGGTTGCCCAAAATATAATCGGAAAGCGTGTTTGTCTTTTTAAAGAAAACAAAACCCACGCCGACCATACAAATGAAATACAGAACAAATGCGATGATTTCCCAAACTGAAGACCCCATACATACCTCCCCAATGCGTGTATACATGTACACAAAGTTTGCATAAGTATAACGTATTTTGTGTAGTATTTCAACCTATTCTATGAGAAAGAGGGCGTTTTTCAGGCATGACGCATGGTTTCGGAGGCAGGAAACCCCAAAGGGGCATCGGTAAAGCGCCGCGCATGCCGGCGGCACGGATGGATTTACCCCAGGAAAGAGTGCAAAAGAGCAGGCTTCAACGCTGGTTTTAAAAAATCGGTAAATTATGATATTTTGCAGGAGAAAGCTGATATACGGCTTTCTCGGTTCCTGTTATCATAAAGCCACAAAACTTATTTGCAAAAAAAGAACAATCTAAAATCTTTCCATCAGATCGGGATTCTGCCTATTTCCAATGCAATGAAATTCTAATAAGCAATGATGAATGTGAGGGCTTTCTATGTCAAACAAAACACGCAACCTATTTACGCTAATTATCATCAGCCTGTGCGCGGGTATCATCTATCAAGTGCCCTATTTGAAAGCAGTGTTTTATGATGCGCTCCAAACAGCATTGGGCGTGTCTCATACGGACTTGGGCTCCCTAAACAGCATTTATGGCATTGCCGCCATGATTTTGTACATTCCTGGCGGCATCGTAGCGGATAAAATCAGAATGAAATACTTGTTTCCGGTTTCCATGGTTGCCTGCGGTTTGCTGGTGTTTTGGTACGCGACAATACCGCCGCTCAGGACATTGCAGATCATCCACCTGTTACTGGCCGTGTTTTCCATATTAACGTTTTGGTCCGCCCGCGTTAAAATTGTCAGATATCTCTCCGATGAAAAATCATTCCCTGTTAATCAGGGGATCAGCAACTCCTTATACGCGTTTGCGGCTATGGCGTGCAGCTTTGCGGCGTTGTCGTTCATTTCCCATGCTACGGGAAGCAGCGTACAGGGTTTGCGCGCTGCGCTGATATTCTACGGCTTTGCGTATACCGGCTTCGGCATCATCAGCTTTTTCTGTATCCCCAAATTTGACGACGAGATCGATACAAGCTCAAAATTCCATATTCATGAATTCATCAGCGCGATCAAAATGCCCGGCGTATGGGTCATGGCATTTTCCATGTTTGTGATATACGCTATACAGATTTCCATTCCGTATACCACGCCTTATCTGACAAATGTATATCTTGCGCCGGCCGTGCTCATATCGGCTATCAGCATTGTAAGAAGCTATGGTATCAATTTTGTATCTGCCCCGATTTCAGGCCTGATCGCGAAAAAGATCGGTTCGGCGGCAAGGCTGGTGGTCATATATTCCATATGCACGATCGTGCTGGTTGCATTGTTCCTGCTGATACCGGTTAATCCAAACTTGGTTGGCCTGGTCATTGCGCTTTCCATCGTATGCGCATTTTTCGCGACGGCCATGAATGGGATAGCTATGGTACAGATGGCTGAGGCCGGTGTGCCCAAAAAACTGTTTGGCGGCGCTTCGGGCGTGGTATCCGTAATCGGATATCTGCCGGATGTGTTTATTTACACCTTGTATGGTACTTGGCTGGACAAGTATACTGGGCACACAGGATATAATCGGATATTCATATTCGTGATCGCTTTAGCTGTGGTCAGTATTTTCATCAGCATGATCGTAGCTAAAAAGGGAAAATCTCTGCGCGGCAAGGTAGAAGCGGACGCGTCCGCCACAGCGGAAGGCTGACAGAAAGGAAACAAATATGGTTACCTTGGAAAAAATGCGGCCCTATGAACAGGAAATGATAAACATTCGCCGGGATCTGCATATGCATCCGGAGACAGGGTTTGATCTCACGCGGACATCCGGTATTGTGGAAAAAATATTGCGGGCGCATGGCTGCTTTGAGGTGGTAACCGGCATTGCGCAGACAGGTGTGGTGGGCATATTCCGTTCGGATAAGCCCGGAAAAACGATTGCCATACGCGCCGATATGGACGCTTTAAAAATGGATGATGAGCTGGACGCCCCCTACCGGTCGACGGTCAGGGGGGCCGCCCATACTTGCGGGCATGACGCGCACACATCCATGCTGCTCGGCGTGGCGCACTACATAGCGGAGCATGGTGGTGAGTACGCGGGCGTAATTAAGCTGCTTTTCCAGCCGTCCGAGGAATCCGATCCTAGGCCCGGGGCGCCCGATGTGGTGGCGTCCGGCATATTGGACGATTGTGACGCGATATTCGGCCTACATGTGGATACGGCGTATCGTTCGGGACAGGTCGGTGTGCGGTATGGCGCATTGTATGCGGGCTCTTCATCTTTTCGGTTGGAAATACAGGGCAAAGGCGGGCATGGCGCTTATCCACATATAGCGAAAGACCCAATTGTTACGGCGGCCCAAATCATTAATGCGGCGCAGACGATTGTGAGCCGCGGCACGGGGCCGATGTCGTCGGCTGTCGTATCTTTTTGCACGGTATCGGGGGGTAACACATGCAATGTCATTCCAGAGACAACGCATCTGGCGGGCACAACGCGAGCGTTGGAGCAGAGACTGTTGCTTGACAACATGGCACAGCTGGACAAAATCATACACAATATATGCGATATAAATGATTGCAGGTATAAACTCGACCACGAAATTACAACGCCCGTGCTTTTTAACGATCCGGAACTCACAAAATATACGGAAGAAGCGGCGGTAGAGCTAATCGGCCGCGAGAACGTTATACGGCAGGAGCAGGCCGAAATGGGGGGCGAGGATTTCGCGTATTACTGCGCCCTGGCTCCGTGCAGTTATTTTATTTTGGGCGTTTCGACAGATACTATTCAGAACTACTGCCATCATCCGAAGTTTGATATCGACGAAAAGGCGCTTATAGTTGGCGCGGGGTTGCTGGCTGCCGAAGCGGCAAAATATTTGGGGGCGGAGTAACAGCGGCTTTGGGTAGGGGGATAAGCGGCGCAATGAAAAAATGGGGGGAGAATTTATGCAAGGGTATGCGAATGTTGCCAATAGTCCCATACTGTGGGCAGTCACGGTCGTAGCGATAAGCTTGGTACTGTTTCAGGCTTATTATATTTTGCGGCGTTCCCTCAAGGCGGGTCAGGAAATGGGTATCACAAAAGAGACGATGAAAAGCGCATTTCGCACTGGCTTGATCTCTTCGTTTGGCCCCAGCATGGTGATCGTGCTGGGCATGGTATCGCTTTTGATTGTAGTGGGGGCGCCAACGGCGCTAATGCGCCTTTCGTATCTTGGCAGCGTATCTTATGAATTGCTTGCCGCCCAGCTTGCAGCGGAAGCGAGCGGCGTGGCGTTGACAGACACTGTGCTGCCCGCACAGGTATTCTCCATTACATTGTGGTGCATGGCGCTTGGTTGCGTGCTATGCCTGGCGTTTGTAGGCTTTGCCACGGATAAAATGGGTAAATTCACAAAAAAATTAACGGGAAAATCCGCCGCCAGGTTTTCCGCCGCTGCAATGGGCGCGATGTTGGGCGCGTATGGCTATTTAAACGCTGGCTATGTTGTGAAATTCAGCAAAAGCACCGTAGCAATGTTAGCGGGCGCAGCGGTTATGTTTTTAATGACGCTGCTTTACAAGAAGAAGAAAAAAGGGTGGATGAATGAGTGGAGTTTGACGGTCGCCATGGTGATAGGAGTTATCGCCGCGGCGCTTGCGTAAGGAGGAAACGGCATGCCGAATAATAACGATCATTATGACCTTATATATCTGCCCAAAATCGTGCGGATGGGAAAATGGACCTATTTTCTCGCCGTTATCATGGTGCTCATTCCGCCCGCCATTGTCACATGGGGTTTTAAAATCGTGCCGGACAGGACGGCATTGTTTGTTGCGGTGGTCGCGCACCTTTCCATCAACGGCATTTGGGCGGTGATCGAACCGGTCTCTTTTTTTCCGGTGCTGGGAGTTCCGGGCACATATCTCGCGTTTTTGTCCGGCAATATAGGCAATCTGCGTATCCCCTGTGCAACGGCTGCCTTGAAAGCGACGAATACCAAGATCGGCACAAAGGAAGCGTCCATTATTTCCAGCATAGGAATGAGCGCATCGGTAATCGTCAACATCGTGCTGCTGATTATTGGCGTGTTTCTTGGCAGCCGGATATTGGGTTCTTTGCCGGATAAAATTCGGGAAAGCCTCGCATTCTTGCTGCCGGCTATGTTTGGGGCGTTGCTTATGCAATTTGCGGTCGATGACATAAAATCCGGCGTGGTAGCTATGCTGCTGAGCTGTGGATCGCTTTTGATTTATAATGCGGGCGGATATGATTGGTTTCCCATCGATCCTTTTATTCCCAATATGCTGATTCCTATATTTGGAACCATGCTATTTGCGCGGTTAACATACCGTTCAACAGAGGAAAAGAATGAACAAAATGAAGAGGCGCCCGCCGGATGATTATGCTCGGTTACGGTAATCGCCCGGAGAACAGCCGATGACCTGCTTAAAGCGCTCAATATAATGGCTGGCGCTGCAAAAGCCAGTTTCATAAGCGATATGGCTGATGGTATGGTCGGTTTTCATTAGGAGGTCGATACTCTTTTCGATGCGGTAATGCAGCAAATATTCGAATATGGTTTTGCCCACATAGTCTTTAAAATATTTGGAGCCTTGGCTGCGGCAGATATTGGCGGCACCTGTGATTTCATCCAGCGTTAAGTCGCTGTTGTAGCGGTTGCTGATAAAAGACAACATAGCCTTTGCTCGGTCGCTGCCGAGGGGAGCCGCGAAAGAAGGTTCGAAAAAGTTGCCATCGACCAAAATCCGCCACAGCGTCATCATTTCTACGCAAAAGGCCATTTCATGCGTGGGCGCAGGGGAGAAAAAGGCCGAAAATCCTTTTTGAATGTGCGTCAGCATATCGGCATGCGCCACGTTATCGGCACGTAATAGTATTTCATTGAAAGAAGACATGGGGAGCACAAGATCTCGTTCAATGCCGCTGCCTGAAAAAGAGGATATAAGCCTCCGGTCGAATAATATGATTTGGAAAATACTTTCACGGCTTTGCACGGGATAGACGGAATGAAGCGTGCCGTTGTTGAGGAATATGGCGTCCGCATCATGCAGGTCATAGTGCTTCGTATCGGTGGTTACCCGAATGCTGGAGCCAGGTAAGGCGCGCATGATGTGCAGGCGATTGTGCCAATGCGCGTCATAAAAGCCAAGAGGCGTTTTGCGCAGGCACACCTCATAAGCGGCGGCGGGAAAAGCTGACGTGCCGTATTCTTCGATATCGCGGCTGTTTTTACCGATATGAATGCCTGTATTGGTCTGCAATGCAACAACATCCCATCGCTGAATGATGAATAAAGTATATCACATGAAGCCGATGGACGGCTATAGTGTGGCGGGGTTCCGTTTGAATGGTGTAAAACGAAGAGCCGCGGAAGGTTTCCGCGGCCTGTTACACTTACGCGAGGAAAGACACGCCAGATTAGGTAAGCAATGATTACTTAGGGATTGACAGCGACGTCGTATGGAAAACTGCCCAGAGGGATGGTGGCGGCGACGGTATTTGTCAGGCCGTTTATGACGGAGAGGCTGTTACTGCCGTAGTTTGCTACATACACAAGGTTTGTCAGCGGGTTGACAGCCATGCCGCGCGGATTTGCGCCCACGGGGATGGTTGTGAGCACGGTATTGTCGCTGCCGCGAATGACGGAAACGCTGTTGCTGGAAAAGTTTGAAACATAAATTATGTTGGTGTTTAAATTGACCGCAGCGCCCAGCGGATTAGTGCCTATACCGGCCGTAATCGTCGTGAGTATGGTATTGGTCTTGCCGTTTAATACGGAAACGCTGTTGCTTTGGAAGTTGGGGATATATACGAGGCTGGTGTTTGGATTCACGGCAACAAAGCCGGGATCGGCGCCAATGGGCAGCGCTGTGATGACCGTATTGGTAATGCCGTTTATGATGGAAACGCTGTTGGAGGGGGAACCGTTTGTTACATAAATCTGATTCAACACAGGATCGGCGCCTATGCCGCCGGGAATGGAGCCGACGCCAACGGTTCTGATTACGGCGTTTGTGTACCCGTCTATCACGGATACGTTGTCTAGGATCACGCTGGATACATAAACGAGGTTGGTGGAAACATTGACAGCGCCTAAAAATGGCAGAATCCCTACGCCTACTGTGGCGATAACGGCGTTGGTGCTGGCGTCGAGAATGGTTACGTTGGAATCGCCGGAATTGACGATGAAAATTTTTTCCATGATAGGGTGATATATGACGCCGCGCGGCGAATTGCCAACGGGAACGGTGGCGGTCACTGTCGCGGTTTCTCCGTCTATGATGGAAAGCGCGTCTCCGCCATTGAGCGTGACGTATACCAAATTATTAGAGGCCAGGCCGGGGCCGGTAGGGCCGGTAGCGCCTGTAGTTCCAGTAGCCCCGGTACCGCCTGTCGGGCCAATCGCCCCGGTGGCGCCTGTTGGGCCGGGGAGTCCGGCAGGCCCGGGCGCGCCGGCGGGCCCGGTAGCCCCGGTCGGGCCGGTTATGCCTCCGAAACACGGGGATGGGCAGCGACTGCTGGAAGAACAACACATGCGGGACGGGGAAGCATTTGTGCAAGAAGGGATGTTTGCCATGTTCGAGATACCTCTGTGGGAAATTTAAGTATATGGACAATCGTTATACCATTAGTATATGAACATGGATGGTGGGTTGCTACAGCAAAAGAATGGAACGCATCCTATATATACCGTCACGCCGTAAGAGCGCGCGGCAGGTGAAAGGCAGGCGTTTTTTGCGGGCAATGCGGAGGGGGGATTCCGTTTGACTCGCGATCAGCCTCGGCGGCGGTTGTTTTTATTGGCGTACATAGCGACGTCCGCAGCGTGCATGGCGTCTTGCAGCGGCGAGCTTGGATCTGCTCGCAGGGCGTAGGCGGCGGCAATGGATAATTTGTTTTTATTGTTTTGAGATTCCAGCTTGCATTTTTCTTCTATCGTTTGCAAATAAGCTTGCATGCTTTCCTCGGTGGTATTGGGCACAAGCACCATAAATTCGTCGCCGCCCATGCGCGCGACGACGGCGCCAAACGGTTTGTTGGCGTCAAACACTTTAGCGGCGGTTTGCAGCAGCAGATCGCCTTCTTTATGTCCGTCGCGGTCGTTAACGGTTTTCAGGTTGTTCAGGTCGGCCATCATAACGCCGAGAGGCAAATGTTCGGCGCGGCTCCAGGCTTCGGTCTCCTGAATCATGTAGTTGCGGTTGCGCAGGCCGGTGAGGGCATCGAAATACGCGGAATCCTGCAGCATGTGAATCATGGTCATCATAGGCGTTACATTTTTTATTTCGATGTAAGTGCCGATTTGCTTTTTGCTGCTGAATAAGGCGCTGCGGATAATTTGGAAGTGCGAGTCGCCCGTTTCTTCATGGATGGTGATGATTTGCTGTTCAGCATCGATGATTTCGCCTTTGGAATGGTCGAGCCACGCGTCACGCCATGCGTTGAAGGGCGTTTGTTTTGACAAATTGAGGCGGAGCAGTTTGGCGGCTTCTTCGGCGGCGCGGTTGAAATCGATGACCTGGTCTTTGCTGTTGACGATAAACATGGCGTGATCCGCGTTTTCAAATATGATATCGCGGGAAGAGACAAGCGTATCAACCGAATGCGGGCCCATGAGCGCAAAATAACATAAAATTTGCCCGACAATGCTGATATAGGGGGCTACGTCGAGATTGTAGGGCAACGCTTTCGCGATGGCCAGAGCGGAGCCGATGGGGGCGATTGTGGCGCTGGCAAACAGTATGATGATCGGCTTTTTATAGCGGACAGGCATCTTTTTATAATTGGTGATGATGGTGTAAGCCGATACGATGACGAGCAAATAGCAAAATACCGAATGCAGAACAAACCACACGGCATACTGGGCGTCCAGGGCTCGGGCGCCGTCCGCATGTGTGATGGATATGCTGGTGTTGATGAACAGCGTGCCGAAAAAATAATCGGAGAATGTGAATATCAGCGTCAGCGCCGGAAAAACAAACAGCGAAAAAAGCTGAGAGCGGCGCGATATGGTACGCTGGATGGTGCTCGTGATGAACAGGCAAACGAACAGGCAGGTGGTAAATACGAAGACGAGACGGCTATTCCAAAAAAAGATGGCTATGCGCTCGTTTGGAATCAAATAGAAAAGGGTCTGCGTGATGGCCCAGCACACGTTGCTGATGCACAGCAGCGTGAAATAAGTGTAGATGCTGTCTTCCCGCTTGGCGAAAGCGGTTTTGAAGATGAATGGGATGCTTGCCAAGGCAAAGGCAAGCATGGTTAGGCCAAGCATCTGGTCTATCACGAGGGGGATCCTCCGAGCATTTTTACAAGCGGGAAATAGATAATCATATTCCGCTCTAACTATATATACCCTCCTATTTTGGAATTCTATCTTTAATTGAGGGAAATGAAGGGATTTTAAGAAAAACGCGGAGAAACACGGCAAAATGCCTTAGGCATGCCGTGTTCACGCGCTGAAATTTGGCCGAGGGCCATTATGGGAGCAAAAAACGGCACCGAAAAAATATTTGCCGAATACTATTTACAAATAGATATTATACGTCGTATAATATGATATGAAAGATATTATGAGAGGAGGAATGGTATGGTTTTTCAAATTAGCGCCGCAATGCTGGATGCTTGCGTGCTGTCTGTGCTGTCCAAACAGGACGTATATGGCTATTTGCTTACGCAAAACTTAAAAGCTGTCATCGAGGTTTCAGAATCCGCACTGTATCCCGTGCTAAGAAGGCTGCAAAAAGATGCTTTTCTGGATACGTATGACCAGCCGTATCAGGGCCGCAACCGCCGTTACTACAAAATCACGCCAAACGGCCGGCAAAAGCTGGAGGAATACATCGGCGAATGGACTGTATATAAACAAAGGCTGGACGAGATATTCGGAGGTGACAGCAATGACAAAACGTGAATTTTTGGACCAATTAAATAGAAAATTATTTAAACTGCCCAAGGAAGAGCGGGAAAAGGCGATGGAGTATTACCGCGAATACTTCGAAGAATCCGGCGAAGAAAACGAGCAAAAGACGATTGCGGAGCTGGGCTCACCGGCAAACATAGCTTCCCAGCTGATCGCGAATTACGCCATCAACGACTCAACCGCAAAGAAAAGCAAAGGCCTGGGCGTCATCTGGACAGTATTGCTGGCGATTTTTGCGTCGCCCATCGCGTTGCCTATTGCGCTGGCTTTCGCCTGCGTAATCATCGCGCTGGTAATCGCGTTGCTTTGCATGATGTTCGCTTTTTTTGTGACGGGTATAGCGCTCGCAGTGTCTGGGCTGGGGGTAGCTGTATTGAGCTTTTCGCTGCTGTACAGCATGCCGTCCATGCTGGTGGCGCTGGGGGGAGGCCTGCTGTTGTTGGGGTTTGGTGGGGCTATTCTGCTGGCAAGCTACTTACTGGCAAAAGTATGCGTCAGGGGCATCGCAAAACTGTCGGGTAAATTTCTGCTTCGGAGGACGGCAAAATGAAAAAACTATGGCTGATAATCGCGGCATGTATAGGAATAGGCGTGGCGCTGGCGGCGGCAGGATATGCGCTGGGCGGTTCGTATAGCTTCTACTTAAATAAACTCAGGCTGGAGCCGGTCGATACCGTGCCCAAAATAATAGAACAAAAGGATATGCAGGCGTTCCAGGACATTTTGGTGGATGCCGATTTTTCCAGCATTGTTGTGGAGCAGGGCGAAACGTATGGCGTTAATATCCGGTATGCTGGCCGGGCGCCGCAGCTGGAATGCAAAGACGGCAGGCTGGTTGTTCGAATTGGCGGCGAGGAGCCGATGAGTATGAACAGAATAAACATCGGGTGGTTCGGCGTAAATCCAAACGAATACTATGTGCGGGTGACGGTTCCGGCAGGGGTAATACTGAAAAACATCAACATCACGAACGAGAGCGGCTTGGTTAGTGTTACGGATATAGACTGTCGGGCGCTCAAAGTTACAGGGGAATTTGGAAAGATAGAGCTCCGTGACATTAACGCTTCGGATATAGAGGCGTATTCCGAGAGCGGATCGCAAACATTTGAAGCCGTCCACGCGACGGGCGTGCTTGCGTGTGAAACTGAATTTGGGTCGGCGACGTTTCGGGATATCAGCGCCGCGGAGATGTCTGTCACTATGGAAAACGGAACCTTGCAAATATCCGCGGCCACTATCGGGGCGACGCAAATCGAGAGCCAGTTTGGATCTGTGGGCGTGGATATAAACGGGCAAAGCCTGTATGTCGCTTGCGAGAACGGAGATATACACATAGCGGGGGATATAACAGACAGCATCGAAGTGAAAAACGAATTTGGGGAAGTGAAATTCGAAGCGGCGGCGCCGGTAAGCGCGTTTAGCGGCGAAATGAATACGGAATTTGGCAGCGTGCGTGTAAACGGCGCAAAAGCCGGCAATCACTATGCGCTTCGTGGTGGAAGCACGGCGCTGCACATAAACTGCGAAAACGGAAGCATTGAGGCAAATTTTCGCTAAGCCACCGCGCTTACCTGGAAAAAACGCCGATATAAAAAAGCGGCCTGTACGGGGAAACCCGTATAGGCCGTTGACACGTCGCGGAGTTGCCATGACACGGGCGGTGACGGGAAAATATTTTTGCGCGAAATAGATGTTGACAAGAGGGAAAAGAGAGCTATAATAATGATATTGGATACAATATACAATATCAATTATACAATATATGCTATTCCGCTTTTTCTCTTATTCATCAGGTTGTTTTAAATAAACTCATATAAAATCTAGTATTGGAGCGAACTTATGGCTAACTTAACCATCAGACCAATCAACACCGGCTACGTACCCACAAAGCCATTGCAGTACCATTATCACTTTTCCTGCGCGCCGTATTTAAAGGATATTCCCACGGAAGCGGTGGCGCTGCCTGTTTTCACTTTTCTCGTGGAAGGCGGCGAAAAGCTGCTGCTGGTAGATACCGGCATGGCGTGGACAGAGCGCGCAAACAACTATCACCATAAGGGCTCCTGGCAGGAGCCGGGCATGGCGATACACGAGCAGCTGGCCAAAATCGGCTATAAACCAGAAGATATCGATATCATTGTATATACACACTTGCATTGGGATCACATGTTCTACATGGAGAAGTTTACGAACGCCACAATCATCGCCCATGAGCGTGAGGTCGCGTTTGCGCTCGATCCCATCCCGCTGTATTACAAATCCTACGAGCATCCTTCGCTGGGAATCACGAGGCCGTTTGAAAACATGAAGTTTACCACAGTCAAGGGCGAAACGGAAATCATGCCCGGCGTGCGCGTATTTGAATCGTTTGGTCATTCGCCGGGGCATATGTCCGTCGAGGTGGACACAAAAGACGGTAGCTATATCTGTGCCGGGGATTCCATTTTCGTGCTGGGCAACCTGAACGAACTTCCGGAACTGCACTACAACATCACGCCTCCGGGCCGGTTCTACAACATCGTCGAATCCTGGAGGAGCATCGAATACCAAAAAGCGAGAGTGGCCGATCCCAAACTGCTGCTGCTCTGCCACGACAAACAGTTGGAAGATCGTATCAAAGAAACGCCGGTGCTGGGTTTATAAGAGCGCGGAAGGGGGCGCTGAAGCCCCCAAAGAGCAGCGATCAGGCAAACGAAACGGAGCAGGGGCTTTTGCCCCTGTGCCGAAGGAAGGCTCGAACTGTTTAAAACAAACGGCTGCATGCCGGAGGTAGCTATGGTAGAAGCAGACAGGCTAAATGAATCAACGCTTTTAAAGCTTAAAGAAGAGGTTATTCTCGCCGCCGCGCGGGCATATACACGCGGTATCCAAACAGGCAGCGGTGGCAATTTCAGCGCCCGCATACCCGGTACGGATTGCATGCTCGTAAAGGCGAGCGGCGGCTCGTTTATGGATGTTACGCCGGACAATATGCTGATAACCGATTTTGACGGCAATGTGGTCAGCGGCGAAGGAAAGCCTACGCGTGAGGCACTGCTGCACGGCTTTATCTACAAGGTCGCGCCGGCCGTGAATGGCGTCATGCATTGCCATGCACCCTGGTCCATCAGCTGGGCAATGACAAAAAAGCCGCTGGAAAACGTAACGCTGCATACCGCCCTCAAATTTGCTTGCCCCATAGAAATACTGGATGTAAAAGAGCCGGTTGTGGGCGCGAAGGATTTTCCGCGCATAGAAGCGTTGTTTCAGGGCAACCCAAATCTTCCTGCATTTATACTGGTTGATCACGGTATTGTGGCCGTGGGCAACAACATCATCAACGCGGAGCACAACGCCGAACTTGTTGAAGAGACGGCGATGATCGCTTATTTGAAAACCGTTCTGGGAAAAACAGGATTATAAAACCGCATAGTTGCATCTCACCCTGACGGTGGCATTAAGCTATAATGGAAACATGCTCTGGCTTTGCCAACGCGGGATAAGAATATTAAAATGGAGGACACAAGTATGAAGAGCGCAAAGTTCTTGGCCATGGCATTGGCACTCGCGTTGATCCTGACAGCTGTTGCCTGCTCGGCACCTGCTGCCCCCACCGCAACTCCCGCCTCCGCAGCCCCCGCTGCCCCCGCAGCTTCGGCAGCGCCAGCCGCCCCGGCCGCTCCGGCAATTTTCTCAAGCGAGAAAGCCAGTGAAGCAGATTCCACACCTGTCGCTATCGACCAGTTGCCAATTAAGGGCATTGGCGCGCAGGTAACGACGGATGTGAAGGCAGCTTCGCCTTACAAAATCGCTATCGTCGTGAAAAACACGACAAACCCATTCTTGCTTAAATCCATCGCCGGCGCGGAAAAAGGCGGCCTGGATATGGGGTATGAGTGCGTATCGCTTTCTCCCGCAAGGCAGGACAGCCTGGAAGACCAGGTAAAGATCATTGAAGATGCCATCCAACAGGGCATACAGGGTATCATCCTGCATCCGATCGATTCCAAAGGCATCATGCCCGTTATCCGCAAGTGCAACGAAAAAGGCATTCCGGTGGCGGTTATAGGCACACCGGCCGAAGAGCAGACATTCATGCGCACGGGCGTCGACTACGTTGCCACCGGCGAGATCATTGCTGAAATGGTAGCCGAAAAAATCGGCAAAAAAGGCAAGCTGATCATATTGGAGGGACCTCCGGGCGCCCAGAACGCGCAAGAGCGGCTGGCAGGCATCAAGTCTGTGATTGACAAATACCCCGACATCGAAATCGTTGCGTCCCAGACGACAAACTTCAAGCGGACCGAAGGCCTGCAGGTAACAGAAAACCTGCTGCAAAAATACAGCGACGTTTCCGCAATTATCGCTTGCAACGACGAAAGCGCACTCGGTGCGGTGCAGGCTCTGAAGGCCGCTGGCCTTGCGGGCAAGGTAGTAGTCGGCAGCTTCGACGGTAACCAGGACGGCAGCGCGGCCATCAAGTCAGGCGAGATCTTCGCAACATACAATGTCGATCCGTTTGGCTCCACGTACCTCGCCGCTGCGTACATCGTGAAATACCTCAACGATGGCAGCATGCCTCCCAAGTACTTTGTACCGTTCCCGTCCGCCCTGAATGATCCCATCATCACGGCTGAAAACATCGACGACTACATGGCAAATGTAGCTTGGTGGAAGTAAACTGAAACAATGCGCGCTTCGCCTGATTTGCCTTTGGGCGAAGCGCGCATATTCCTCTTTTCCATCCTCGCATGTATTTGCCGGCATAAACGCATCGTATAAAAGAGGTAGGAACATGACAATCATAAGCGCCAGAGGGATATCCAAACGATTTACCGGCGTTCAGGCACTCAAGAATATCGATTTTGATTTAAAAAAAGGCGAGGTACATATTCTCGTTGGAGAGAATGGCGCGGGCAAAAGCACGCTTTCGAAAGTGCTTTTGGGCGCGTATGTGCCCGATGAAGGCGAAATCGAGTTTGAGGGCGAAAGAGTTTCTTTCAAAACCGCGAAAGACGGCCTGCAAAAGGGCATTGCGGCAGTGTATCAGGAATTCACACTCGTACCTTATCTAAATGTTGCGCAAAATATCTTTTTGAATCGTGAACCGAAAAATAAATCCGGCCTGATCGACCATAAACAAATGGAGGTCAAGGCAAAGGAGCTTTTGGCGTCGCTCAATTGCGAGTACATAGACGTTAGGTCGTATGTAAAGGCGCTGAGCGTGGCGCAGCAGCAAATGGTGGAGATCGCCAAAGCATTATCCTTCAATCCGAAAGTAATAGTATTTGACGAACCGACGGCCACGCTGTCTGAGCGGGAAGTTGAATCACTTTTTGAAAAAATCCACAACCTTAAAAGGGCGGGCATCGGGATCATATATGTTTCACACAGAATGCAGGAGTTTCAGCGTATCGGCGACCGCATAACGGTGCTGCGCGATGGCTGCAAGATCGGCACGGTCAACATCGAGGACGTCACAAACAAGCAGCTGGTCAATATGATGGTTGGCCGGGATGTCTCGCAGGTCTATCAGCGCTCCGAAAACAACTACACCGGCGAGGTATTGCGGACTTCGGCGCTTTGCGACCGCGGCGGGCGCGTAAAGAACGCGGATATCGTGCTCCGCAAGGGCGAAGTAGTCGGCATAGCGGGCCTGGTAGGCGCGGGCAGGACGGAATTGGCCCGCCTGATATACGGCATAGACAAAATAGCAAGCGGAACGGTGCAGATAAATGGGCGCGATTTTAAGCCGAGCCCCGCGCTTGCAGTAAAGAACAAGCTGGGGCTGGTATGCGAGGACCGCAAACGGCAGGGGCTTGCGTTAAACGATTCCGTGGCCGCAAATATACTTGCCGCCAGCTTCAAGAAATACTTTCCCCATTTCTTTGTTTCCGAAAAGAGGATGCTGAGAGTAGCGGGTACGTATAAAGAAAAGCTGCGCATCGCCACACCGGATTTGCAGCGGCAATGCAAATACCTGTCGGGCGGCAATCAGCAAAAAGTCGTGTTGGCAAAATGGCTCAGCGCAGACGCGGATATTTTCATATTTGACGAACCTACGCGCGGTATTGACGTCGGCGCTAAGATGGAAATTTATGCGCTCATGGATAAACTGGCGCTGGACGGAAAGTCCATACTCATGATTTCGTCGGAACTGCCGGAAGTAATCGGCATGAGCGACCGGATATACGTTATGCGTGAAGGCAGCATCGTGAGCGAATTCCACCGCAACGATTTTTCCGCCGACACGATAGGCGAACGAATGCTGGGAATCGAGGGTTAGTGGGCATGGAAACCGCGGCAATAAAAAAGAACAAAGCTTTGGGCGTTTTCAAAAACATTCCGCCTGTCGTTTGGATCATTCTCGTGATGATGGTGGCGTTCAGTTTGGGCTCGCCAAGCTATTTTCAGTTCAGCAATTTACGCAATATATTGGTGCAGTGCGTGCCGCTTATGTTGGTGGCTTACGCGCAGACATTAATCGTGCTGACACAGGGCACGGATCTTTCACTGGGCATGCAGGTCAGCCTGGTAACGGTGACTTGGGTGCTGTTTATGGAAAAGGGCATACCATTTTATTTTGCGGCCATACTGTCCATGCTCATATCTATGACGGCGGGCGCCATCAATGGCTGGGTGGTAGGCAAGTGGAGAATACCGCCGTTCATCGCCACGCTGGGCATGCAGAACATACTGTACAGCGCGTCGCTGTTGCTGACAAAGGGTTCTTCGATATACCATTACGACCCCATATTTCAAAAAGTTACGGAAACCGCGCTTATCGGGCTCCCGCTTAACGTTTGGATTTGTGCGCTCATGTTCTGCATTACCTGGCTTATGCTATACAAAACAAAGCTGGGCGCGAACATATTCGCCATGGGGGGCAATTCCGAAGCCCTTGTGCTTGCGGGCGTAAACGTCGTGAAAACATCCATGAAAATCTATGCGTTCGCCGGCATGTTGACGGCGGTTAGCGGTTTGCTGATTACTTGCCGCCTGGAATCGGGCCAGCCGGTCGTTGGCCAGGGCTGGGAATTTGAGGCCGTGGCGGCGGTGCTGTTAGGCGGCTCGTCGATGCGGGAGGGCAAGGGAGGCCTTGTTGGAACGATATTTGGCGTGCTGCTGATCGCTATACTCAAAAATGGCTTAAACGTAATAAGCATACGCTCCATCTATCAGAACGCGATTATAGGCATCATCATTCTCGCGGCTATTGTTATCGACAATACGATCCGCCGGTTTAAGCGGTAGGAGGCGGCTATGAAAGAGTATTTCGACAAACTGAAACGCTACAGGCCTTTTTACAGCGCGGTTGGGCTGCTGGCGCTCGTATGTGTTGCCGCGGTGTGCATCAAGGAATTTCGCACCATCGGCAACGCGATCACCTTGCTGCGTCAGGCGAGCACGCTGCTGGTGTTGAGTTCCGGCTTGACGGCGGTTATATTGACAGGTTCCATGGATCTTTCGGTGGGCGCTTCGGCAGGACTGATAGGCTGCATATGCGGGCAAGCGCTAAAAATGGGTGTGCCCGCGCCTGTGACATTCCTCATCGCCATGGCGTGCGGCGCCGTAATCGGCTCGTTTAATGGCTTCCTGACAGGCACGATCAAACTGCCCTCGTTCATAGCCACATTTGGCACAGGCTGGGTGGCGAGCGGGCTTTCCATCATCGTTATGAACGGCGCGGTAATATTTGGCCTGCCGGAAGCGTTTACCTGGTTTGGCACCGGGCGCATAGGGCCGATACCCGTTATCATCATCATCGCGCTGATTATTGTGGCGGTCGTGTATACATTGCTGCAAAAGACGACGTTTGGCAAGGATGTATACGCCATAGGCTCCAACGCGGAGGCGGCGCTTTTTTCAGCGGTGCCGGTGCGCAGGACGACATACCTCGCGTTTATCATGTCGGGTGTTACGGCCGGTATCGCGGGGCTGCTTATGACGGCCAGGCTAAACGCTGCGGACGCTACCATGGGCGATTCATACGGCTTGCAGACGGTAGCGGCTGTTGTGGTTGGGGGCACGTCGCTGCTGGGCGGCGAAGGCGGCATATCCGGCACGGTGATAGGCGCGCTGCTGCTAACCATCATCATCAACATCATGAATTTACTTGATATCAATTCATTCGCGCAGCCTGCCGTGGTTGGCTTTGTCATATTGGCTATGGTCATGTTTGACGCGTATACGCGCCAAAAGCAGCTGAACGCGGTGGATAAGCCTGCAAAAGAGGTGGAGGCGGCTTAGGGAAAAGGCACGGCGCGGTGGCGGCGGGGCGAGGATATTGTATACATTCTTGTATAGTGGTATAATTTTACGGTTACTTCTACTAACAAGAAGCAGAGGATGGCAGATATGAGCGAGGTCAGGGCAAGAAAAGATGGGCTGGATAAATCCGAAAAATTGAATTACAAGTGCATGCCGGATTTGGTAAAAGATCAGCTGATGGACTGGATTATGGACGGCACGATTGTAATGGGAGAAAAGCTGAACGCGGAAGACCTCGCCAATAGGCTTGGCATAAGCCGTATGCCCGTACGCGAAGCGCTGCGCAACATGGAAAAGTCCGGTATCGTGGTATCCACGCCGTATGTCGGCGCGCGGGTGGCGGATTTGCAAGTATCCGATGTGGCGCAGATTTACATCATGCGCCAGGCATTGGAACCTGTTGCGGCGCATTATGCCTGCATGAGCATCACCGATGAAGATATCGCAGCCATAGAATGGATACACGAAAAGCTGGCCGAAGAAATGGAGCTGGAGCACCCGAGCGCGAAGCAGATTTTCGTGCTGAACCGCGAATTTCATTTTGCGATCTATCAGGCTTGCAATATGCGGCATTTAATCAACATGATCGGCACTTTATGGGATCAGCTCGCGTTTTTCAAGCTGATATATGGGCGGAAATACGCAAACGACAAGGCCAGCGGGCAGAAAATGCTTAAGGAGCACCAAAACTACATCGACCTTTTGGTGCAGCGCAAAGCGGAAGACATCGAAAAGCTGTTCAGGGATTCGCTCGGCAGGCGAGTGGAGGAAATGAAAATAGCGGCATCCGACTTTTTTGGAACACGTTAGGCGGTGCGGGCAAGCAACCGCCTTTGGAGGATAAAATGGACTTTCAAATGCGGGAATGCGGTGGATGCACATCATGTGAAATGGCCTGTTCATACAGGCACACCGGCGATTTTGAGCCGTCGGTCTCTAGCATCGAAATACTGGAAACGAAAGATCAGCCGGGATATTTTGTCCGGCTACACATGGGCGAGTCCGAAAACAGGCATCCCTGCGATGGGTGCCCAAATGAGGACGAGCCTTTTTGCATGCGCTATTGCCACAAGAAAGAAAAACTGCAGGAAATCATCAAATCCGCTTTTCAGCAAGCGGGAATCGGGGTGCGCAAATGACACAGAGCTTCGGCATTATGGGCAAAACGCTGCGGGTAAACTTAACGAGCGGCGAAACGAGCGTCATAGACAATACGGCCACGTTTAAAGAATATTTGAGCTCCAGCGGGTATGCCGCCAAGACATTGTATGATGAGGTGCGCAGCTGGGTAACGCCGTTTGATCCGGCGAATAAGCTGATTTTTTCTGCGGGTGTGCTGATAGGCACGCTGGCGCCAGGCGCGTGCAAAATGAACGTAAGCACGATCGGCCCGATGACGGGCGGGTGGGCGACAGGTTCCAGCGACAGCTATGTCGCGCGGGATATGAAACAGGCCGGGTACGACGCTATCGTTGTGGAAGGGCGGGCGCACAGGCCCTGCTACCTGTACGTGACGGATGAAAAGGTCGAAATCCGCGACGCTGGCCATCTTTGGGGGCTGACCACCGGCGAAACGCTGGACGCGATACGCGCCGAGCTCGATCATGCAAAGCAGCACATCATATCGATTGGCCCGGCGGGCGAAAACCTGGTTCGCGGCGCGTGCATCATACACGACCGCGCTCGCGGATTTGGCCGCTGTGGTTCGGGCGCGGTGATGGGCTCCAAAAATTTAAAAGCGCTCGTATGCAGGGGCAACAAGCCAATTAAGATTGCCGATCCCGCGAGATTTATCGCCATCGTGGATAAATGCCGCGATAAAATACTGAATTGCCCCGATACGGAGCGTTTTCGCAT
>JAVBPK010000065.1:0-5060 GCA_031549625.1 Eubacteriales bacterium
TTGCTTCAGGCCTTGTATCCACAAAAGCTCGCTTTCCAGCGACGCAACGCCGCTTCGGTAGATATGCTTCCAGATAACCCTTTCGCGCGGCGAACGCGCAGGCTCGTACAGGCCTCGTTCGATGGCCTTATTCTCCAGCGCCGCGCTCGCCCGCACAGTGCTTTCATACGCGTCAAGCAACGCGGAAAGTTCTTTATTGCTTAGTTGATCCGCGCAAGCGAGCTGTACGAGGAAGGCCTTTTTTGAGGTGGGCGGTTCCGGCGGAGATTGCGCCCATTCTCTTAGCGCCAAAAGGCCCTCTGGCGTTATGGTATACCGTTTTTTGGAGGGCGCGCGTTCTTGAATCAGCGTTTCACTTCGCACGTACCCGTCTTCTTTTAGCTCCATGAGCATACTGTAAATTTGGTTATTGCTCGCCGACCAATACAAAAACGGGGAATCTTGCATGATCTTTTTCAGCTCATACCCTGTTTTTGCCTCGTGGCTGAGCAAACCCAGCACCGCGTAACGTAAGGACATATGTCTCTCTCCTTTCAATATTACGTTAACTAGAACATATGTTAATAATAACATATGTTCTCAAAAACGCAATAGGGAACCGAAAAATATTTTCTTTCTGCGGTCGCTATTTTATTTCGTCTGGAATATACATCGTAAACCGCGCGCCGCCGCCCTCTTCGTTCTTTGCCTCGATTTCACCATTATGCGCCTGCAAAAACATCCAAACAATAGAAAGCCCGATTCCTTTTTTGCTGGCGACCTCCTGCCTGCCCATGCGAAACAACGTCTGAAGGATCCCTTCTTCTATGCCCGTGCCATAGTCGCGCACAGAAACCATCGTCTGCCCCTCTCTGCGCCCCGCGGTTATCTCTATTTTTCCGTTCGGATGGCTATGCAGCACGGCGTTATCGATGATGTTGTCAAACACCTGCCGGATGGCATATTGGTCGGCAACTATGCTGAGCGTATCGTCACATAGGATATCGATCTGCACTTGTTTGCTGGAATGGCGGGCGCACGCGTCATCAGCGGCGCTCTTTAAAAGCGGTCTCACTTCAAAGGCGGAAAAGCGGAATTCCACCTGCCCATCTTCCAGCCGCGCAAGCAGAAGCAAATCCTTTGTTAATTTACTCAAATAAATCAATTTTTCATCCATCAAGCGAATATAATGCTCTTTCTCGGCCGTTTCCGGTTCTTCACGCATCAAGTCAAGATACCCGCCCAAGGCAAACAGCGGATTGCGGAGATTATGCACGATGCCCGTTACAAAACGCCGCTTTTGTGCTTGCATAGCAAGTATGTATTCATTTTTCTCGCGCAATTCCTTTGTTTGTTCCTGCACACGCGTTTCCAATTCTTCGCTGAGCGTATCCGCAATACGGAATTTACGCGAAAACTTGATGCAGGTCGCGATGGCAAAGGCTAGCACGTAAAGCGCCATCATATACTGCGCGGGCATAACCGCGATATCCACTACGCCCTGGGGCACAGCCTGCGCTTCCAGCAGCACATAAAACAGCTCGTTGCCGAGCATCAGGCTGCACCCCCCCAACAAAACAGAAGCCTCCGGAATGCCATGCAACACGCCTCTTCCTAAGAATACCAGTTCCACGCAAAGGTAGAATATGGTGATGACGCGAAGGATGACCGCCGTAAATTGGGGAAATATCGTCAACGCAAAAAATGTACAAACGACCACGCTATAAATCAGCCCATCTACCGGCTTGGGCACCAAACCGCGCAGAAATTGTTTGCAGGCAAAATAAAACAGTACCACAAACTGGCGGTATAGGGTTACTGTGCCAAGCCGAAAACCAGAAAACATGGGGTGACGCGGTATCAAAAGAAAATGCAGCGTACTGATAATGGCGCAGAGGGCAAGCGTAAGCAAATAAGTCTCACTCTTTTTATTCACATACAGCACCAAGCAGAATACCACAAGCATCAGCGTAACGCCAACGGCAAATACATCCAGCACCATCCACATGGCCTGTAAAGCCGCAAGCTGCTCATACATGCCAAAAAGCAAGCCTTGGTATCCATAATAGGGCGAGCTGCCCGCCACCTGCAGCACGATTTCATGCGGTGGATTTCCATATTGATCCAGCTCAAATAAATCCGCCGCTGTTATAGCGCCCGCAGGCGCTATAACCTCTTCGCCATTTACCCAAAGCCTGCTTTGATGCGGCCGCGGTAAAAGAAACCACAGCTGTTTTCCACCTACAATGGTAAAGCGGTATGTTTTCCCCACCATCGGTTCCTTATAGCGGATATCTTTTGTGAGCGACGGTTCGTTCCCGGCAAGTTCTGCGGGCACGCGCATGCCTTCCCAGCTGTATAAATCACCAGCCAATATATATAGCCCCGGATTGTATAGGATAGCAGAGGCATCAGCCACACCGCCCCGCGCAACAAGTTCGCGCGAGTTGACATTTGCCACAGCGAAAAGGACAGTCACCAACGGCAAAAGCAAAGCCACCGCCAGGCAGATCGCCCACCGTTTGTTGTTGTATGCCGGAATATATTCTTCCGCACGCTTCTTCTCTTTGCGCATACCACAAGAATAACAGTTTTTGCCGGGATAATCCACAACCGCCGCCATACCTTGTTATTTTTCAACCAATCTTCAATGAGCCGGCTTCCAAATCATGTTATGATGTTAGCGATTCTATATCATACTATAAGGAGGATCTTATCTTGAAAAAAACGATTGCCCTCTTACTCACGCTGGCTATGGCCGTTGCCATGTTCGCTGGTTGCGCCGCGCCTGCGCCCGCGCCGGCAGCCGCTGATCCCGCGCCCACCGCAGCGCCTGCGGCGCCTGTAGCCGCGGCCGGCATTTATACACCCGGCAGCTATTCCGCCTCCGCAAAAGGCTTTGGCGGCGCCATCGAAGTTACCGTCACCGTAGACGCGAACGCAGTCACTGCCGTCAAGATCGTTGGCGACAGCGAAACACAGGGCGTTGGTTCCAATGCCGTCGAGCAGCTTCCCGACGCGCTTGTTGCCGCAAAAGGCGCCAAAGTGGAGGCCGTCGCCGGCGCTACGACTTCCTCTAACGCCATATTCGAAGCATATGACGCAGCGCTTGCGCTGGCTCGCGGCGAAGCCCCCAAAGAGGTTACGCTCGCCTTCAAGGCCGGTACATACACGGGCAAAGCGGCAGGCTACAATGGCCCCGTGGTTGTTGGCGTGACATTCAGCGAAAACGCTATCACGGGCATCGAAATCACCGAGAGCGCGGAAACCGACCACGTCGGCAACGTCGCTTTCCCCGTTTTGATCCCTCTTATTCAGGAATTTACCTCCACCGGCATTGACACGGTAGCGGGTGCGACATTCTCCAGCAACGCGCTTCTGGCCGCCGTGGAAGACGCCGCGGCGCAAGCGGGCTGTGAGGCCGCCGCGCTGCGCGCAGGCGCAAAAGCATTTGCTTATACGCCCGGCGCGAAGATCGTAGATACCTACGATGTAGTCATTGTTGGTGCCGGTGGCGCCGGTATGGCCGCCGCGGCATCCGCCGCCCAAAATGGAGCTACTGTTCTCGTCATTGAAAAGGGCGTGGAAATGGGCGGTAACACGCTCGTAGCAGGTGGCCCCTTCCAAGCTTCGCAGGCCTCGCTCGTGTGGGATCCCAAAGACCCCGACGCAACAGAAGCCGTTTACGAAGTGACAGGCGAAAAAGTAGAAAAGATCAAAATGGACGTTGGCCGCCTGGTAACGCTCCAAATGATCCTCGACTGGAAAGAAACCCCCTTCGACGAAACGGTGGCCGATCCCGCGGCAATCAAGAGCGTAGACGATTATAATCTGCCCGCGCGCGGCGTACATGCCGAATATCTGCCGACACTTTTGACCTTAAAAGACCAGATCCGCGCATACATGGACTACGCCAACAAAAAGATGAAGGCGGGCGCCACGGAAAAAGACCTGACCCTCTTCAGCACCGTAGAACTGCATATCTTCCAAACGTATTATGGCGGGCTGCGCCTGAACTACGAAAAGAACAAGTGGATCGTCAACAAATACGAGCTTGTTAAGCAGATGTGCGAAGAAGCCAACAACGTAAAACCGTGGCTCATTGAGCAGGGTTCCACCTTCGACAACACGCAGGGCACGCTGATCGGCAGCATGTGGCAGCGTACCATCCGCATGCTGGGCGGTAAGGTGGATGGCGTAGAGTACGAAAACAAATGGGGCGCATATTTCAAAGTCCCGGAAAACACGCTGCTCAAAGCCAATAGCAAAAACAAGATCATGAACCGCACGACGGTGAAAGAGCTCATCACAGACGGCTCACGCGTAACAGGCGTAAAGGCCGTGCAGTTTGACGGCACCGAAGTGGAGATCACCGCGACAAAAGGCGTTATCCTGACGACCGGCGGCTATGGCGCGAACATTCAAATGGTTGTTGACACGAACGAATACTGGGATAAAGACGACCTGACCACAGCCATCAAAACCACAAACCGCAATTTTGCGCAGGGCGAAGGCATCGTCATGGCACAAGCGATTGGCGCGGATGTCGTTGGCCTGGGCTGGACGCAGTTGATGCCCCTTGGCTGGGTTGACAACGGCAATCTCGCGGGCGGCACCGGCGAAACGGTCATCTACATTAGCCCGTCCGGCCATCCGAACGCAGGCAAACGCTATGTAGACGAAGCGGCGGAGCGCGATGTGCTTTCGCAGGCGGCGTACGACTTCGGCACGGAAGACGGCGTGTATGTGGAGCTCGGCAACGCGGGCGAAAACACCAGCGTGAACAACGTGGAAGGCCGCCGCTACTACTGCACGCTGGACGAAGCGGCAGCATTGCTCAAGATCGATAAGGCCATCCTCGAAAAAACCATCACCGATTATGACGCCTTCATCATCGGTAAAACAAAAGACATCCCCGTTCCCGCCAAATCCGGGTATCGCGGCACAATCGGCAGCTGTGATAAGAACGACAAGGGCGCGTACCTTCCCGAAACCTACCGGATCGACAAGATCATGGTTCGTTTCATGGCCCCCTCCACCCACCATACGATGGGCGGCCTGGTGGTAGATACCGATCGCCA
>JAVBPK010000001.1:0-14149 GCA_031549625.1 Eubacteriales bacterium
TATCGTCCCGTTCTTTTTCATTTATTCGCCAGCGATGTTGCTCATTGCAGATTCGCCTTTGCAGATAGCTTTGGCGGCCGTAACAGGGATTGCGGGAACATATCTGCTTGCGGTGGCCTGTGAGGGTTATTTCTTAACACCAATCAATGTCCTCTTGCGCTTGGTCAGCTTCGCTGCAGCCATTTGCTTGATGATCCCCGGGATCAAAACCGACCTAATCGGATTAGTTCTCGTGGGTGTGCTGCTTGCATTCGTACTGACAAAGCGCAAGCGCAATCACAAAAATCAGGTGGCGGCCTGATACCCGCTCGATCTGGTCACCTTCTGCCGGAACGGGGCAGCCCGTTTTGCAGATGTGCAGATAAAAATACGAAGGAGGATCCTATAATGAACCGCAGAAGTATCATTGCCCTAATGCTGGCATGTATTATCATGGTCGCAGCATGTACGGCGCCGACACCCGCCGCGGAAACACCTGCGGCACAACCTACGGCCGGGAAGCTGGCTGGAGAGCCGACTGGAGAACCGGTTAAGGACGAAGGAAAGACGTCGACCAGCAACGAACCGATATTCGTGACGATCGGCACCGCCGGTATCGGCGGTACGTTCTATCCCCTCGGTATGGCCATGGCCACGCTGTGGAACAAGGATATCCCCAACATGAAGGCGGTTGCTATCGCCAGTGCGGGCTCTCCCCAAAACGTGGATATGCTGCGCACGCAGGACATCGAAGTGGCCGTGTGCCGCTCCACCGAAGCGTACAACGCAATGAATGCACTTGAATCTTATAAAGAGAAGCAGACGTACATCCGTGCGCTCACCGGCGGATTGTACTATGACTGCACACAGATTTTGGCTGTGAACGACAAAGGCATTGAGTCCATCGCCGATTTCAAGGGCCGCCGGATTGCGGTCGGTTCCATTGGAAGCGGCGGCGAGAGCGACGCAAGGAATATGCTGGCCGCTTACGGTATGACCTATGATGACATTACCCCTGAATACATTGAACTTGCGCAGGCGGTCGATATGATGAAGGACGGCCTCATTGATGGCGCGATTCTGGGCATCACCCTGGGTTCTTCGGCAATCAACGAGCTTATGATGACAGGGAAGGTTAAGCTTCTCGATATCGATGATGCAGCCATCAACAAGCTTCGGGAGAACGAATTCTGGATTGAGGACCGCAATATCCCAAAGAACGTGTATCAGAACCAGGATTACGAGGTGAAGTCCTTTGGCCGTCCTCCGGATATCATCATCTGCCGCGAGGAAATGGACGAGGAGCTTGCCTACCAGCTTTGCAAGTCCATGTATGAGGGCAAGGCAGCCATCCATGAAGTGGCTCAGATTCTGACCCAGTTTGGTACGGACATGCTTTCCTCCGAGGAGGATGCCCTGATACCGTATCATCCCGGCGCACTGCGTTACTTCAAGGAGATCGGCGCTCTCTAAATCCGGGCGAAGCGCGGTGGTCCAAACTGTTTTGCATCATACGCAGCGATTTGCGAAAAGGACAATCTCGTCAGAACGGGCCGCGGAACCTGCATGGAACTGTGAAATACAGGTTCCCGGTCCAGATCATACGCTATTTTAAGAGGAGGGTGAAAGAATGAAACGGCTGTTGGTTATGCTGATAACGGCAGCAATGCTCCTGGGGGTTGGCAGCCAAGCACTTGCGGCGGAAAAAAGCGAGATGAACGTCATGTGCTCCATGTCTTCAACCTATGAAGGCAAGGGCCTGATCCGTTATCGCGTTGCTGTCCAGAACGTGGGCGAAGAAGCTATCAGTGGCGCACAAGTCTATTGCGAGGTCCCCAATGGTATCTACAGGGAGATCCCCACGGTGATCCCGGGCATACCCCGTGATTATGGCACGTATACCAGCATCAAGTGGAGGCTGCCGGATATTGTGCCCAATCAGTTGATGCATATTGAGTTCACTATTGCGAGTAACGCCAAGAGTGCCGAAGAAGTCGGCGCTGCGTCCATGCGTATTGAGACCGAGCTGGCGGAAAAGGCACTAAAGGATGTTGCTATCAACACCTATGCCGGCGGCAGCTGCTCGGCGATTTCGAAGTATATGCATACCGATGGCTGGCCGGATTTCCCCGCTTACGGTGTTGATCTGGGCGTGCTCAAGGGCACCTGGTACGAGATGGGCGTACAGTATGGCGAGCGCGTTGGACAACCCATACAGCTATACTTTGATCACCGTGCTGACAGCCACGTAGATGTATACGGCCTGGAGCATGTTTTGCAGGATGTACATCGCTATGAAGAACAGGCCAAGCTTTTCTTCCCCGAGGCGCTGGAGTTCGTTCAGGGTATCGCTGATGGCGCCAAGGAATTCTTTTCCAAATCCAAATACGCAGCTTCCATGACGGACTATGAGAAGGTTTTGTTGCTCAACTGTGACAACTGCCTCATGTACGGCCATCCCGGCGACGAACACTATGATCCTTCCAAGGAGACCGCTGCGGGCCATGCGGCGGACGCCTGCTCCGCGCTGGTGGCTCTGGGCAACCAGGGCGCAACGGTGAACAACAAAACCGTGATCAGCCAGACCAACGACGGCGACTTCCTTAACGAGATGTACCGCTATACATTCGTGGCCATGCCCAGCGATCCCCAAGCCAACAACTTCTGGGGTACCACTGCACCCGGCAAGTTCTTTGAAATCATGGGCCTCAACGACAAGGGCCTGGCTGTGACCGTCACCGCCGGCGCTTACGGCACATGGGTTCCTGAGAAGAAAATTTTTGAGCGCGCGTTTGGCGTAACCTGGCAGTACGTGCTGCTGCGCCAGATGGCATATGCGGATACATGCGATGAGGCTGTGGAACTCGTTACCGTCGGTACCGAGGAATACCGTAAGGCGACAGGCAGAAAAACCCTGTTGCGCACCCGCCATAACAACTATGTCATCGCGGATCCCGAGAATGCAGTGGTTGTAGAAGTGACAGCCAATCGTTATGCCACCCGTAAGCCCGGCGATTACGGCGAGGAGCCCGGCTTCATCGTATGCACCAACCACTATAAGTGTGACTACAGCTACAACGACAAGAACGTAAGAACCGATTACCCCATGACCACCTTCGGTGGCGACGATTTCAATCCGCAAAGCACCTCCAGATACTACGAGCTTACGTGGCTTGCAAGAACCAACTACGGCAAAATGGACGCCGAAATGATCAAGAGCTTCCAGTCCATGCATCATTATTATACCGCATCTGGTGAAATGGTAGAGACGGTGTGGAACGATGAGCTCAAGGAGTTCGTGCCGGCGTATGTGGATGCTTATACCGTATGCCGTCATGGCGGTTATCCTGAAAGCCACAGCGGGCAGACCGTGGACAGCAAGGTTGCCGTCTTGCAGGATCGCCTCATGCAGTTCAGCTTAGGTCGTCCCTGCGAGTGGGAGGGCATGTGGCAGAGCTTTGTGGTACCGAAAAAATAGCTTTCACTTGACGATGGCTTTTGCCGGTCCGCCGGTGTTCTCTGGCGGACCGCTGCCATCAGACCAAGCACACGTGAAAAGGAAAGGACATGCAGAATATGTCGAATAATGGCAGAAAACCAGACACGCCGTTCACAATAGAAGAATACCGCCAGCGTATAGAAGGTGTGCGCAAGCAGATGCAGCAGCGCTGCATCGAGGTGCTGATGGTGCGGGAGCCCGTGAACCTGTACTATCTGACCGGATACAATACCATTGGATTTTCGAATTACACCATTTTGTTCCTGCCGTTGGAAGGCGAGCCGTGCATGTTGGTACGGAGCATGGAAAAGACAGTGGCCGTCGCTTCGTCTTGGGTTAATGATATTGCGGTCTGGGAAGATCATGAGAATCCCTATGCGCTGACCAGGAGCTTGCTTGACGGGCACAAGTGGATCAATAAAAAACTGGCGTTTGAAAACAGCACATCCTATGTTTCGCTGGATGGGTATAAAGCGCTTGCTGCCGCGGTGGATCGCGAGATGACCGATGGAGGACACCTTGTAGAAGCAGTTCGAGAGGTGAAGTCTTCCACAGAGATTAGCTATATGCGAAAAGCCGCGGAATTCAGCTATGCGTCTATGGAAGCCGGCATGAAGGCGTTCGCTGTGGGTGTGACGGAAAACCAGGTGGCCTCTAAAATGTATGCGGCCATCGTGGCGACCGGCGGCGAGAACACAAGCGGCGAGCCAATCGTAACCTGCGGCACAAAATCGGGAATACCGCACACAACCTTCCATAGATACATATTGCAGGAAGGCGATGCGGCCCTGCTTGAGCTTGCGGGCGTTTACAACCGCTATGTCGCACCCATTATGCGCTGCGCCGTGTTAGGCCCCAAATTCAATCCTGAAATAAAGATCATGGCAGACGTGTGCTTGGAAGCGCTCAACACCGCGATTGATGCAATCAAGCCCGGTACGACCTCGGGCGAAGTGGATGAAGCCTGTCGCGGCGTCATTGAGCGAGCCGGCTATTACGAGAACTTCCGCAAGCGTACAGGCTATTCCGTTGGCTGCTCATACCCTCCCACCTTGTTTGAGCAAATGATTGACCTGAAAATGAACGACCCTCGCGTATTGCTCCCCGGTATGGTGTTCCATCTGCCGGTAGCGCTCAGAAAGTATGGTGAGTTCGGCGTTGGCCTGAGCGAGACTGTGCTCGTCACCGAAACCGGCAGCGAGGTCTTGACTTGCTTCCCGCGCAAGCTCTTTGTCATCGAATAAATTTTAACCAATAACAGGAGAAAAACCATGAACCAGACGAACGAAAACTATATCCAGGCGACAACCACATATTTTAACCGCATGGGAACATCCAACACCGACGATACGCTCCGCCTTGCAAAACAGCGTTTTGACGAGCTGGGCTTGAAAAAGGTTGTCATCGCCACTTCCTTTGGTAAAACTCCGCTCGCTGCCCTGAGATATTTTAAGGGCGAGCAGATCGTGGTAGTAAATTCTATGTACGGTTTCCGCGTTAAGGGCGAACAGTCATTGCCGGCTGATGTGAAAAAGCAGATGGAGGACGCGGGCATGACACTTGTGTATACCACCCATGCTTTTGCGGGCATTGAAAGGTCTATCAACCAGAAGTTTGGAGGCATCGGCCTTACGCAGTTTGCCAGCCAGTTGTTCAAGATGATGGGCGAAGGCGTTAAGGTTTGCGTGGAGATTGCGGTGATGGCAGCGGATTGCGGCGCTATCTCAATCGACGAGGAAAGCATGTACATAGCAGGCACGGTGCGTGGCTGCGACACGGCGATGGTATTGGTACCTGCCCATAGCAACGCGTTCTTTGATCTTCAGATCAAGGAAATCGTATGCATGCCGCGCGTACGTTCGCTCAAGGGACAGCCGCTGGCCCATCAGTTTGCCAAGGCGGATAACGAGAATAAGTAAAATAATCCGCATGGCATAAAAAGGAGCGCGCTTCATTTTGGGCGCGCTTTGCTTAAAGCAGGTGAAAATATGAAAATAATCGGAATTGTGGGAGGAATGGGGCCTGCGGCAGGCGCGGACATGCTGCTCAAGATCACATCGGCAACGGCGGCGAAGCAGGATCAAGCGCATGTGCCGGTGTTGCTCTTCAGTAATACGGCCATACCCGACCGCACGGCGGCCATCCTCACAGAGGGGGCCGACCCGCGGCCGGAGTTGCTGCGTTCGGCCAAATTGCTGGCGGACGCTGGCGCTCAGCTGCTGGTGATTGCCTGCAATACGGCGCATCATTATTATAACGATATAGCGGCCAATATAGATATACCGATACTCCATATGCCACGGGAAACGGCGGCCTATGTGAGCGCATCGCGTATACCCAAGGTGGCTCTGCTCTCCACATCCGGCACCGTGGCGTCCGGTGTTTATGCCAAGGCATTCGCAAGCATAGCTCCGGAGGTGGAATTGCTCATACCCGATGAGCAAGGGCAACGTGCGTTGATGGGGCTGATTTACGATGGCGTGAAAAAGGGTTGTATGGATTATCCACCCGACGCTGTACTCCAGGCGATGCAAACGCTTAAGGATCGGGGCGCGGGCGCGTTCATACTTGGCTGCACGGAGCTTCCTTTGGCCGCTGAGGCCGGCATGCTGCCATGGGATAGCAGCGAACTGATTGACCCAACCTATATCGTAGCGCGGGCCGCCGTCCTTGCGGTGGGCGCGACATGCGTATGAGGCAAGCATGGCATTACAGCGATAAGAAGAGCGTAAGGAATACGAGGATCACCTTGGGGGGCTGAGGAGCGGACGAGCGTGCCTCCTTTTTTGTATCCCTGCCGGCGGGAGCGGGCAATCGCAGGCTATATTTATTTCATTAAGTCCATCCACTGCGGGTTGTCTTTTAGATACGCATAAATTTCCTCGTCCCTGAATCCTTTTTTGAGGTCTTCGCGTATTTCCGAAACGAACCCATGGTTTCTCTCCTTAAATTCCATATGCGAGTAGAGCGGCGATTTTGTAAAGGCATATATGCTTTCGAGATTCGCGAGCATCCGCTCCATGATGTATAGCGTGTCGGTTTCGTTTTTCTCTATCGTCGCCAGCTCAAGCCCTGCGGAAACCTCATGATACTCGCCAAACTCAAACAGATGCGCCAGGCCCCTGATCTTTTGAACGATCATGTGCGCCTTTTTTAAGTCCTTTTCTTGCAGCGCCAGTATATAGATGTCGTGGAATGTCATGCTCAGGCTTTGATATCCGGCATACAGCAGCTCTTCATACATTTTGCAGGCATCGTTTTGCCGACCCGTATTGCTGTAAATCATGGCTTGCTTTCGCTTTCGTTCGGGGTTCTCCTCCGAAAAATACACAAGATATTCTTCTGCTTGCTCATATTGTTTTTTGTTGATATGGAAATAGTATAGTGCCTCGGCAGCGGAGCGCCGGAGCGTTTCATCGCTGCTTTCCAGCGCACGCACATAACAGTCCAAAATATAGCCGTCATAACGGTCTCTATCGGCAATATCGGCCATTGAAAGATGACTGTCAAATATGCGCGCCATCCATAAAATCAGATAATACGAACTTGGATGCTCCACAAGGCATTGTTTTATCCATAGGAATACATTGTCGAAGTCTTCTGTCTTTAGCAGTTCATTTGCTTCTTCAACTAAGTGACCGGCTTCCTCGTCGGAAATCTCTTTTTCGTGGGATAACAGTGTATCTATAGAAATATTCAACAGTCGCGCGATAGGCGAGAGCAGGGAGATATCCGGCAGCGAATTTCCGTTTTCCCATTTGTTCACCGCCGGGGCCGTCACTCCGAGCCGCTTAGCCATCTCTTCCTGCGTTATATTCTTGTCTTTGCGATGTTTTCTGATTATGTCGCCAACCTGCATCATCGTTCCCTCCTTGCTATATCCTTAACTTGAATATAACATGCGGTGGCGGATCAGCCAATTGAACATTTGTTAACTTGCAGGAAAAACAAATAACCACCGCTCATGTTTCTTGCTGCATCGTTCGGGCGAAAGGCCGTAACGTCAGGGAACGGAAGGCAAATAGGCGGAAACGAGAAAACCCGCCGACGATGGACAGCGGGCAGCTCCTAAGAGGCGAATGCCGATGGATTACAGCGCCTTGCTTAAATAAACCATATCCACCAGCTGAACGCCGCCGTCAAACATCGGGTGATCGTAGTTGTCTGTGAAAAAGTTCTTAACCCTGTGGGAAATCTCAAACCCGTTCTGTTCATAGAACCGCAATATCCACGGACTGTCGCCCGTTCCCACGAACATAGTCGCATACTTGCCATTGTAATGCGCAAATACGTGGCGCAACAGCGCGCTTCCATAGCCATGGCCGTGCCATTTTTCGTAGGTGGCGATATTTTTCAGCTCGCAGACATCGTCGCTTTCCCGCGTGACGACGCAAACGCTTTTTAAGTCGCCATCGTATAAAGCGAAAAGCTCGCCCCGCTCCAAATATTTGTCGATCATGGATTCCTGCTCATCGGCCAGCAGAAGCAAATCCAGGAACTGCTTTTTGTTTTCATGAATGATTTTAATCTCCAATACGCACCATCCTGCCTTGTAACTATTCGCCCAGTATCTCCCGCTGCGCTTTCTTGCTGAGCGACGCAAGCATCGTCCTGTGTGAAGCGCGGACCATGTCCTCAATTACTTCCGGCGGCACCTCGCCGTCCAAATACACCGTGCTCCAGTGCTCCTTGTTCATGTAGTAGCCAGGCACGATGTCGGCGTACTCCCGGCGCAGCATATCGCTGTAAAGGGGTTCCAGTTTCAGCGTGACGATAGGCCTGCCGTTTTGGTCGTTCACGCCGATGTAAGTGTACATCTTCCCCCGCAGCAGATATTTATGCGCCTGCCATGCAGGCTGAAACTCCTTTTCAGTGCCCGGCTGCTTTAGCAGGCATTCATCCAGCCACCGGTAGTTTTCCATAGCGCCCGTTGGCCATGGCGTTACACTGGTTTCTAGCTTTGCCATCATGAACGCTCCTGTCACAGTTAGTTGTCGAATCATCCGCTGCCTTATAACTTACCTACCCGCTTCATCTGCATTTTTGAAAAACAACCAGCGGGATATCCATGCCGTCAACCGCCTGCCGCTCGGCCTCGCGCCATCCGTGCTTTTGATAAAACGCGATGGCACCCGCATTATTCGCGAACGTTTGAAGTTGGATGGCAGGATGCTCTGCAAACATCTGCTGCTCAATGTACGCGAGCAGTTTCGAGCCGTAACCCTTGCCCTGAAACTCCGGCGCGACCATGATGAGATGCAGCACTTCCGCCTTTACGATAGCAAATCCGACAATGCCATCATCGGAAACCATAAGCGTACAGGTGTTCAGGCCATCGTCGATCTCTTGGTCCGCTTGGCCGCTTTCGATGAAGCTTCGTACCAAATCCTCGCCGAGAAACGGCGTATAGTTTGCCTGAATTACGCGCCTCGCCATGCTTTTAAGGGCTGCAGCGTCACCGGGTACGGCGGGGCGAAACTGAGTGGTCGCCGAAAAACAGGCATCAATGGCTTTTTCGATAGAATCCATCGGGAAAGGGACGCTGTCGGATATCTTTGCGCAACCAACGCCGGTCTTGATCCTCTTATCCGCCGCAGCGATGATGTCCGAGCAATGATACCGCCCGAAGTGTATGGTGATCTGGCTTTTCTGGCTGGCAATGGCGATGTAATTGGGGGCACTTGGATGCCTAAACACCGGGAATTTCCATTTCGGCGAGTAATCGCAGGATTCCGGGAAATTCGGATACTTTTGCCGGATGTATGCGACGATCTGCTTTATTTTTTCCTGCCTGTCAGGCGGCAGGCTTTTAATATATCCATCTATATCATTCATATGAATAATCCCCCATATTCAATCGCCGCAGATTTTATGCGGTATACGGCGTTTTCATTATACAGGAATATCCAGCCGTTGGCCAATATATCGCGGCCAACCTACAGCCAGGCGCACTGAAGCCTAGTTCTTCAGCAAAATCTCCTGTACCCGGCCGACCTGCCCGTCCTCCAGCATCACCTTAATGCCATGTGGGTGGAAGCCGCTGTTGGTCAGGATTTTCATGACAACGCCTTCGGTAAGCTTACCTGTGCGTTGGTCGCACTTGAGCACGATCTTCACGCGCTGGCCGATTTGGATATCCGCCCGGTTTTGTCCCGCCATCATTGCACCTCTCCCACGTATTCAAAGCGTTTGACCTGCTTGCTATCGCGCTCGACGAGCTCGTTCCACATCGAAAGCGGGCGTACCCAAAGACCGCCTTCACCGTACAGCGCCTTGTAGACGACCATTTCTTCCAGCGTTTCGGAATGTTTGGCAATATAGAGCAGTTCGTACCGGTTGCCCTTAAAATGCTGATAGATGCCTGGTCGCATGAGATAACCCTCTTTCTTTTGCCAACGCGCAGTTACTCGTTGATCGCCTCAATGCCGAGCCGCTTGAGCTCGGCGAGATTGTCCAGCATTTGCTGAAGCATTTCAGGGGAGTGCCCTTCCCAGTCCAAAACCTCGCCTACGGTGCGTAAGGGCTCTCTCGTTCGGTAGGAACGAGTTGGATTCCCCGGGAATTTCTTATCCGTGAGGTTGGGATCGTTCTCAAATGGGCCGGTGGGCTCCACGATGTAGATGCGGCCAGGGCCGTCGCCCTGCGCAAGCTCCGCGCCCCATACGGCTGCCTCCATGGTTGCCGCCATATAGACGAAGTTGGCCTTTTTGCGCCCGCCGTAGTTGGAGCTATAGCCGGGCTTCAGCAAGCTGCCCGGCTTCAGATCGGCTTTCGTACCATGGTAGAAGGGGCCGGAATCCAAAACTTCACTATTTATCATCTTTCCACACTCACTGCAAAATTTATGATGCTGGTCGATAGCTCCGCCGCAGGCGGCGCATGTGAATTTCGTGCGCTGCGCCTCCAGAAAAGCCTCTATGTCCGCGCGGGCGTCCAGGCCGTTCTTCACCAGGTCGACGCTGTAATTGCGCATATAGCGCTCGTTTAGGTCTTTTATTCTGGCGCACGGAAATTCGGCGCATTCATAACACCACTGCAAGCCCTGATCGAATGCGCAGCGCTTCTTCGCGCAATCGCGGCAGCTTTTCCGCGTGATCTGCTCTTGCGGCGCGCGGCACCCGGGGTAGGGCGTTTTTTTGTTCAAATGCGCGCCGCACACAGCGCAGTTCACGCCGCAGGGAGCGATCATCGATGGTTCCATTTTCGTGGGCATTTTCATGGTTTCATTATATCGGGAGCGGGCGATGGGAGCAAACACAATTTCAGCTTATGCGCATGTGCGCGCCGCGCTGCTGACGAAATTGGGTGAAGACGCGACATGCAAACCTCTAAAGCCGTCTCAGGCCATAGCTATGGATTTTCCTAACGCATAGGCTTTCCGGCAATCATCAGGGAAAACTTTTGCCTACGCTCTTTTCGTTCAGCTTCATTTGATATGCCATCAAACGAGTTATAGCATACAGTATGGTTAACATCAAAGCGTTTGTAGTGAACTGGATGAGGGCTTGAGTCAGGCGCGGGATACCCCTCGGCATATCCACCTATTTCAAGATTTCAAGATATTGCTCCAGCCGTTCTTGCAAATACTCCGCGACCATTGTTACAATCGGCGCGGCGGTCTTTTCTTTGTAGAAACTGTCAAAGCAGTCGTGATACCGCCGCCGGTCAGTAAATTTGACGTTGATAGGAGGGTAGCCGCATTGCATGAGCATGAGGTTGAGTATAAGCCGACCCGTGCGCCCGTTGCCGTCGATAAAAGGGTGAATGCCCTCAAACTCCAGGTGAAACACAGCGGCGTTCTCAATGGGATGCCGCCTTTCTGTTTTCTGCCCCGCGACAAGCTGCTCCATCTGCACCGGCACAAGATATGGTTGCGGCGGTTCGTGGAAAGCGCCCATTATCCGCACAGGAATGGAGCGGTAAACGCCCTTGTCTTCCGGCCTGCCCATCAATACCAGCGAATGGACGTCTTTGACGACTTTTTCAGAGATCAAAACCTTATCGCTCACAAGCTGCTGTACATACAAAAAAGCATCCCGATGCCCCACGGCTTCCAGGTGTTCTTTGAGGGGCTTTTTGTCAATCGTCACGCCCTCCAGAACGAGAGCTGTTTCCCGAAGCGTCAGGGTGTTGCCCTCAAGGGCGTTGGAGTTGTAGGTGAACTCCACAAGAAATTCCTCTTGAAACCGCTTTAGCTCGCCCTGCGTCAATGGACGGCGTTTGTTAAGCTCGGCTTTGAGCGCATCCACGCGGCCAAAGAGGGATGCGCATTCTTGTGGAATAACAATCCCCCGCAACGCCCGCCCGTCAGCCGGTTTAATCGCATCGTTAGGGATGAGGTAAGAGCGGCCTTGTTTCACGATGCCCTCGATTTTTCCTTGTTCACACAGCACGCGCACACGACGATCGGATAGACCCCACCGCTCCGCTGCCTGTTTCACGTTGATATAATCCATAAAATACCACCACGCTTTCGTATACAGTATAACCGATCATCGGAATAATATAAAGCGAAATATTGACAACATAATAAATATTATTCCGATAAGTTTTCTACGGATTTAGCATCCGCACGAAACACAACCAAATTCTATTTGCAGCGAACGTTTTAGTAGACGTCCGTTATTTCATTTTGAACGCAAAACTTGAAATACGTCGGATGCAAACCGGCGCCGATTTCATTAAAAATCAGGGGGAAAAACATGAGAAATACCACAACCGCAACGATTGAGAAGCTTGCCAACGATCATGCCCGCGCCTTTACCCATGCCTTTTACCAGGTAAATGATGGCGAATTTGAAAGACTGCCGGAATTGGAGGACGATTACAACCAGATTGACGGCTTCATCAACAACGGGCCGAAGCCGTCGATATTGGAAGAATTAAGGGAATTGCAGCATAAGTCCGCCGAGACTGCGCCAGATAAACCGGGAAGGTCACCCGAAATCAACAGATAAACATAGGGAAATTGGGGAGTCGCCCGTTTGCTGGCGGCTCCCCGTATCATGGGGTTACGATGGCATTCACTCTGCAATTCACTCTCTAAACCCTTCTTCTGATTTCAACCGTTTGATATTTCTACGATATGAGCTGCCAGCCACAAAGAAAAAGAGAGACGCCAATAACAAAAGTGAGCCAAAAATCAAATTGATAACCAGACCAGTTGAAGAGCCAGATGCAAAGCCATAGTATATCAGCATAAGAGCTGCCGATAATTGTCCGCAGGCAATACAAGTCCAGATTGAAGCAATTCTCCTGTAGTGCAGCAGCTTTGACTCTCTGTCACTGTAAATATCAAACGGCCCGGCATCTGTTTTTCTTTTGAAATACGCCCAGTTTCCGTAGGTGCATACCAGTTCAGCATCAAGGGTTTCCATAAACTCAAAATAGTCAGAACTTTCGCGAACAGGCTTTTTTAGCAGTTCTTTTCTAAAAATGAATTCGCCGGGTTCACAGGTTTCAAAAGTGAATTTCCCCCATGTATAACCACAGAATGCTAAACCGGAAGAAGACAATTCATTGAGCCACTTTTCTTCTTTATCACAGTCCCAAAAGAACTTTTTAATTATTTTCATCATACATACCTCCCGCAATCCTTAGCCCGTTACCGACCAATTCCTTTAACCTTTCAATTTCAGCGTTAACGGCAAGCCTGCCTGCATCGGTTATTAAATACTCTTTTTTTCTCGAATCCTGAGGATTCTCTATGCTTTGAATCCACTTTTTGTCGGTTAGCGTATTGATTGCTCCGTACAGTGTTCCCGCGCCGAGATTCACCCTTCCGCCGCTCATGTCACGAATTTTTTGCATAACCGCATATCCGTGTGCTGGGGTATACATCGATAAAAGGATGTAAAAAACCGCTTCCGTCAACGCCCCACGGTCAAAACTCTCCGGCATATAATCCTCCCCCTTACTACTCTTGACGTTATATCGACTAACGTAATATTATTATATCGGCAACCGTATTAGTTGTCAAGAGGAATAATTCGAAAATCAAAAAAATGTTAAAGTGAGAAATGATGATAATCCGGTTATTGCATAGTCGAATCATTATTGATTTTGAGCTGTCACCGGAGGGATCGGGGTATCGCGCCCGCACCCGTTTCGCCAAGTTTTGCAATCTTTCCGAGCCTATGAGTATGTTCAAAGAAGTTGCCGACATCAAGACCGCCGACACCCTGGACTTACCGCGTCCGAAAAGAATGAAGCTGATAAATCAGCGAGAATCAGCATGTTGTAAGGAGGGGTGTTCATACCAAAAGGCAAACGAAATGTAGAGATCAAGCTCCGCCTTTCAGAAGCGGAGCGCGACCTCATCACCGAAAAGATGGCGGCGGTCAACATCCGCAACCGGGAAGCGTACATCCGAAAGATGATATTAAACGGCTACGTTGTCCGGCTTGATTTGGCCGACGTGCGGCGCATGGTATTTCTGCTACAGAACGCAACCAACAATCTCAACCAGATTACCAAGCGAGCCAATGAAACCCGAAGCATCTACGAGAGCGACATCCGGGACTTGCAGGAACACTATGACCGGCTGTAGGAGAAGGCGGAGGCGATTCTGCGCGGGCTTGCGAAAATTTAGGTGTATGGCGCAGCTGTGAATGTGCGGCTGTGCATATATTTTTTGATTATATAGTTATGCGTTCGCGAAATTATATTGAA
>JAVBPK010000089.1:0-16003 GCA_031549625.1 Eubacteriales bacterium
GATCATAAAGTGAAAAAAATTGAACCAGTTGCCTTCCTTTTCACTTTCCGCCTGAAAGGCCGCCAATCTATCATATTCTTCCAATACTCGCTGCACATGTTCCTGCTGAATGGCATAGGGGCTTTCTTTTGACAATACAACAGGCTCTAACGAGATTTGCTCGAAGCCCGCGTCTCTGAGCGCCTGTACATCCTGCGTGAAATCAAGATTCTTTGCCGTAAATGTACCGCGCACATAATATTCTTTTTCGCCCCGCGCACGAACCAACGCCAGCGCCTTTGGTAAAATCGCATCATATGAGCCTTTGCCATTTACAGTCGGGCGCGCTTCGTCGTGTATGTTCCTTCGCCCATCCAGGCTAAGCACGACGTTGTCCATCTCCGCATTAATAAAGGAAATTGTGTCGTCCGTTAATGCCAGCCCGTTTGTGGTGATGGTAAAATGAATGATTTTATCATGCTTTTTTTCAAGTTCCCGCCCGTATTTTACGATTTCTTTGACCGTATTGAAATTCATAAGCGGCTCTCCGCCAAATAAATCAACTTCCAAATTTTTGCGTTTGCCGGCGTGCGCCATCAAAAAATCCAGCGCTGCGCGCCCAATTTCAGGCGGCATGAGCAAGCGTTCCCCTTGGAATTCGCCCGTATCCGCAAAACAATACCGGCAGCGCAAATTGCAATCATGCGCTACGTGCAGGCACATGGATTTGATTATCTGCTCTTCCGCGGGCCGCAAAGCCTGCTTACTCATTTCGGCTGTTTGGCACAAGCATAAAAGCCCGGCTTCTTCGAGAGCGTAAAACTCGTCCAATATTTCTTGCGTTTCCGCCGAGCCCTTTATGCTGTCTGGCGGGTTTCCCTGTTCAAGCGCCAGCGCCACTTGATATGCGGCGCCGTCCAACACATGCACCGCGCCTCCATCTACATCCAGCAAATAATAGGTTTCTTCCTGTGTGTTTGTATCCTTAAACGAAAAAGCGTGTATCAATGTGCCTTGTCCTCCATCGGCACAAGGGGCAGGCAACCATTGCCCGCCCCTTGCTTGGTATCTTTCATGAGCGTATTTGTCTTACTTTTCTTTCTTCTTGCAAGATTGATTGGCAACCGTGCAGCTGGTTTTGCAGGCGGACTGACAGCTGGCCTGGCATTCGCCGCAACCGGTGTTCGCGCCCTTGTTGATGGTGGGCTTTTGAATGGTTTGTATATGCTTCATATGCTTACCTCCCGTTTGTATTAAAATAAATAATTATTTTTTCGCTTTTACGATATTTGCCGTATCCCGCGCGATAACCATTTCCTCGTCTGTGGGAATTACAAAAGCTTTCACTCTGCTCCCCTGTTTTGTTATCGTTACTTCTTTGCCGCGCGGACAGCTCATATTATATTCTTTATCGAGTTCTATGCCCAGATATTCCATATTGGAGAGCACCCGCTCGCGTACCAGCCTGTCGTTTTCTCCAATACCGGCTGTAAACACGATCGCGTCCACGCCGTTCATGACAGCCGCGTACGCCCCAATATAGCGTTTGACCTTATACGCAAATACGTCCAGCGCGGCTTTGGCGCGCGCGTTGCCGCTTTCTTCCGCGGCTGTGAGATCGCGGAAATCGGACGACACGCCGGACAAACCGAGAACACCGCTCTTTTTGTTGAGGTATGCGTTGACTTCCGTCGTATTCCAGCCGTTTTTATCCATAAGATAGGTGACGATAACCGGATCGATATCGCCGCAGCGGGTGCCCATGGGTACGCCTTCCAACGGCGTGAAACCCATGCTCGTATCTACGCTTTTGCCGCCCTTTACCGCCGTGATGCTGGAGCCGTTGCCCAAATGACAGGTTATTATTCTTGTTTGCTCCGCGGGCATATCAAGCAGCGAGATAGCGCGCTGCGAAACATATAAATGCGATGTGCCATGGAAGCCATACCGGCGAATTTGCAAGTCGGTATACGCTTCATAAGGCAAGGCGTATAAAAACGCCGCTTCCGGCATGCTTTGGTGGAACGCCGTATCGAACACGCCCACCATCGGCGTGTTGGGCATTAACGCCTTGCATGCCCGAATGCCCATAAGATTTGCCGGGTTATGCAAAGGGGCTAATTCGCACAATGCTTCTACCGTTTGGAGCATTTCGTCCGTAATGAGGGCGGAACCCGTGAACTTTTCACCGCCATGCACCAGCCTATGCCCCACGGCGTCTATTTCGCTCATGGATTTTAATACGCCTATTTGGTGATCGACCAATACGTCCAACACCATTTGGATGGCGTCGGTATGGTTTTGCATGTCTTTTTTAAACTCGTGCGATTCTCCGCCAGCCGGTTTATAGTTTAGCAACGAACCGCCTATGCCTATGCGCTCACAAAGCCCTTTGGCTATGACGCTTTCGTTTGCCGCGTCAATAAGTTGGTATTTTAAGGAGCTGCTTCCGGCGTTGATGACTAAAACTTTCATTTTATTCCCCCTATATATCTTGCGCTTGTACGGCCGTCATGGCGACGACATTTACGATATCTTCCACGCTGCAACCACGGGAAAGGTCGTTAATTGGGCGCTTGAAACCCTGGCATACAGGGCCAATCGCTTCCGCTTTTGCGAGGCGCTGTACAAGCTTATAGCCGATATTGCCTGCTTGCAAATCGGGGAATATGAGCACATTGGCTTTGCCTGCCACCGCACTGCCGGGGGATTTAAGCTGGCCTACTTTTTCTACCAGTGCGGCATCGGCCTGCAATTCACCATCTACGCTTAAAGTGGGCGCCAGCTTTTTGACGAGCGCCGTGGCCTCTACTACTTTATCTACTAATTCGTGCTGGGCGCTGCCTTTTGTGGAAAAAGAAAGCATAGCCACGCGCGGCTCTATTCCGCAAAGCATTTTGCCCGTTTCTGCGGAAGAAATGGCGATGGCTGCCAACTGTTCCGCTGTGGGATTTGGATTTACGGCACAGTCGGCGAATATGAGCACGCCTTTGTCGCCATATGTGCAGTTTGGCACTTCCATGACAAAGCAGCTGGACACGACACTGATGCCCTTTTTCATTTTGACGATTTGCAGGCCCGGGCGCAATGTATCGCCCGTGGTGCTGATCGCGCCGGCTACCATGCCGTCGGCTTTGCGTTCGTTGACGAGCATAGCGGCGAAAAATAACGTGTTTTTCATGGTTTCCGCCGCTTTTTCCTGCGTAACGCCCTTTTCCTTGCGCATTTCGTAAAAAAGATCCGTATACGCCGGCAGATCCGGCGACGTAAGCGGATCGATGATATTGACGCCTGATAGATCGACGTTTAATGTTGTGGCGTTTTTACGGATTTCCGCTTCGTTGCCCAAAAGCGTTATATCCGCAATGCCCTGCTGCACAATTAGCGCGGATGCCCGTATTGTGCGCTCTTCTGCGCCCTCAGGAAGTAAAATGTGCTTCTTGTTTGCCCTTGCCTTGGCTTTTATATTGTCCATTAATGACATACGGAATTCTCCTTCCGAAATAATACAAGAAAACAACCTCGAATATTATATCACAAACTGATCGCTTCTGGTAGGAAAAAACACATTATTATTATCCGATGCCCGGATTCCCGATTTTTTGATCGTTTTCTAGAAAATGTGCTATCATAAGCATAAGCGCCTTAACGTTCACTTTGCAAACAATACTTTCGAGTTACGTATTTGGAGGCTTTTTATGCGCGTCACCGGTGTTATCGCTGAATACAACCCGTTGCATAACGGGCATGTGTATCATTTGCAGGAAGCACGCGAACGCACGCACTGCGATTATCTAATTGTGGTCATGAGCGGCGATTATGTGCAGCGCGGCGAACCGGCTATCGCGGATAAATACGTACGCGCGCGCTGGGCGCTGGCGGCCGGAGCCGATCTTGTTTTAGAATTGCCCTCTGTGTTTGCCATCAGCAGCGCGGAACGCTTTGCTTACGGCGGCGTACGTACGCTAACTTCCACAGGCGTTTTGGATGCGCTTTGTTTTGGCAGCGAAATCGAAGATGCCGCTTTGTTGCAGGATGCGGCGCACTTACTGGCAAACGAGACGCTTGTTTACCAAAAACGCCTGCGTGAAGAACTATCCACCGGCAAATCATACCCGCGGGCGCGTTATGACGCGTGGCAAGCCTGCGGCGCGCCGCCAACCATTTTGCGCGTTCTGCGAGAACCCAATTGCATATTAGGCGTGGAATATATACGCAGCTTGCTTCAGCTGCAATCGCATGCCGTGCCTGTACTTATCCCTCGCGTAGGCGGCGGCTACAACCAGTCGGCATTAACCGGCATGTTTTCCAGTGCCACCGCTATTCGTGAAGCGCTTCTTTTGCGGCAGCATGACGCTCTTTCATGCATGCCGCCTTACGTAAGCGAGCGTTTTGTTCCTGGCGGGCCTACTCCCATTTCGCTTTCAGATGCGCAAACGCTTATGTTGTACGCGTTGCGCCGCATGCCTTTAAAAGAATTGGAAAGACTCCCCGACGTGCAGGAAGGTTTTGAGAACGTATTATTTCGCGCGGCACGCGACTGCCAGACGCTTGAAGCGCTGTTTTCCATTTTGAAAAGTAAACGTTATACTTACGCGCGCTGCAAACGCATGTTGCTTTGCGCGCTGCTCGGCATAGACAAAGCGCTATTAGCCACCGCCCTGGAACCGCAAGCCGCTTATTTGCATGTGCTGGGCTTTCGCGAACAAAGCCGCGCTTTGCTGTCCGCGATCGGTAAAAAATGCAAAGCTCCTTTGCTCCTGCGCCATGCGGATATTGCCGCGCTGCCCGAAAGCGCCAGAACGCTGCTTGATAAAGATATACAGGCCCATGATATCTACACGCTGCTGGCTGAAAACCAGGTCATACCGCGCGATTTTGCCGCACTGCCCGTTCGGCTATAAGCAACTATTTTCTATTGTCTATTTTTTTGCAAGCGGGATTCCTTTTTCTTTGAGCATGGCAAGAATGTTTGGCAGCGCTTCTTTTGTCGCGCGCCTGCCCTCTTCTATGCACCCTTGTGTATTTACTGTGGAAAGCCCCTTCGCAACGCCCCGCACCTTTGGATACAGCATGATGTCTGCTGTATCATTGCGCAACCTGGCCATCTCCCATTGCATGATGTCCAACACCCTGTTGGCCACGCTTCGCATAGTCGGGCTTTCCATGCTGACTTGTTCACCATTGAAGCCAACGTCTACACCGATAATCACATCCGCGCCCGCTTCACGCAAAGGCACGCATGGCACTCTTTCCAGTACGCCGCCATCCACACACAATCGCCCCTGAACGCGCACCGGCATAAATACGCCCGGTATCGACAGGCTTGCGCGCACGCATTTGTATAGCGGGCCTTCCTGAAAGACGACTCTCTCTCCCCGTTCCACATCAACCGCCACGCAGAAAAAAGGTATGTTCGTTTCCCCAATTGATTTGTTGTGCGTGAGCACGCGGACCATTTCTTCCATGCGCTCGCCTTTCAGTAATCCGCCTTTGCCCGCCCGCGGCACGGTCATATCAAAAAAGCTGCGGCTATTCAAATTTGTAAAGTACTTGCCAAGCAAATCCAAATCCGTTTGAACAGCATACATGGCGCCAATGATCGCGCCGACGCTGCAGCCTGCGATCATATCGATCTGTATGCCGTTTGCTTCCAGTTCTTGCAGCACGCCAATATGAGCCATGCCCTTTGTGCCGCCGGAACCCAACGCGATGCCAACTTTTTTCATCATTGTATCCAATCCTTTAACATAGTATCTATAAAGTCACTGCTTTTCATTTATTTTTCGGGGGCCTGTATGAAACGTGTAATTCCCATTGTTGCGCTGATTTTTTGTTTGCTGATGGTCATGCTTTCTCCTCAAGTGATGCAAGCGGCGCAGACAGCCGTATCGCTATGGTTGAACCTGCTTTTGCCTACCCTGTTCCCCTTCTTTTGTTGCATCTCTTTTTTAGAGCGTACAGGCGCAATCCATATGCTTGCCCGCCTGTTCAACCCGCTTGCTAAAAAAATGGGTACATCCAGCTATATGCTGCCGCTCTTGTTTTTAAGCGCACTTTCCGGCTATCCCAGCGGCCCCAGAAGTTGCGGAATGCTCCTGGAAAACGGGCTGCTATCGCATGAAGAGGCGGAACTTCTAGCTTCCGTCTGCCATTTGTGCAGCCCCATGTTCCTTGCGGGCGCTGTCGCAAACGGCATGTTTGGCAATATGCAGGTGCTGATGCCGCTCGCCGTGGGGCATTATGGAGGCGCTGTCATCGTTGCCTTTATGGCGCGCTTGCTTTTCCCTATCAAACGACCGTCGCACCCTGTCGCGCACAACACGCGCCAAGGCGAACCCCTCATGCATGTGCTCCCAAGCGTTATTGCATCGGGCATGCGCGATATGATCCGGGTTGGCGGTACGGTTATATTCTTTTTTGTCATTGGGAATGTATTGGCAAATGTCGGCATCCTTTCCATTATCGGACGACCAATCGATTTCCTTCTTCCCACGACTGCCAGCATTCCCGCTTCGCAAGGCATATTGCTTGGCTTGCTGGAGATGACAGGCGGCTGCGCCATGCTTACGCAAGCGGGCCTGCGCTTGCAAACCACCGTTGGAATCTGCGCTTTTTTGATCTCATTCGGCGGGCTTAGCGTATTTGTGCAAGCCGCTGCTTTTATCCGCATGGAGCACCCGCTGCGCTATTTGGGCATCAAGCTGTTGCATGCGGCCACTGCTGCCGCCATCGCTTATATGCTGTTCCCTAAAACTGCCGGCGCGCTGAATGTTTTCTCCCCTAACCACGGCGCATATCTGGAAAACGCGCTTTCCGGCATGACCATACTGTTTTCCTGCGCCTTAGGCGTCGGCGCGGCGTTCTTGCTCGCTTTGCTCACCGCGAGGCGCAAACCTATAAAACGCTAAACGCGGGTAACTACTATTTATTTGCTGCGCCTTTGACGCCTTGTTCTAAAATTTGCTTCACAAGCATTTCTTCCGGCGTGGCAAACAATGTGCGCTGGTTTGTATATATGACCATGCCAGGCCTTGCTCCCGCCGGTTTTTTCACATATTTGCGCAAACAATAATCTACCGGCACAGAGCTTGACGCGCGCGCTTTGCTGAAATACGCTGCCAACATGGCCGCTTCTCGCAATGCTTGCTCCGAAACCGCTTCTTCTTTGGGACGTATCAGCACATGGGAACCCGGTATATTTTTCGTGTGCAGCCAATAATCATTGCCCTTCGCAAAATGCAGAGTCAACGCATCGTTTTGTTGATTGTTTTTGCCAATATAGATGTCGCAACCATCCGAAGAATATACATGCAAAGGCTGGGACGCAAGCGTTTTTTGGCGCTTTTGTTTGCCCGCCTCAGGCCGGATATACCCTTCGCGTATCATCTCTTCGCGAATCTCCGCAAGCTCCACATCCGCGGAACATTGCGCCAAATTGTTTAGCTGGCCTTCGAGATACGCGATCTCGCTTTCGGTTTGCCTTTTTTGTTCTGCCGCCAGCTGCTTAGCAGCCTTGCCTTTTTGGTAGCGTTTAAAATAGCGCTGGGCGTTTTCTTGCGGCGAAATCTTTTCGTCCAGCGGGATCAAGCACTCCGCCGGTGGGTCTAAATAGTAGTTTATCAGCTTCGCGCTTTGCAAGCCGCGCTGCATCGCGTATGCCTGCGCGGAAAGCAGCTCGCCATATAGACGCAATTCTTCGAGATCTTCCTCCGACTGTAGCGCCTGTTCGAATACCGCCAGTTTTTTATAGCAGCGCTCCAAATGATTTTGCAAAATGCGGTTTAGCGACGCGCTCCGCCTCCGAAGGCTTTCCATGTGATCGCGTTCGCTGTAAAGGGCATCCAGCGCCACACTCATGCTTGGCATGGGTTTTAAATAGCGCTCCGGAAAGCTTGGCTCGAACGGATACAACGACACGGGGCTCTTAGTGTCGTTTAATACCAGCGTGGGTTGAACATGCCCCTCGCGCAACGCGGCATAAAAGCGGAACAGAAAACGGGCCAATGCCCCGCGTTCCGCCTCCTGGAGTGACTGTGCCTGTATTTCATTTTCTCCTGCCCATTTTGCCACCATTTGCCTTGCGCAGTCGATCGAAAGGCCAAAAAACCGTCCGGCCAGCAATTTGTGCACACTGCCGGTTCCTGAAATCGCCTCGCGGAACGCTTCTTCTCCTGCCTCGAAGGGGTTGATCTTATCCTGGGACGGCGGCGGCTCGTACACCGCTCCGGGCAACACGATGCGCATGCTCGACATGGACGCCGTAACATGCCTTGCACATTCTAATATCGTTCCTTTTTCGTTCACGAATATGATATTGGAATGCTTGCCCATCATTTCTATCATAAGCGACAGCGTTGCCGGATCGCCCAACTCATCTTTTGCAAGAAACGTAATGCGAAGCACGCGGTCTAAATTGATCTGCTCTATGGACTGAACAACGGCATTGCCCACATGTTTGCGCAAAAGCATGCAAAACATAGGTGCATCGCTTGGGTTCGTGAAAACGGCATCCGTCAGCTGCACGCGTGTGTTTTGCGGATGCGCACAAAGGAGCAGCCTTTCATTGCTGCCCCCCGCTCGCATGGTGAAAAGTAAGGTTTCGCGCTCCGGCTGCTGTATTTTGGCGACTTTTCCGCCCACCAAGCACTGCAATTCTGCGCAAACCGCAAATATCGACAATCCGTCCAAAACGGCTCTCTCCTTTTAGCGCTGATTATCCTTTGTTTTTTCAAGGCGATCCAACATCATGATGTATCCGCTGGCGCCATAGGTTAAAGAACGGTTGACACGGCTGATCGTGGCCGTGGACGCCCCAAGGCGCTGCGCGATTTCCTGGTAGGTAACGCCTTTTCGCAAAAGCTTTGCCACCTCCAGCCGCTGCGAAATGGCTCGAATCTCTGAAATGGTGCAGATATCTTCAAAAAACCGATAGCATTCTTCTTCTGTTTGCAGCAGAAGGATCGCTTCAAACAGTTCGTCCAGTTCTTTGCTTTTTAATCTAGATTGAAATTCCATGCCGCACCTCTATCGTTGTATTTATTTATGGACGGCGCAATTTGTTGCGCAATATGCCGATCCCTTCCACTTCGATTTCGATGGTATCCCCCGGCTGCATGGGGCCTATTCCCGCCGGAGTGCCTGTGGCAATGATATCGCCCGGCAGTAGCGTCATGACGCGCGAAACAAACCAGATTAATTTGTCTATCGGATGGATGAGCTGCGATGTGCTCGCGCTTTGGCATACCTTGCCGTTTAACCGCGCCTCAACTTTAACATCGGAGGCATTGAGCTCTGTTTCGATGTGTGGGCCTATGGGGCAGAATGTATCGTATCCTTTTGAGCGCGTCCATTGTCCGTCGCTGGCTTGCAAATCGCGCGCCGTCACATCGTTCAGGCATGTGTAGCCGAATATTACGTCCTTGTAATTCTCTATGGGGACATCCTTACACTTTTTGCCTATTACGATGGCAAGCTCCGCCTCGTAATCTACCCGCTGGCTGTCCGGCGGATACAGGATATCGGCCTCCGGGTCAATTATACAGGTATTAGGTTTTATGAAAATTAGCGGCGTCTCCGGCGCTGTCCCGCCCATTTCCTTTGCGTGGTCAAAATAGTTTTTTCCCAAACATACGATCTTGCTTGGTTCGACAGGCGCCAGCAAGCGCACATCTTTGAGCGCGATCTTTTCGCCTTCGGTTTGAAAAGACTGGAAGGGATCGCCCGCTATCTTGTGTAATTGATCGTTTTCCAATATGGCGTAAAATGTTTCTTTTCCATTTGTGGCTCTGCATATTCTCATAGCAAATCTTCCTTCCCTGTCGTTGCGTTATTTATTCATATTTTAACACGTTACAGTGTGAAAGCAATAGGGAAATGCTATGGATACTGCCACAAACCATCCAAGGCTTCGGGCTTTTTCGCCAGCGGATGAATGTTATATTCTTCTATATGCATGGATGACAGCGTGCGGATATAGATGTTTCTTTCTTCCTTTACCGGCAAAAGCGGCTCCATGGCGCCCGAATATTCTTCCAATGCCTTCGCAACGCTTGGATGCATTTCTAAAAGAAAATGCATAGCGGATTGTTCACGCATACAGCGAATGAGCGACCTGCGTATTTTTAGCACCATCGTTTCGACGGAAATGACCTTCCCATCTCCCTTACAATACGGGCAGGGCGACTGCAGGGTATGGCTGATGCTTTGGCGCGTTTTCTTCCTCGTCATTTCCACAAGGCCCAGTTGGGTAATCCCCAGAACGTTTGATTTTGTGCGGTCTTTCTTCAGTTCAATTTTAAGCGTATCCAGCACACGTTCTTTGTCTTCGATGTCCTGCATATCGATGAAATCCACAATGATAATTCCGCTTATATCGCGCAGGCGCAATTGCCTTGCTATTTCCTTTGCGGCCTCACAATTTGCCTGCGTGATGGTCTCCTGCAAGTTATCCGTGCCCACAAACCGCCCCGTATTGACGTCTATGCTGGTCAATGCTTCCGTTTGGTCAATGACGATATACCCTCCGTTTGCCAGCCAGACTTTACGCGCCAGCGCTTTGTCTATTTTGCTGTCTAAATCGTACCGGTCAAACAGCTCGTCCTCCCCCTGATAGAGCACGACACGGTCTTTCAGCTGCGGCGAAAGGATGCTTGCCACAATTTGAACGCGCTCGTAAAACTCTTGGTCATTGATTGTCAGCCTATCGATATCCGGCGTAAATATATCGCGGATAATGCGGAATATCAGCGCTTCTTCCGCGTGCAGCAACCGCGGCGCGCTGACCAGTGTTTTCTTTCTTTGGATGCGCTGCCACAGGCGAACCAAGAAGTCCAGGTCGGCTCGAAACTCTTCGACCGTTTTTTCCATTGCCGCCGTGCGCACGATCACGCCCATATCCGGCGCCTTTATTTCGTCTAACATGGCGCGTAAACGCGCACGTTCCTCTTCGTTGCCTATCCTGCGGGATACGCCCACATAATTTACCGTCGGCATAAGCACAAGCGTTCTGCCCGGCAAGGTGATATGTGTTGTGACGCGTGCGCCCTTTGTTCCGACCGGCTCTTTAAGCACTTGCACCATGATTTCCTGCCCCTGCTTAACGATATCTTGAATATTTGTGTTCGCCAGGCTTGGCACGGTTGCTTCGAGCATATGGTCGCCAAACTGGAAATCCGACCTGTCAGCCAACACATCGCCAGCGTATAAAAATGCATTGCGTTCCAGCCCGATATCGACAAACGCGGCCTGCATACCCGGCAGTACATTTTGCACCTTACCCAGGTAGATGTTTCCGACCAGCCGTTCATGGCCTCGCCGTTCTATATATATTTCGCTTGGTTGCCCGCCCTCCAACAGCGCCACCCTTGTCTGGAACGGGTTGATGTCGACTACAATTTCTTTTTCCATCTTGTATCAGCCCCCAAGCTTTTCAAACTCTATTGCCGCACGGTGCACCGTCCAATTCCCTTTTATCCCGCAGAATTGCATGTACGCCCGCATGAGGAGTTCTATATTCAAACTGCCGGCAGCATTTAAAACGCCCTCAATCCGGCATGAAAAATCGTTCTCTCCGTTTCCGGCCTCGCTTACTTGCATGCTTATCAGCATGGGGCGAATGTCCACCTGCTTCAAGCCGCCTTTTGTGCGTTTTTCTACAACGATGGGCTGTGACAAAAAAGCGTCTCCCGCCTGCCGCAAGCTCTCCAATGATATCTTTTCTTCTGTATGCAACGTGATATCATATGACGCGCTCTGCATCATGGCTGTGAGCGCCGGCTGTGTCATTTCCGCTTGCCTAGCCTGCAACACACGCACCCCCGGCGGCAATGCGCCATTCATGCTGTTTATAAACGCCGCTTCGTCAAATTCTGAATCTTCTAAACGCATATCCATCCATTCCGCATCGCTGGTGTACCCCACCGGCAACGCGGACGCAAACGATAACAACGGATGCGGATGGAACCCCTGCGAATACAACAGCGGCAGGTGCGCGCGCCGCATGGCCCGCTGCATCAAACGCTGCATATCCAGATGGGACAAAAAGCACAATTCTTCCCCTTTATGAAATTTGGCAAATATTCGCATGTTCCGCTCCAAAACAAAGATTACAACCTTGCCTGCAATCCGCGGTCGTTTTTCCGCACAAAGCTCTTTTACACTCTTCCTGCAGGTATTCTTTTGATACCAAAATATCGATATGATCCCACGGCAATGGTTCTTCCAGCTTTCGTTCCCTGTTTGCGTACACGGCCGGATCCAGCCCCGCGCTTTCAAACGCCTCGCGCCAGCGTTCCGGTTTGAAGTGTTCCGCCCAGGAATCAAAGCGGCAGCCCTGCTCATACGCCCGCAACAATACCGCCGACAATCGCCTGTCTCCCCTGGAAAACGCCGCTTCCAGCATGCTTGTTTGCGTGTCATGATAGCGGAACTCCACGCCGCGCATCCCCCGCAACGCCGCCCCCAGCAACTGCTGTTTACGCTTTAGTTCCTGAATAGTATCTTGCGCGGCCCACTGAAAGGGCGTAAAAGGCTTCGGCACAAAGGAAGATACGCTGATCGTCAGGCGGAAGCCCTTCTCGCGCTGTTCTTTGGGAATGGAATAGAATGCCTGCCGCACTTTTTGCGCAAGATCGGCGATGCCGAGGATATCCTCATCCGTTTCTGTCGGGAGGCCTATCATGAAATACAGCTTTACGCTTGTCCAGCCCGCTTCAAAGCTTTCACGCGTGACGCGCAGAAGGTCTTCTTCGCTGATGCCCTTGTTGATCGCGTCCCGTAGGCGCTGCGTACCCGCCTCCGGCGCAAACGTCAAGCCTGTTTTATGCGCTTCCTGAATCAATTCAAGATCCTGTTTGATGAACTGATCCACGCGCAGCGACGGCAGTGATAGTGAAATGCGCTGCGACTGAAATTCCGGCATGAGCGAAGATATCAACTCATGGATATGCGGATAGTCGCTTGAACTCAGAGAAAACAGCGATACCTCTTCGTAGCCTGTGCAATCGGTAAGAACGCGCGCCATATCCCGGATGATTTCCGGTTTGCGTTCGCGCACCGGCCTGTAAATATAGCCCGCCTGACAAAACCGGCAACCGCGCGTACACCCGCGGAACAGTTCCAGCGCCACCCTGTCGTGTACTATTCCCACATTTGGCACGATTGGATTTCTCAGATACTGCGTTTTGTCCAAGTCTTTTACAATGCGGCGTTCTATTTTTGCGGGCGCTTCTTCTTCGATTTTTTGCAGGGAATGGAAGAGGCCGTCTTTATAGCGGGCCTCATAAAACCCGGGCACGTATACACCCGGTATTCTGCTGAGCGCAAGCAAAATTTCGCGCCTGCCCTTTTTCGCCTGACGCCCCTGCTGTATGGCCTTTGTCACTTCCAGGATAATTTCTTCGCCGTCTCCTATCAGCACTGCATCCATAAAATCCGCCAAGGGCTCCGGATTGCATGTACACGGGCCCCCGCACAGCACGATGGGCGCATTTTCAGCCCTGTCTTTTGCCAAAAGCGGTACGCCCGCCAGTTCCAGCATGGTGAAAATATTTGTATAACACAGCTCGTATAGTATGGAAAAGCCGATAATATCAAAATCACCCAATGAGCGGCTTGTTTCCAAAGAGAACAACGGCAGATTGTTTTCTCTTAGCGCGTTTTCCATATCCGGCCATGGCGCAAAAACGCGCTCACAATAGACCCCGGCTTGTCCGTTCAGCACTTCGTATAATATGCGTGACCCCAGATGAGACATTCCAATCTCATATACATCCGGAAAGCAGAGCGCAAAATGAAAAGATGCGTCCTCTTTTTCGATCATGTTCCATTCTCCGCCCGTATACCTGGCCGGTTTTTCCACGGATTGCATGATGTTTTTCAGTGAAGCTTGCAGCAAATACCGTCTCCCTCAATACCCCTAATATATTTTAACAGTTTATCACCAAATGCCAAATGGGTCAAAGAGTTGTTTCTTTTTCGCGCCGTGTCATAACAATGCGCGTACCGGCGCATTCCTTCCGTGCTTTGCCATTCCTTTCAACAGCCTGCCTTCATCCAATTGGCCAAGCGGCCGCAATTCTTTATCAAGCACCAGCAAAACCGTATACCGCGACGAAGACAACTGCGCCAATGCCGCCCCCAATGACGTATCCTCCCTGACCGCAATATATTGCACAGGCATCGCTTCCCCCTTGGCAAACGCTCCGGCGCGCCGAACAATTGCCGAAAGCCTTGCCTGCGGCAATACGCGCTGCTCCTTTATTGCCCCTATTATCAAAAAAACGCCCATAACAAACAAAAACGGATTCCATATGCCCCTTACCGCCAAATATACGCTTGCCCCAAGCACAAGCGAGCCGCAGCCGACCCCCAACCACGAAGTAAAAAGCGTTGCCGCGCGCAACCGCACCCCGCAACGCAGCAATACAGCCCTCAGCATGCGTCCGCCGTCCAATGGAAAGGCGGGCAGCAGGTTAAACACGCCCAGCGCGACATGCATGTTCATCAAATACATGAGTGAGCTCTTTACTTCCGGCCAAACAGACAGTGCTGTCGCTATGCCGCCCGCGGCAATAAAAGTGCAAAACGGCCCCGCAAACGCTATTATCCACTCCGCACGTGGCGATGCCGCGCTGTCCTCCATACGCGCCACACCGCCAAACGGCAGCAATTCCACGCTCTCTATCCGGTAATGCAGTGCGTTTGCCGCCATGGCGTGAAAGGTTTCATGCATGACGAGCACCAAAAACGCCTGCAAAAGCTCGCCAAGCCTGCCGACTACGCAAGCCAGGAACAGCACCAAAAACAGGCCCGGGTGTATGCTCACCCGGGTAAATCCAATGTCGAACAATTTCATTTTTCCAAAACCAAATCCATATACTTTCCGGGCGATTGCGGCTGGCCCGCCAACAACACGCGCAGACGCAGCATCCCCGCCTCACCCAGCGTGCCCAATGTATCATGTTTGCGAATCGGCTGGCCCTCTTCCACCTGAATGGCCGCCAACCCATAATAAATGGTTTCCAGATCATCGGCATGCAACAGTCGTACATAGGGCCCCAACATTTCGTCCTCGCCCACCGCGCGCACCTGTCCCGCTGCCGCCGCACATACCTGCGCGTTTGGCGCCCCTTCCCACATTACATACTGTGCCTCTTCCTCCAAAGAAACGCGCGGCGCCGTTACCGGTATTACCATCTTTGATTCTGAGGAAAACACTTCCAAAGCATCCTGCAGTTCTACAAACTGCAGCTTACCGAGCGTTTCGTCCAGCTCCGGTTCTTCGTTCATTGCGCTGCGCACGCTTGAAACCATGTTTGCCGCCACCGGTATTTCAAACTCTTTCAGGCCAAGCATCAAGGCGCATGCGGCGGCGCAAACGCCGATTTTCACCAGCAAAGAAGCAGGGAGCTTCCATTCCCTCTTTCTGCTTCTTTGTTTAATATTGGCGCTTTGCCTGCGTACGCGGATCGGCTCATCCAGCTCAAAATAATATTTGGGTTTCCCCACTTCCTCTGTACGAAAAGGCTGTACGCCCATGCGTTCCAGTGCCATTGTCCGTCCCCCCTTCACTCTCTATTGCGAGTATATGCGGAGCAAGACATGCATCATGCGGGACGCTTAGAAAAACGCCAATATTTTATTCGCGTTTTCTTCCAACCATTTTTGCTACCTCTGGAATTTGCCGTTTGCAACGGGTATAATCTGAAATAGCATTTCCCGCTTATATCCGCCATCCCTTCCGACAATTTTGCCGGAATGACGCGCCACGAAAGGAGACCTTATGTTAATCACTCCCTATTTACACAAAGCGCAATACTATGAAACCGATCAGCTCGGTATCATTCATCATTCCAATTACCTTCGTTGGATGGAAGAGGCGCGTGTCGATTTTCTGGAACAAATCGGTATGACATATGCCGGCTTGGAACAAATGGGTTTTAGTTCCCCCTTACTTTCCGCTGCCTGCACGTATAAAACGCCGGTCCGCTTTTCTGAAACCGTCCGAATCCTCTGTACGATT
>JAVBPK010000113.1:0-6567 GCA_031549625.1 Eubacteriales bacterium
GGGCGAATGCGCAAGCGGTGACTTCTTCGGCACAACATACCCTGGTTCCGGCGCAATGATCGCATTTGCTACGGTTTCCGGCCGCATCGCCGGCCAGCAAGCTGCTGCGTTCGCCAAATAAAAATACCCAAACAAGCAATGATCCTCCTGCAAGCGGGGGGATCATTGCTTTTGCGCTTACTATCTGCGCTTTATTGAATAAACATCGCGTCCCCGAAAGAAAAGAAACGGTATTCTTGCCGTATGGCATAGGCGTAAACGCGCAGCATATCTTCTTTAGAAGCAAGCGCGCTTACCAGCATGAGTAAAGTGGACTCCGGCAAATGAAAATTGGTAACCAGCGCATTGATCACACGAAAACGATACCCGGGAGTGATAAAAATATTCGTCCACCCCGCCCCTGATCTCACATGCCCATGTTCGTCTGCCACGCTTTCCAGTGTACGGCATACGGTGGTGCCTATGGCGATTATCCGCCGCCCCTCGGCCTTTGCGGTGTTGATAATGGCGGCGGCTTCCGGGCCTACTTCGTAGTATTCTTCATGCATAATATGGTCCTCGATGCGTTCGGCCGAAACAGGGCGGAATGTGCCAAGCCCCACGTGCAGCAGTATATCCACAACGGTAACGCCGCGCGCGCGTATTTCATCGAAAAGTGCCTCGGTAAAATGAAGCCCTGCCGTTGGCGCGGCGGCGGAGCCATGCTGATTGGAGTAGATGGTCTGATATCGTTCCTGGTCGTCCAGCTTTTGCGTAATGTATGGGGGTAGCGGCATCTCGCCTATTCTGTCCAGAATTTCTTCCAGTACGCCTTCGTATTCCAAACGAATCAAGTGTATGCCCTCGCCCAAATCTTTCAATATGGCTATGCGCAATTCTTGGCCCACCGTGTAAGAATTGCCGTTTTTCGCGCGGCGGCCCGGGCGCAAAAGCGCTTCCCAATCATCGCCGTTCACGCGCCGCAGCAATAAAAATTCCATGCTGCCACCGGTTTCTTCACGTATGCCCATTAGCCTGGCCGGTATAACGCGCGTGGTATTGCGCACCAGAACATCGCCCGCTTGCAGGTATTGGGGCAATGCGGAAAAGACAGCATCTGTTATGCCTTGCGTGGAGCGGTCATATACCAACAGCCTTGATGCGCTGCGATCAGAAGAAGGCGTTTGCGCGATCCGCTCCGGCGGAAGGTCATAGTAAAAATCTTTTAATTGCAACCGTTTTGTATCCTTTCGTTGACCTTTTCTGATTATAGGGGAAAGCTTGGCCTCGCGCAATACATTCATGCAAGCCGTGAGCGCCCCCGCTATACGAAAGAAAAGGCCGGACTATTTATAAGCCCAGCCAGAACAGATTCATATAAGGTTTTGTACGCGGTTTATGCTACAGGCTTTTGCATGCCATTCACATCGATGATTGTGCTGCCCGGTAACAGCAATTCGCTCACAGTAACAAATTCATACCCTTGCTCTTGCGCGGTATCGATCAGAATGGGGAGGTATTCCTTTATTTTAAAACCATTGTTATGGCACAGTATGATGCTGCCCGGCTTCAGCTTCGGAAGTACGCTGTCCAATATGGTTTGCACGCTTCTTTCTTCACGCCAATCTACCGTATCGATATTCCATTGTACAACTTCGTAACCGAGCGCTCGCGTAGCTGTCACCACCAAGTCATTGTATTCGCCAAAAGGCGCACGAAATGTTTTTGACCGCTTCCCTGTCAACTTTTCTATTTTATTGTCCAGGTCGCGAATTTCTTTTTCTATCCCCTTTGTATCTAGCTTGCTCATATGCGGATGCGTATCCGTATGGTTGCCAAGCTCATGGCCCTTTTCGGAAATTTGCTTTACATGTTCCGGATATTTATCTACCCAGTGCCCGCATAGATAAAAAGTTGCCTTGATTCCCTGGCGCCCCAATTCTTCTAAAATATAGTCTGTTTTATCGTCCTCCCATGCCGCGTCGATCGTCAGCGCGATTTTTTTATCATTGCGCTGTACGTTGTATACCGGCAGCTCGCGCTGTTTGCCTGCCAGCACTTCCAGTTCATATTCCTCAAAACCGTCATCTTTAGAAGCTTGCGGCACGGCGGCTTTTGCTTGCGTTGGAACATTCGGGCTCCCCTCGCCTTTTTTGTTTGAAAGCAGCAAAAACAGCAACGCGACAATTACAATTGCGATTGCAACCGCTATCAAAAGAAGTGTACGTTTGGTCAATACAAAAACGCGCACAATGTTACGCCTCCTCCCATTTACTCATAGATATCCTATGCATGGCAGGAGGCGATTCATGCGCCGCTGATTGCTATTTTATAAATTAAAATGTAAATAACGCACTATCCATTTCCACAGGATTGCGAATAATAGGACAAAAATCCATGTGCGCCAATATATCGTTTTCAATATCGATCCCCGGCGCATATTCAATAAGCTCCACACCTTCGGCGGTCAGCTTAAACACAGCTCGTTCCGTCACATACAAAACGTATTGACCGGTCATTTGTGCATATTCGCCGCTAAAAGTGATATGTTCGACTTCACTGATAAACTTTCGGACACTGCCCTCTTTTAAAATTTTCAGTTTTCCATCTTCAAAAGCAAGCACAAGCCCCTTTGCGGTAAAAGTTCCACAAAAGACAACGCGCTTCGCGTGCTGGGAAATGTCGATAAACCCGCCGCAGCCCGCTATAACGCTGCCAAATTTGCTTACGTTGATATTCCCTTTGCCATCGGTTTGCGCCAATCCTAAAAAGGCAATATCCAACCCTCCGCCCTGGTAAAAGTTAAACTGCGCCGCCGCATCGAGTCGCGCTTCATAGTCGCGCACACATCCAAAATCCAGTCCCGCAAGCGAAACGCCACCGATAGGCCCAGACTCAATGGTAAGCGTGATCTTTTCGATATTGCCCTTCTCTTCCGCGACGGTAGCGACGCCTTCCGGCATACCTATCCCAAGATTGCCTACGTCGCCGTCTTTCAACTCCTTAAAAGCCCGCCTGCAAATAACGGTTCGTTCATCCAGAGGCATTTTTTGTTGTGTTCGCGGAGTGGCAGCTTGCCCGCCCTGCCCGCATAAAGAGGCGTCAAACGCACAGGAATTGCATTGTCTGTGGTATTTTTCTATGTCTGTGGTTTGCACCACAAAGTCCACATATATACCCGGAATAGAAACATCATTCGCGGGCAGAAGACGATCATGCAAAATTTCTTTTACCTGCACGATAACGACTCCGTTGTTGTTATGCGCAGCCTGTGCGCAATACATGCCCAAAGAGAGGATCGCTTCTTCTTCTACAGAGATATTGCCATGCATATCCGCGCATGTGCCCCGCACAATAGCGACATTCACAGGTAGCGGTTTATACAATAAGCATTCTTCTCCCGAAATGGTAAGAAGTTCTACAATATCCTCCCGCGTGTTGGCGTTTAATTTGCCGCCACCATTTCGCGGATCCACAAATGTATATAATCCGGTTTTGGCAATCGTGCCCGGCCTTTTTGCAGCAGCATCGCGAATCATGTGGGAAAGAACGCCTTGAGGCAGGTTATACGCTTCCATGCGCCCTTCTATGGCCGCGCGCTGCAAGCTGGTCATCATATTCCAATGCCCGCCGATAGATCGTTTTAAAAGGCCATCGTGCGCCAAACAATCGATCCCCACACCAGGTATACGATTGCCCTGCCCGGCCGCGTGTACAAGCGTCAGCTGTCTCGGATGCCCCGTTTCCACATACCGCTTTGCCAGTGCCTGCAGCACTTCTTCTGCGGCATTCGCGATAATAAAGCCGTCATTTACCAATGTCGCACCATCCGGAATATGCATAACCGCTTCTTCCGCAGAAACAAAACAAGGCTCTTTTCGGCTTCTTTTCATGAAACTACCTCCTCGGCAGGCGCCATATATTAAGTAATCCTTTTTTAATCAAGCAAAGAGAACGCCGTTTCGATCGTTTCATCATAACGGCGCGCAATTGAATAATCGTAAGCCGCAAAACTATTCATCAGTTGGCAGTGGCGCAGGCGTGCGCGCTGGGTATTTAATATGGTAATTCACAGAGATTTGCGAAGACACCAAAATAATGCCGGGTGTCGCAAGGAGCAATTCCGAGTTAGGCGGGCTTTGCAAAGTCTCGCTTCCTGTTTCGTCCACCGTTTTGGCTTCAGAAATGCCGCCATTATGCAGATTCTCCATATTTTCCTGGAAATTGGTGGTTTCAGTAACGATACCGGGGCCATCTAAATCCACGCCCAAAGTGCCGGCCATTTGTGCGGCCTTCTCTTGCGCGTCTTTAAGTGCCATAGTCAACGCCTGCTGATATGCGGCGTTCTCATCCTGCAGGCGATATTCGAGATAAGACACGCGAACCGTTTCGAGGTCCATGATTTCGCGCATCAGCGCTGGAGCGCTTTGTATTCTCTTTGTCCTTATGGAAACAATGGCAATTGCGGAATGGGAAGCCGTGTCATGTTGCTGTTTAGCGCTCGCGTTCGCGTTTACGTCCTCGCCTTCTGCGACGGCCGCCGGAGGCTCAAAGGTTGGCGATTGAATGGTAAGGTCCGTTGGGGAAATCCCTGTAGCCTGTATGATCGCCTGCAAATCGCCTATTTGCTCGTTATAGGTTTCTTCAAGAGAGTCAATCGGAACAGGCTGCGTCTCAAGTATCAGCTGTATTTCTACAATATCCGGCGAAACGCTCGCCGTACCTACACCAGTTACAGCCAGCGTGCGGATATCGCGCGCCAGCTCCTGCTTGATCACAATTTCCTGTGCGGGCTTTCTGCTTTCTGTTTCTTGTTCAATCTGGTCGGGGGTTTTGCATCCAAACATGCATGCCAGCGAGCAGGCAAGCATACAGCCCAGCAAAGTATAGGAAAGTAGCCGCCTTTTCATCCCTTATGCCTCATCCGGCAATATGCCGTTATGGAAAACGTCCTGCACATCGTCGTTATCGTCAAGCATCTCCAAGAGTCGTTCTACTTTTTGTATGGCCTCCGCATCTGCAACATTGACGGTGTTTTGCGGGATGCGGCTCAGCTCTGCGGAAATAAAAGAATAATTCTCTTTTTCAAGCGCCTCCCGTACCTGGGAAAAATCAGAAGGTTCCGTATAAATCTCGAAGGCGTCATCCATGGGTACGAAATCGGTTGCACCCGCGTCAAGGGCGTGCATCATCACTTCGTCTTCATCCATTTCGGAGTCGCGCTCGATAACGATAAGCCCCTTCTTTTCGAACATCCAGCCTACGCAGCCGGAAGCGCCCAAAGAACCGCCTGTCTTATCGAACATATGGCGCATTTCCGCAGCAATACGGTTTCTGTTGTCTGTAACGACATCCACAATGACGGCGATCCCCCCTGGGCCATAGCCTTCATACACGCATTCTTCATAGTTGACGCTGCCCAACTCACCCGAGGCTTTTTTAATGGAACGCGCGATATTGTCGTTCGGCATATTGTTTGCTTTTGCTTTGGCAATAACATCACGTAGTTTTGCGTTGTTTGCGGCATCAGCGCCGCCTTCTTTTACGGCAATGGCGATCTCTCTGCCTATTTTGGTAAATACCTTTCCTCTTTGTGAATCGGTTTTTTCTTTTTTATTTTTGATATTTGCCCATTTCGAATGACCGGACATAGTACCCTCCCGTGTGTTATCTTGCTTGAAACGGCAAAATGCAGTCCAAACAAATCCGTTTTTTAGATTATATCATTCAAGCATCCCCTTGTACAGCCAGATACCTCGCTCGTATCGCCTGCATGTCTGCCCAGGCGTCGTGTTTCTTGCTTTCGTCCCGCAGCAAAGCGGCCGGATGGTAAGTGGGTAATATGGAAACACCTTTGCTTTCTTTCCATACGCCTCGTTCGCGCGTAATGCGTATATCCCGGCTATAAACATGGCGCGCCGCCGTGGCGCCTAAACATACGATGATTTTGGGCCGTATAAGCGCGATTTGCGCTCGCAGATAGTCCAAACATGCAGCGGCCTCTTCTTCCGTTGGCACACGGTTTTGAGGCGGGCGGCATTTCACAATATTGGCGATGTATACATCTTGGCGCGAAAAAGAAATTGCCGCCAGCATTTTATCCAACAAGTGGCCGGCCGGGCCAACAAAAGGCCGCCCTTGCTTATCTTCTTCATATCCGGGGCCTTCTCCAACAAACACGATATCGCTGTTGCGGTTTCCTTCGCCAAAAACGGTGTGTGTGCGTGTTCTGCAAAGTCCGCAGTTTTCGCACGCCGCCACAGCGCCCGCAAGCATCTCCCATGTAAGCTGCATAAATATCCACCAAACAGACTTTTATATTGGAACGAATTACATATCGCTTATCAGACGATTAAGGCCCGCAATATAGGCCAGAACGCTCGCCTCCACAACGTCCGGCGAAATCCCTCTGCCGCTAACCACCCTATCCTCGTAGCCAACCCGCACATTGACTTCCGCGATAGAATCACGCCCTTCGCTCGCTGCCTTTACGTGGTAGCGCAGCAGCTGCATCTCTATGCCGGATATCTTGTCGACAGCCAGCAAAGCAGCATCAATCGGCCCGTTTCCGACAGCGGTTTCCGTGTA
>JAVBPK010000026.1:0-9530 GCA_031549625.1 Eubacteriales bacterium
TTTTCGTCTTCGGCCGCCAACGAACAGCGCCACATTTGCCACAGCTGGCGCAATGTCCTTTGCAATCGGAGATTTCATGCCGCGCTTGCCCGCGCGTATAGCCGCGTTTTTGCTGTTCCTTAGCATCCATTGGCAAGCGGATGCCATCCTGCTGGGCCGAAACGATCCAATCCGTCAGCCGCGCGGCGCGTTCATGGATAGGTTTGTCGCTCGCCTGCTCATGCTTCGCCAGCAACGCGGCCGCATTTGCCGCCCGCTTGCTGCGCTGATTTTCTTCCTCCTGAATTGCTTTTGCCGCCTCTTGGTCGGAAAACAGGGTGATCGCCATCGCGTCTTCACGGCGCACGGAAAGATCGTATCCCCGCAAATGGATTTCGATCGGATCGCCCATGGGCGCAATCTTGCATACCGAAACCAGAGTCATGGGCGTTATTCCCATGTCCACAAGCCGGCGTTTCAATCTTGGATTATCGCCGCCTACCGCGCAAATATAGCCTTCTTCGCCCGGTTGTAGCTGGCCCAGCGTTTTTTTAGGATTATTCATTCCGGAAGCGCCTGCGTCGCGGTATTGTAGTACGCCGCAAATGCATACGCAATGCCATCTTCCTCATGCCAGGGCGAAAGTTCTTCTAGCACCCATTCCGGATGCCGCGAAAGCCGCGGAAAAAATGTATCCGCCTTTCCTTTGGCGCGCACATGCGTAATATGCGCCACATGCGCATAGGGCAGCAGCAGATTGTATATTTGTTCCCCGCCGATGATAAACACTTCCTTATCTTCATAAGCGGGGTTTTGCAAATGCGCGTTTAATTCCTCCAGCGACGCGCATGTCGCAACGCCCGGGCACGAAAAGGAAGCGTCCCGTGTCAATACGATGTTGTCCCGGTTTGGCAATGGTTGGCCGCCGGGAAGCGAACAAAACGTTTTTCGCCCCATAATCACCACATTGCCCTCCGTCAGGCCGCGAAACCGCTGCATATCTTCCCGTATGCGAAACAACAGCTCATTCTGCCTGCCAATACCCCAAGATCTGTCCACTGCCGCAATCAGTTGCATAGCAAACTCCTTTCAAAGCGCACTATATCGCTACGGGAATAGGCGTATCAAATGCATGAAATTGATACTCTTTTAAAGCAAAACTCTCTTTTGTGAACGCATAAAAATCGCGCGTGCCGTCCCATTCCAGCTCAGGCGCCGGAAAAGGCTCCCGCGTGATCAATTCCTGCACAAGCGGCACGTGCCGGTCGTAGATGTGCGCATCCGCAATCACGTGCACCAATTCACCCGCGTTGAGGCCGCAGCTTTTCGCAAACATGTGCACGAGCACAGCATACTGGCACACATTCCAGTTGTTTGCCGTCAGCATATCCTGCGAACGCTGGTTGAGTATGGCGTTAAGTGTGTCGCCCGTTACATTGAACGTCATGCTGTACGCGCACGGGTATAGGCGCATTTCACTCAAGTCGGCATGCACATAGATATTCGTCATGATGCGTCGGCTTTGCGGGTTGTGCGTCAGGTCGAACAGCACGCGGTCCACTTGGTCGAACATGCCCTCACTATAAGCGTGCTGAACGCCCAGCTGGTAGCCATATGCCTTTCCGATGCTGCCTTGTTCGTCCGCCCAGCTATCCCATACATGGCTGCCAAGGTCTTTGATATTGTTGGACTTCTTTTGCCATATCCAAAGCAGCTCGTCAATCGCGCTCTTTAAATACGTGCGGCGTAAAGTAAGAATGGGAAACTCTTTTGCCAGATCGTACCGGTTGACGATGCCAAATCTCTTTACGGTATGCGCGGCAGCTCCGTCATCCCAGCGCGGGCGCACGGCAAGGTCGGTATCCCAATATCCGTTTTGTAAGATATCCCTGCAATTCGCAATAAAAATCTCATCCGCACAGCTCACAAACGCACCCCCGCTATCCATCGCCTGTTTTCATCATTATACCGCACAAAATCCATGATGCAAATAGTTTGCCCACTCCGATAAACGCATGAAAGAGACCGCCGCGGACAAAACATATTTAGCGGGGCCGTCATTGGCCCTGTGGTGTACGCCCCGCCTTGCCAGGCATTAGCGCCACCTTGCTAGAAAAGGGCATTCATGCTATACTATTAACCGTGCTTTTATGCTTTTCCCTTTTGAATAAGCCGCTTTCCGCAGCATGATCATCTGCCGGCCCTATTTCAATGGAAAATTATACTATACCCGAGGTGGCCATGGCAAAGCAAAAGAAAACCAACAGGCATGTTCCCAAATACATACATATTGCGCCGGCGGCAGCATATATTGCCGCGTTTTTTGTATTGGCCATATTCACGTTTCATCCCATCAACTACGGCAACAACTACATCATCGAAACCACCAAGCAGCGCACATTTTTTATTCTGCTTGCCCTGTCGCTGGTTGCCTGCGGCGGTGTATTGTTTTACCAGCTGACGCAGGGATACAAATTCAAAAAAACTTCCCTTTCCGCCGTTTTTCGCGGCATCCGCCCCTATGAATACGCGCTGCTCGCCTATTGGTGCGTGCTGCTGCTTTCCGCGTTGCTTTCGCCGTATCCCCAGTACGTCATGCAAGGCTACACCCAACGAAGCGAAGGTTTTCTCACCCAAACCTGCTATATTGTCGCTTTTTTCTTTGTCGCGCGTTTTTATAAGCCCTGCATGCGCGATATGCTCATATTCTGTGCGACGGCAGCCATTGTCGCCGCTTTGGGTATTTTGCAGTACTATGGCCTTTCCCCCATACGCACGCAGGCAAACGCGGGAGTTGGCCCCGCTTTGCTGCTGGTTTCCACCATGTCAAACAGAAACATTCTTTCCACTTATCTGACGCTCGCGTTTTTTGTTTCGCTGGTGTGTTTCCTCCAAAAAGAAAAGCGCTGGCATTGGAGCTTCCTCCCCTGCTTGTTCGCCATCTTCTATATGCTGCTGTTGGGCGATACGGAAAGCGGCTATTTTGGCATACTGTTTGCCGGCGGCTTCTGTTTTGCCTTGTATGTGCGCGATAAATTCTCCGCGGCGCGCTTTTTCGCGTTTCTTTCCGGCTGTGCATGCCTGATGCTTGTGCATGCCCATACGTATCCCGCTCTGGCTAAAGCAAACGGCATGACATTCCCGCCGCTGAGCATAGCCGCGTTCGTTCCTGCTTTGCCCTTTATCGCCGTGGCTATGGCGTTGCTTGCCGCGCTGTTCTTCTTTGCAAAGCTACCCGCTTTGCCGCCAAAGGGTTGGCGTCGCGGTTGGCTCGTCGCTCTTGTGCTTCTTCTGGTGCTGTTCGCAGTCTTCTTGCCTGTTATTGCGGAAAAGAGCGCCATCCCCTCCTTACAGCAGCTCAGTGAGATCAGCCGCGGTAACGTCGACGACTCCTTCATGAGCTATCGCGCTTTCGCCTGGCGGCATGCCCTTAAGCTTTCCTCGCAGCGTCCGCTATTCGGGTTTGGGCCGGACGCATTCGGCATAGCGTTTAAGGAGCAGTTTGCGCAGGCCTCCGTAGAACAGACGGGCGCGTTGTTCGATAAAGTGCACAACGAGTACTTGCAAACATTGGTGGATGAAGGCTGGCTCGGCCTCTTAACGCTGCTGGCGTTTTATATGCTGCTGTTCTGGTCGGCGCGAAAGCACCTGCACAAAACGCTGCCCCTAGCGCTGTTTACCGCTATGTTATGCTTTGCCGGGCAGGCCTTTTTCAATTTTTCCACGCCTATCGCCCACCCTGTTGTATGGACGATGTGGGGTGTTTTTGCAGCAAGCTGCCGCAAAAGCGCCGCCGCGTGAGGCCGCCTCCGTTTGCGCGCTAAAAAAGCGCGCGGCATTCCCCTCCTGCGGGCTACATCCAAAAGAGGCCACGAAGGACAAACGCCATGAAAAGCAAATCGCCTTACCTGATACGTTCCATACTTAGCTGCCTGATGGATTGCCTGTTTCTAAACATTGCGCAATTGGCTTCCGGGCTGATTTTTACTTACTTCCTCAAGAACGATTCCGCCATACTCCTCATTTATTACCAGGCCATTCCCGTTTCCACGTTTGTATGCTTTCTCATATTTATCCGGCTCGGCATCCACAAAAACCTTTGGAGCTTCATCTCCTTTGGCGACTTGATCCGGCTGACAATCGCCGTGTTTCTTGCCAGCTTTTCTTCCTATGTAGCCCTGCGGCTCATCAACGGCTACTGGCAAAATCCCATATTCGGCGTAACGACCTTTTACCTGTTTTTGAGCATGTCGGTGGGCGTAAGGCTGTTGCCGACGCTTTTGCGCTTTGCGCGCAGGCATACGGGCCAGGCCGCGCGTAACAGCGGCGGCATCCCCGTTTTGGTTGTGGGCGCGGGCGAGGCCGCCGATGCCCTGATAAAGGATTTAGAAACCGCAGCGCTTCCTTCCCCGTACCACATCGTCGGCATCGTGGACGACGACATCAAAAAGCTGGGACATGCCTTGCGTGGCATGCGAATCTTGGGGCTTTTGAAGGATATGCCCGCCATCATAAAAAAATATAATATTCAAGAAATCATCATCGCCATTCCCTCCGCCACGACCGAACAGCGCCGCGAGTTGATCGCCACTACGCTCGCGACCGGCTGCAAAGTGCGCTATATGTCACGCGTGGCGGAACTGAACGAACCCACCATGGCCGATTTGCACGATATCGACATCAGCGACTTGCTTGGCCGCCCCGAAGTATACCTGAACCCGGACAGCATGGCCACCTATATCACCGGCCACACCATACTCATAACGGGCGGCGGCGGTTCGATCGGCTCGGAACTTTGCAGGCAGATCATGCGCTTTGACCCGGCGGAACTCATCATATTCGACCACTACGAAAACAATGCTTCCGATATCGCACAGGAATTGCGCATCGTATTCCGCGATAAAATCGGCAAGGTGCATGTACGCATCGGTTCCGTGCAGGATCGCGCGCGTTTGGACGCGGTGTTTTCGGAATTTCAGCCGCAGGTGGTTTTCCACGCCGCGGCATATAAGCACGTCCCCTTAATGGAAGAGTGTCCCGCGCTCGCCGTGCACAACAATGTCTTTGGCACATATAATGTCGCACAGGTCGCTTTGGCGCATCATGCGCGCCGCTTTATCATGATTTCCACCGATAAAGCCGTAAATCCCACAAATGTCATGGGCGCCTCCAAGCGTATCGCGGAGCTTATCATCCAGTCCATGAACGGGCAGGAAACGGAATTTGCAGCCGTGCGCTTTGGCAATGTTCTCGGTTCAAACGGCAGCGTTGTGCCCATATTCCGCCGCCAAATCGAAACAGGCGGACCCGTCACCATCACGCATCCCGATATCATCCGCTATTTCATGACCATACCGGAAGCGGCGCGCCTGGTTTTGCAGGCGGGTGCCATGGCGCGGGGCGGGGAAACGTTCGTGCTGGACATGGGCGAGCCCGTTAAAATTCTGGATCTGGCAAAAACCATGATAGAAATGGCCGGCCTTATTCCCGGCAAGGATATCGAAATCATTTACACAGGCCTTCGCCCCGGCGAAAAGCTTTACGAGGAATTGCTGCTCAGCGCGGAAGGGGCCATAAAAACCACAAATAACAAAATCTATCTGGCGCGTTCCACCATCATCACGGCAAAGGAACGCCGCGATATGCTAAACAAGCTGCATCGTGCGCTGAAAGGCGCGGATATCAAAGCCTGTATGATGGAAATTCTCCCTTCATACAGGCCTGAAGCGCCCGCCGTGATCGAAGATTTGGAACAATAGCCGAGGATGGTTGTGCCTGTGCAACAAGGCGGGTATGCATAAAAGGCTGCTCAGCGTCAATACCGCTCGCGTATTTTATAATGGGTGTGCAGCAGTTCGTGCGCTCTTTCGCCGTATACCTCCCCGATGTATTCGTCGTATATTCTCAGAACATCTTCGTTTTCGTGCGATTTGCGCTTTTTCTTGCCCGCGTCCTCCCGATAGATAGCCGCAGCCCTTTTCTTGATGATCGTGCCGTCGCCATGGTGATACGGCTGGCCGCCGCCGCCCACGCATCCGCCCGGGCAAGCCATAATTTCTATGGCGTCATAATGCTTTTCGCCGGATTGTATGGCCTCGAGCATATGCCGCGCGTTACCCAGCCCATGCGCCACGCCGATGGTGAAATCCTTGCCTTCAATATTTACCTTTGCCTCGCGTATCTCGCCAAAGCCGCGCAGCTGCGTAAATTCCACGTTTTCCAGCGGCTTATTCGTCAGCCATTCATACGCCGTACGCAGCGCCGCTTCGATCACGCCGCCGGTCGTGCCAAATATGACGCTGGCGCCGGTGGATTCTCCCAGCGGGTTGTCAAAATCGCCATCCGGCATAATAGCGAGATTAAGGCCCGATTCTCGCGCCATCAGCCCTAACTCGCGCGTGGTGATTACATAGTCCACATTTTGCAGGCCATCATTGTTAAGTTCTTCCCGCGTGGCCTCATATTTTTTTGCCAAACACGGCATAACGGATACGACCACCATCTTTTTCGGGTCTACGCCTATCTTTTTCGCGTAAAACGTTTTTACAACCGCGCCAAACATTTCATGCGGTGACTTACACGTGGACGGAATATCCAGCAAATCCGGAAACTGATGTTCAAAGAATTTCACCCACGCGGGGCAGCAGCTCGTCAATATCGGCAGCGTGCCGCCGTGCTGCACGCGGTGAATAAGCTCCGACGCCTCTTCCATGATCGTCAGGTCCGCCGCGAAGTCCGTATCAAACACGCGGTCAAAGCCCAACTTGCGCAACAATGTAACCATCTTGCCCGTCACGATCGTGCCCGGCTCCATGCCAAACTCTTCACCCAATGCCACGCGCACGGCCGGCGCCGTTTGTACCACAACAAATTTGTCCGGATCGTTGATGGCATCCCATACCTCACGCACATTGCTGATGGCTGTGAGGGCGCCCGTGGGACAAACAGCCACGCATTGCCCGCAGAACGTACACATCGTGTCCACCAATTTGCGTTCGAAGGCAGGGCCCACGGTCGTGCCGAAACCTCTGTTCATGGCGGAAATAATGCCGCATGTCTGCACTTTGTTGCACATCGTTTCGCAACGCCTGCATAGTACGCATTTATCCGGATCACGCTTGATGGCCTTGCTGGACAGGTCTTTCGGGTGCAGCGACAGCTTGCCTGTATAGGGTAAATCCTCCTGAATGCCCAAATCCGCGGCCAGTTTTTGCAGCTCGCAATTACGGTTTTTGTCGCATGTCAGGCAGGTAAACGGGTGATTCGACAGCAACAGTTCCACCGTCGTGCGCCGTGCCATAACGGCGTCCGGCGTATGCGTATTGATCTTCATGCCCTCCGTTACAGCTGTGCAGCAGGAAGTAACCAGGCTTCTGCTGCCTTCTACTTCCACGAGGCAAACCCTGCAAACGCCCACTTGATTGAGGGCATGCAGGTCATGCAAGTTCAGGTGGCATAGCGTAGGGATGCGCACCCCCATGCTCTCCGCCGCCTCCAGTATAGTAAAATGCTCCGGTACTTGCGTCGTTTCGCCGTTTATTGTGACAGTAACCATTCCGTCCATTTTGATACCTCTTTCCTTCGCTTTATCGCTCCAATGCCGCCAGTACATGCTTGCATGCGTACGTCGTCCTTACACGCAGCCTTCCCGCCCGCAAACAGGATTGTCTGCTCGCAAGCACAATATAGACATATGTCTATATTTAAATTGTACAATATTTAACGAAGTATGAAAAGAAAATTTTTACTTTTGGCAAAACGCAAATAAAAATAGCCAACCCGCAACGGCGAATTGGCAAAGAAACAGGCAGCAGCCCGGCGCAGCAACATATTTGGAATCAGCCCTCGCGGACCTGCCGCACCATATTCTGAAACGTTTGAATGAAGATAGCGGCATCCGTATTAAGGGCTATGCCCTCAAAACCTTGGGCGATATATGCGCGCGCCTTTTCAGCGGTGCCGGCAAACATAAAGCAGGGCTTTTGCGCATCTTTGCACGCCTGCAAAACGCGCGCGATGGCCGCCAGAAATACAGGGTCCTGCCACTGCTCCGGCTTGCCTATGGCGATAGAAAGGTCATACGGCCCGATGAATATGCCGTCTACACCGTCTATCCGCACGATTTCTTCGATGTGCTCCAGGGCGCCTTTCGTTTCGCATTGGGGAATGATCATAACCTGTTCGTTGATATGCGAAAAGTACGTGTTCATGCCCTGCGCGTAGGGCGCGTACCCAAACTGGGCGGTACGGCCAAAAAAGCAGCCTCGATTGCCTACGGGTATATACTTGCCGTATTCCACAATGCGGCGCACCTCGTCCACCGTTTCCACGCAAGGGATGATAAGGCCCTGCGCGCCGGTCTCCAACGCCTTTAGAATAGCGGAACGTGAAATTTCTTTCACACGCGCAAACGGCGTCAACCCATGCAGCTCCGCCGCGCGAACCAATTCCAGAACGGTTTCGGATTCAAACGGCCCGTGTTCCCCATCGATAATAACAAAATCAAGCCCCGCAATGCCCAGACATTCCATGGCCGTTGCGCTGCCCATTTCAAAGAAGGTACCCAATACCGGCAGTTGCAGATCCAGTTTTTTCTTTACATTGTTAAGCACTCGTGCAGTCCCCCCATATGTAATGATTTTATCTTTATTCCGATTGTTGTTCCTTATCCGTTTTGCCAAAGCCAAGATCCGGCCAGCGCAAATCGCGTTTTTCGATCGTGCCGTCCGCTTTTTCTATCTCAAACGTCAGCTCCTTGCTGATGGCAGCCACAGCGCCCAGCGCCGAAACGGCTAGCATAAGCGGACTAAACAGCATCACGCCAATCCCGATTACACCAATTGTAGCCGGCACTTCTACCAAAATGTTCTCTCGGCTGCGCAAGCGCACTTTTGTGACATTGCCTTCCTGAATAATCTCTTTTATTTGCTCAATGGTTGATTTTACAAACGCCTCCGATTCCTCCTTTGCTTGTTTGGCGTTTTCTTTGAATCCATGCTTGCGCGCCGCGCCGCTGCTTTCCAGGTAAAGCAACGCCTGCGCCACATCGCCGCTCGAAGCATCCAGCGCCTCTTTTGCCTGTGCGTAGTTCACATCAAAGCGCGCCATGAGTTCATCCAGTTTTTCCAATTCTGTCATAGCATATTTCCACCCTTCTCACGAAACATCTGAATAGTATGCGTCACCCGGACAAAGCCTTATAGCGGCATTTTGAATGTGCCGCATGCATCGGCATTTCCGTCATGCTTGTATAGTCTTTTCCGATATTGCTATTTTAACAAGTTTGCGCGTGTTTTTCTATGGTTTTTCATTTCTCTACACCCGCGTCACTGCTTCTTTTCATTTGCCTCATATAAGATATGAATCGTTTCAGTGCCTAAAAAAGCGCCGGAGCATAAGCTCCGGCGCTACAGACTGTCAAAAAAGGTTCGCAAGAAAAAGCTTTCAATCCGTGGGCAAGGACGACATGTGCGTCCGCAGCCCACACCTTGGGCATTTTGCCGCCCGCGAGCCCGGAGGGCGAGAGGTAAAATGCCGTAATCCCGTCGAAA
>JAVBPK010000111.1:0-5004 GCA_031549625.1 Eubacteriales bacterium
CTGGTGCAGCAGCCGCTCTATTTCCGCATCCGGCAGGCTGCCGTGCAGCCCGTCGGAACACAGGAGCAATGTGTCGCCTTCCGCCCAGCGGCGCTGAAAATAGTCGGCCTCCTCGCTTGGCGATGTGCCGAGGGCGCGCGTGATGATGTTGCGCCGCGGATGCACATACGCTTCCGCGGGCGTGATCTCTCCGTTGGCCACAAGCACGGCCACAAGGCTGTGGTCGTGGGTCACTTGCGTCAGTGTCCAGCCGTCGTAATGGTACAGGCGGCTGTCTCCCACGTTGGCCACAATATATTCGTCTTCAAACAGCAGCGCGAGCGTAAGCGTGGTGCCCATGCCGCGGCAGCCCGGCTCCGCAAGCGCGTGCTGGTAGATATCGAGGTTGATTTTGCTGATTGTTTGGCGCAGGTGCTGCAAGGGATTGTTTGCGAAATCCGCGGCGGTTTCGCGCAGCAAAAATTCATCCAGCCCGTTTACGGCAAGCCCGCTGGCGCGTTTACCGGCGGCGTGGCCGCCAAGCCCATCCGCCACCGCGAGCAGCGGCAAGCTGTGCCCGGCAGCGGGAAGCAGCAAGCTGTCTTCGTTTGAAATGCGGCGTCCAACGTCCGTATGCGCGGCAAATATCATGTTTGTCCTCCGTCGTCGGGCTGGAAACGGGATTGGATATGTTTGGCTTCGTTTTCGAAATCACGATGTACACAACGGGTGTGGTATTTGGTTTTTTCGAAACGCTCCTGCATACTGCTTGCGGCAAACACGGAACGATGCCTCCCGCCCGTGCAGCCGAAAGCCACGATCATATGCTGCTTGCCTTGCTTGCCAAAGCCGGGCAGCATCTGCAGCAGCATGGTTTCCACGGTTTCAAGGAATACGGCGGTAGCCTCCTGCCCCATCAAAAATTCGCGCACGGGCGCGTCCAGGCCGGAAAGCGGCCGAAGCACCGGATCATAAAACGGATTGGGCAAAAAGCGCATATCCAGCACGATATCGGCGTCGATGGGCAGGCCGCGCTTATACCCAAAGCTCATGAAATTCACCGTGAGATCCGCTTCCAGGCGCAGGGCAAGCGCGTCCTCCAGTTTTGCCATCAGCTCCAAGGGCGTGGAATCGCTCGTGTCGATTACGGCGTTCGCGCGTTCACGCAATGTTTGCAGCAGGGCGCGTTCGCGCATGATGCCCGTTAAAATATCGCCGCCGCTGGCCAAAGGGTGACGCCTGCGCGTTTCACTGTAGCGGCGCAGCAGCGTTTCGTTTTTGCAGTCGAGGAATATAATGCGCAGATTGACGTCGAGCTTGTCCAATATGTGCAGCATAAACTCCCAGTCTGTGCCAAAGGCGGCCTCGCGGCTGTCTATGACCACGGCTGCCAAATACAGGCCGGGCGACGCGTTTTTACATTGTTCCACAAACTCGGGGAGCAGGCGAAAGGGGAGGTTGTCCGCGCAGAAGAAGCCCGTATCCTCCAGGCGGCGCAGCGCGAGGGTCTTGCCCGCGCCGGAAAGGCCGGTCAGGATAACAAGCGCCAGCTTGCCCTGTTGGGCCGGAATGTCGGAAGCGCTCAAAGCGGATCATCCCCCCAAATTTTTATTTCGCAGCGCAAATGTACACCATACGCGTCGTACACGCGCTCTTGCACGGTTTCAATCAGGCGCAGCACATCGGCAGCGGTGGCCGTGCCATCGTTTACGATGAACCCAGCGTGCCGCGGGCTTACCAGTGCGCCGCCGATACGGGCGCCCTTCATCCCTATGCCTTCGATGAGCACGCCCGTAAAGCAGCCCGGGGGCCGCTTAAACGTACTGCCCGCACTTTTGTCCTGCAGCGGTTGCTTTTCCTGGCGGCGGCGCATGTAGTCCGCCTGCCTTTCCGCCGCGCCGCCATCGTCCGGCGAAAGCGCAAGCGTGGCGCCCAAAACGACGCGCACAGGCGCGCAGTAAACGCTTTCGCGGTAGTCCATATCGCCGGGCCGCACGTCGCATTCCTGGATTTCGCCGTTTTCAATGAATCGGACGCGCTTTAAAACAAGATGCATGCTGCCGCCATACGCGCCGGCGTTCATGGCGCACGCGCCGCCGAGCGTGCCGGGGATGCCGCAAGCCCACTCCAGGCCCATCAAATTGGCTTTAAGCGCCTCGCGGCTAAGGGCTGTCAGCGAGATCCCGGCATCCGCCCGTATGGTTGTGCCGTTTATGGAAAACGAAGCCATGCGGGACGATGCGACGACAACCAGCCCGCGAATTCCGCCGTCGCGCACCAAAAGATTGGAGCCGTTGCCCATCATGTACAGGGGGAAGCCTATCTTTTCGGCGGCGGCGGACGCGCGCAACACATCCTGTTCGCTGCGCGCGCGCAGCAGCAGATCAGCGGGACCGCCCAAGCCAAATGTAGTGAGCGCGCGCATGGGCACGTCGCGTTCTAATGGAAGATCGGCGAGCGCCGCGCATACCGCGTCAATCGGTTTCAATGTGGAAGATCCTCCCGTGCTGCGGGTTGCGGGCGTTTTTACGGAGGCCGCAATCGGCATGATTCAAAACAGTGTATGCAAGCATTGCCATCTTTACGCGCAATACTTGAAGGTAGCGTTTTTTATTATTGTAGCGCAATTGCTGGGTTTGTGCAACGCAGCAGCAGGAAGGAAGCTGCCCGTTTTGTCCGCTTCGCCCTAATGGGCCTGGCCGTTTTGCGGGGTTTTGCATATGCCGCCCCTTTTACCCCTCCGCCAACGTCCGAAGCGCCTTCCCGGCCATACGGTACACCGTCCAGTCCTGCATGGGTTCCGCTCCCAGCGAAACGTAAAAATCGATGCTGGGTTTATTCCAGTCCAAGCACCCCCATTCCAAACGCCCGCATCCCCTTTCAACCGCTATTTGGGCAAGCGCCTTTAATAACGCCCTTCCCGCCCCCGTTCCGCGGAATTCCGGCCTTACATACAAATCTTCCAGATAAATGCCGGAACGGCCGAGAAACGTTGAAAAATTGTGAAAAAACAACGCAAATCCTATCTTTTCACCCTCTCTGACAGCAAAAATGACTTCCGCTTTTTTCTTCTCAAATATCCATTCTTTCAGCAGCGCCTCTGTGGCCACCACCTCGCCCAAAAGCCTCTCATACTCGGCCAGTTCTCTTATGAATGTTAATATGGTCGAAACATCCTCTTCTTTTGCGTGTTGAATCGTGCATTCCTTCATAAGCAGGTTCCCTTCAAATCCCGGTTTGATTTTGGACATTCTCGTTTTATAGTAACCCAGACCACCCACAAAAGAAAGTCTCTCCCTTCCTAAAGCCACTCCGCAAGCTGTTTAGGTAACCGATGATTAAATGAAGGTGGCGGATTCGCGAGGAGTTTTTTCTCCGGTAAGGACGAGGAACGCAGGAATAGCGGCGCTATTTCAAGTTCCGAAGCTTGCGTTTTATAACGGAAAGGAAGGGGCTGCGCTATTCACGCAGGCCCTCCCTTTATATGAGGCGGGCAAAACTGCCCGACTTGCTTTCGTTGTATGATACATAGAATGCCGTTTCTTTTTCTTGCCCGGGTTAAACGCAAGTGCTTAGCTAGCTCCGCCTCCGTTTTAACGCCGCCGCCATAAACGCGTACCCGTATTTTGAAAACGCCACCGGCGTCGCGTGACATACCAGCAGCAGGTTTCGCAGCTGCTCCGGCCTTGCGCCCTTCAACGCCATGATGCACGCGCCCTCTTCCATCAATGGCTCGCCCGCGTCACCCTTCGCAAAGGAAAGCTCTTTCGCTCTATACCGCAGCCCGCTGTCAAACGTTAGCCTTGCGCCATTGGCCAACGTATACGCCTCGCGCTCAAAGGACACCATGGCCGTTGGCGTAAGCGCGCCGTTGTGCCGCACATAATCCTTTTCGCGCAGCGCTTGCCCCGCCGTTTGGCATTCCGCGCCTTCGCCCGCGCCGATCAGCTGCTCCGCTTCGCTGAGCGTCATCCCCACGCGGCGCTTGCACGTCATGCCCGGCAGCCGCATCTCTCTTTCCAGATATACGCAATCGCCCTCCTTTGGCACATTGTAGCCGCGCAGGCGAACGATTTCCCCCTGCCCGCCCGCCTCGCCCGACGCCGACATGTACAGATCGCTCACCGTATACCGCATGCCTGGCGAACTTTGCAGTTCACGCTTTAGAGCCGCGTGCGCCGTTTCATCCAGCAGGTAGCGTTCTTCTGTGCGCACCATATCGTCCATTTGCACAATTCGAACCTCCTTTTCTTTTTTATTATTTAACCAGCGCTGTGTGGCATTTGCGTGTAGGGAATATGGCGGGAAGGGAGCAAAGTTTTAGAAATGTTATGAACGGTAAAAAGGATGGGCTATGCAAAACACCATGCGGTTCCCGCAAGCTGGGGTAAATAAGACTCTGCCAGTCCCTGCACAAGTCAAACAAACCAGGCCCCGTTGCCGCTTTTTCCCCATCCTGCCCACCCACCCAAACCCTCCCTACAGGCCTTCCCCTCCGGGAAGACCACCAGGGAGGGCTTATAGGGGGTATCCCGTTTGAGCGCCTTTCCCGCTTCGGGGCCGTATTGTGGATCCGCAACCCGGCTATGCATTGTACGGGCGGCTACACGCTCCGCGTGCGGTCCCGCCGCCCATTGAAAGCCTTCGGGTGCTAAAAGGGGATTTCGTCCCTTTCCATTTGATAAGCCGGGATACTCAAACTACCGCTCAAGTATGCAAATTGGCATAAAATGAGGGCATGGGGGGCTCTGCTCCCCATTTAACATAAAAAGAAAATTTATATCTTCCTCTGGTGTTTTGCCCGCCGATGCGGCGCAGCCGCAGCGGTGGATTTAGCAAAACACCGTGCGGTTCCCGCAAGCTGGAGCAAGTAAAATATTTTAGAAAAAGCCAAGCTGGCCCAGTCCCTGCACAAGTCAAACAAAAGGCGCCCCGTTACCGCTTTTTCCCCATCCTGCCCACCCACCCCAACCCAACCCACAAGCCATACCCCCCCGGCAGGCCCCCCCGGGAGGGGGTTAGGGG
>JAVBPK010000020.1:0-12252 GCA_031549625.1 Eubacteriales bacterium
TACACGCTGAAGCTGCAGAAGGTTGACAACACGAATAAGGCGTTGGCGGGGGCGCAGTTCACGCTGCACCAGATCGACGGCGCCAGCAAGCTGCCGGTGGTGCTGACGGGCAGCGCTGGGACATACGCGTTCTCGTCGCTCACGGGCACGGCTACGCAGTTTGGCACAAACGCGAGCGGCCAGGCGGTTATTACGGGCCTGCCATATGGCCGGTATGAGTTGGTTGAAACGGTAGCGCCGAGCGGTCACCAGGTCGACAGCACGCCACGCATCATTCACCTGACGGCGAAAGATGTGTATGTGGAAGAATACACGTTCGTGAACTCCCCGCTGAAGGGCAGCATCAAGGCGCTGAAGGTAGACAAGGACAGCTCCACAACAGTGCTGCAGGGCGCGGAAATCACCGTGTATAAAAAGAATGCGGTGTACGTCACAGCGGAACAATACATCGGCGGTGCAACGGCTGTCGGCCAGGCGGTGACGGGATACAACGGTATCGCCATCATCGACGACCTGGATCTCGATACAGACTATGTCGCCATCGAAACACAGGCGCCGGCGGGATATGCGCTGGATAGCAGCCGCATGAAGGAATTCAAGCTGACGGCTACAAACTTCATTGAGTACGAGCTGAAATATGAGAATAAGAAGCTCAACTACACGCTGAAGCTGCAGAAGGTTGACAACGCGAAGCAAGCTCTGGCAGGCGCGAAATTCACGCTGCATCAGATCGACGGGGCAGACCGTCTGCCGGTGGTACTGACAGGCAACGCTGGGCTGTACACATTTGTCAGCATTGGTGTGGCCGGTGGAACTGCCACAGAGTTTGGCACAAATGGCGCGGGCTACGCGGAACTGCGGCAGCTGCCGTATGGGAAGTACGAGCTGGTTGAAACGGTAGCGCCGAGCGGTCACCAGATCGACAGCACGCCGCGCGTCATTCACCTGACGGCAAAAGATGTGTATGTAGAAGAATACACGTTCGTGAACTCCCCGCTGAAGGGCAGCATCAAGGCGCTGAAGGTAGACAAGGACAGCTCCACAACAGTGCTGCAGGGTGCGGAAATCACCGTGTATAAGAAGAACGCCTCATACACCACAGCGGAACAGTACATCAATAACAACGCGCCGATAATCGGTCAGGCGGTGACGGGATACAACGGTATCGCCATCATCGACGACCTGGATCTCGATGCAGACTACGTCGCCATCGAAACACAGGCGCCGGCAGGATACGCGCTGGATAGCAGCCGCATGAAGGAATTCAAGCTGACGGCTACAAACTTCATCGAGTACGAGTTGAAATATGAGAACACGAAGCTCGATTACACGCTGAAGCTGTACAAAACGGATGAAGAGAAAAACCCGTTAAAGGGCGCGGAATTCAAGCTGTATAAGCTCGAACAGGGCATAAGAAAACCTGTCCTGCTGACAGAGCATCCGGCGGTTCCGGGCGAATATGAATTCCAGCAGATAGCCAATCCAAGCGTCGAAGCCACCACATTTGGCACATCCGATGCTGGAGAGGCAGTGTTGATGGGTCTGCCCTATGGCGAATATGAGCTGGTAGAAACGAAGGCGCCTGCAGGTTTCGTACTGAACTCGGCGGCACGCGGCATCACGCTCATGTCGAATGAAACGTATGAAAAAGAATACACCTGTGTCAACGTGCCGCTGGTGGGCAGCGTAAAAGTGCTGAAGGTTGATAAAGATCATCCGGATGAAACGCTGCTGGGCGCGATCGTGCAGGTATACAAGAAGGTTGGCACGGTAACGGATCCCGAATGGTATCTGAACCCGGCAAACGGCCAGACGCTCATGGGCGAATTGATAACAAACGACAAAGGCGTTGGCGTCGTTACAGGCCTGCCGCTTGGCGATTACGTGGCCATCGAAACAAAGGCGCCCGCGGGCTACAAGCTTGACGCAAACCGCCTGCAGGAGTTCTCTTTAACGCCAACGGCGTACGTTGAAGTACCGCTGACGTTTAAGAACGAAAAGATTACCTACAACCTGAAAGTCCTGAAGCTGGAGAAGAAGGATGATGCCTACAACCAGCTGCTGGGCGCGGAGTTTGAGCTCTACAAAGTAGACAACAACGAAAGGCTGCCGGTAGAACTCAAAGCGTCGGTGGGCAATCCGGGCGAGCACACGTTTGTGCAGCTTGGCGACGAATTTGATACCCCGACGAAATTCGCCGGCTCCCCCACAACGGGCATTGCTGTGGTCGAAGGCTTGCCGTATGGCCGCTATGAAATAGTGGAAGTGAAGGAACCCAACGGCTACCTCCTCGATAGCGAGCCGAAGTTCATAGCATTGACAGGCAACGACGCGTACGACGTAACGTACAGGTTCATCAACAAGCCGTTGATCGGCAGCATCAAGGTGCTGAAGGTCGATAAAGGCGGCGAGACTGTCCATCTGCAGGGCGCGGAGATCAAAGTTTACAAGAAGGTAAGCGGCAAGACCGACCCGGCTTGGTACGAAGATATAGCAAACGCGCAGACCGTGATGGGCGAGGCGGTAACGGGTTACTCCGGATATGCCACAATCGGCAACCTGCCGCTTGGAGACTATGTTGTAATCGAAACAATGGCGCCCGCCGGATACTATCTGGATGCGGATCGTCTCAAGGAAGTTTCGCTCACTCATGACGCGCACATCGAAGTGCCGCTCACGTTCAAGAATGAAAAGTACGAATTCACCATGAAGATATTGAAGGTGGAGGAGGGCGAAGTGGAAAAGGCGCTGGAAGGCGCGGAATTCCGCATCACGAACGACAAGGGCTGGGGCAAAGTGTACAAGACGGACAGCAACGGCGAGATCATCGCGAGCGGGCTGCAGCCGGGCGTATACACCGTGCAGGAGATCAAAGCGCCCAAGGGCTATGCAATGGGCGGCAAGGTCGAGATCATGAAGGCCGACGGCTCCGGTTATGAAACGCTGGCAACGCCGTATAGCTTCGATATCGAAAATTACGCGAATACGCAGCGCGAAGTGGTCATTCGTGTAGAGAACAAGTACATCCTTGGCAAGGTAGAGCTGCTGAAGTGGGACGAAAAGAAAGCGCAACTCGAAGGCGCTACATTTGAACTGCGCGATGCGAAGGGCAATGTCATCTCGCTGCGCAATGTGGGTGTAAACCAGTACGAAGTAGACCCGACAGGCACAGTGAAGCAGTTTAAGGCCGGCAAGGTTACCATCGACAGGTTGCCGGAAGGCGATTATGTGTTCAAAGAAATCAGTGCGCCAAGCGGGTATCTCATACTGGGCGACACATACGCTTTCTCCGTCACCGCGGAAAACTACACCAAGCTCATCCAGGTGACGGCGCAGAACTTGCCGGATAAGTCCACAATTGCGTTGCGCAAGGTGGATTACGACAACGAAGCCATATCGCTGGTGGGCGGTGAGTTCACGCTGTACAGAAGCGAAAACAATGGCGCCACGTACACCACTTCGGTGGATAAGCAGGCATCGAATGCCGCAGGGTATGTTGTATTTACCGATCTCATCCCCGGCTACTACCGCATCATGGAAACAAAGGCGCCGACGGGTTACCTGCTGTGGCCAAATCCGATCGACTTCCGCGTTAAGGACGATAAGTCCATCGTGGTAGGTGCAAATGCTATCCCGCTGGAGAAGGCAGGCAACAACGTGTATGTGGCTTCCGTAAAGAACCGCAAGAACGTGCAGGAATTCCGCCTCAAGAAGCTGGATACATATACCGAAGCGCCGCTGCGTGACGCGATGTTCACTATCACGGGCAACGGTGTGACCCACACGCTGACCACCGATAAAGACGGCCTGAGCAACACCGTGAAGCTGGCCCCGGGCACATACACGCTCACAGAGGTTGCCGCGCCGGATGGCTACCAGCGGCTCACAGGCACATTCACCATCGTAGTAACGGATACAGGCGTATCCGTGAACGGTACGGAATTGACAGGCACGCCCTTCACGTATAGCGTGAAGAACACGCCGGATACGATCAGAGTGATCATTTACAAGAAGGACGTCGAGACAGGCAGCGCGCTGGGTGGCGCAAGCTTCACCATAACGTCCCGCAACACGAGCGAGCAATTCACGCTGGTGTCGGGCAGCAATGGCGAAAGCAACGCGGTCACACTGGAGCCGGGCGTATACGACATAGTTGAAATCTATGCGCCAAATGGATACGACAGGCCTTCCGGCGGTTGGGTACTGAGCGTGGATAGCGCGGGCAATGCCAGTATATCCGGAAGCGGTGCGCAGTTGCGTTATTCAAACCGTACGGCGGTCATCGAACTGGTAAACGTCAAGTCGACGCCGACACCGACACCTACGCCGACACCGACGCCTACGCCTACACCGACGCCTACGCCGCGGTACACAACGCCGCCTACCACGACCATCCCGCTCGGGCCGGGCCCGGTGGTAACGCCAACACCTGTGCCGGATCAACAGATCCCGCTTGGACCGGGTCTGCCACAGACAGGTGAGCTTACCAATACACAGGCATTGTTGCTGGGCGCGCTGTTGCTGCTCCTGTCGCTGGTGGCACTGTGGCTGTTCGTAGCGATGGGCGGACGCAAAAATGAAAAGGATATCCTGCCTTCCCTGTAAGGTGGTGATACAGGCCCCCTAAATTTCCGGAGACGCTCGCGTCTCCGGTTTTTTATGCGGCGGGTTTGCGCCAAACAAAAGGGCAGTTCCGGCTTGATGCGTTGTTTGAACATGCAGCTTCCTGTATAATGGGTGGAGCATGTATTGCGCGGCAATAGGAAGAAAGGAATATGACATGGACTGGATGGAAGAAGTACAAGGCAGAATAAAAAGGAAAAATCAAATTCTTTTCTCGAAAAACAGCGAATATTTGCAGGATTTGCTGGCCTTAATAGAAACGCAAAATCACCGGACGATGGTACTATGGGCATTTGAGTTTGCCGAGGAGGCCGTGCAAACATTAAACGAGCGTTATCCGGAGGAAACGCGCCCAAACGAAGCGGTGGCGGCTTCAAGGGCCTGGGCGGCAGGTAAAGTCAAAATGCCTGTCGCGCAGCGCGCTATTCTGCAAGCACATGCTTTTGCCAAAGAAATAGCTTCCCAGGAGGACATCGCTTTGTGTCACGCGGTGGGGCAGGCATGCGGTGTGGTGCATGCGAAGGGGCACGCCATAGGCTTTCCCGTTTACGAGCTAACGGCGCTTATCAGGCGATATGGGTTTGAAAACTGCCGGGAACCTGTGGAAAGGCGCAAACGGGCATACATGGAACGCATGCTATTTTGGCAGGACGAATATGAAAACCATCGGGGTGAATGGGCGGATTTTCTGTTGGCGGAATGATTTCAAAATGGCGAGAGGAATATGCATGAGGGGGTTGAGAAAATGGATACTGCCGCCAGCAGGGAGCGGGAAGAAGCGCTCAAGGCCATACATTCCATGATAGACAGGAGCGAGCAAGCGCAGCAAAAATTTTTGCAGGGCACGTCTCAGCACACATTGCAAAAGAACAGAATAAAGGCGCTGAAAATTGCCGCATGGTTCGTTGCGCAAGAGCCGGGCGCGCAGAGCGGGGAAGACGGCTTTTCACATGAAGAAATCGAAGCCGCTTTCACACCGGTCCTCTCTTTGATAAGCAAGTCCGAGAAGGCGCAAACAAAAGTAGCGCCCACAACATGGCAGTATGCCATGCTGGAAAGAAACATAAAAGCGCTGTATACAGGGCTGCAGCTCATGAAAGGATAAAAACTCCTCCACATAAACAAAAACGCCCGCAAGGGCGTTTCAGACTGTCAAAAAAGGTTCGCATGAAAAAGCTTTCAATCCGTGGGCAAGGACGACATGTGCGTCCGCAGCCCACACCTTGGGCATTTTGCCGCCCGCGAGCCCGAAGGGTGAGAGGTAAAATGCTGTAACTCGTCGAAAAACAGAGTTTTTCGACGGCCTGAAACGCCCGCAAGGGCGTTTTTATATAACGGATACTCTCGGCCCTGAACGCGTAAGCCCGCGTTCAGGCGGCAGCCGCATACTCACCAGAAAAAATCCTGTTCCCGGTCCAGGCCCCAGCCTTTTGTGAGCGAGCTTTTCGCAAGGTAGCCCTCGGCCCCCCATACATGAACGCGCACAAAGTTTTCGTTGGCTTCTTCAAGTACCTTGACGGAAGTATAGGTAGGCACCTTAAACAGCACATCCGCTTTTCTGTCGGGCGCTTGCAGCAGGTAGACGGTGCCTTTGATGATATCCGCGTCTTTGCGGGATTGCATGGAACCCTCTTTAAAGGTAAGGTGCGCGGTGCGAATATAGCCCTCTTTTTTATTGTAAAGCACCTTGCACCATGGGTCGCCAACCTGCAAAACTTCAACAGTGGTATCGGCGGATAGCTTAGCGATAAGCCTGTCGTTGGAGCCGTTGCCCGTGCGCATTTGCGCGTCGTCGGTCACCGTCCAAGCGGTATGGTTTTTCAACTCCGGCTCGTCATAAATGTTTTTTTGCATGGCATTGTATGTTTTGAAAGGGATATCGGATTTTAACGCCCGGGTCAGAGCCGCGTTTTTCGGCTCGCTCGTTGAAACATATATGGTGGTGCCGGGGCAAGCGTAGTAATAGAGCCATTTAGCGTCTTCCACATACAGACGTACGCAGCCATGCGAAATATTATTGCCCAAACTGTTGTAGGGGGAACTCTTGAGATGGTCGACATCCCGTCTGCCAAACATAATAGAATGGAAATAATTTCCACCAACGATTTGAGTCCAGTAACGGGCATATTCCCCTGCGAAAGCGGCAAATTTGCCAAATCGTTCGCGGCCGCCAATTTTCCAAACGCCGCGCGGCGTTGGCGTGCCTTTGTCTTCCGGATCATCCGGGTCAGGGGATGTACGGCCGGAAGTGCAAATAAAGCGGCGGACAATGCGCGTGTATTCGCCCGCGTCGTCTTTTTCGTATACCGTAACCACCTGATTATTTAGATCTAAAAGGATATAATATTTATCAGGGTCCGTATTCTTTAATTCGTCCCGCGCGTAAGCGGCGGGAGCAAAGAGGAAAATGACCAAGGCAAATATGGCGGGTAGCAGGAAAAAACGTCGTTTCATGGAAGGCGCCTTTCAACAAATGTCAGGATTAAAGCGGTTTGCGTTTAAGCTGCGCCGCGGGGCATTGCGGCGGCTGATTTAATAGTATGCCAAGCCGGGGTATGGCGTCAAGGGGTAAGCGCTTTTTGGGCGGCGGGGCGCGTATATATACTGCAATTAGCATAAAAAAATACGATTTTTGGCCGCTTGCTAGCCGCGGGGCATGCCTGTATGGTATAGTATAGTAAGATTTTTGGAGGATATCCCAACTTATGAAAAGAAAATGGATATGCTTGTTGGTATGCGTAGGTATATGTATCGGTTATACGGGCTGTGTGCCGCGTATAGAGCTGCCATCGGTGCCTACGCCTGTTGCTGGGGCTGGGAGTGCCGCGGGCCCGCAGGCCGCCACGCCGCCGGTAAACGCGCAGGAAACGGCGGAGCATACGCCTGCGCCTACGTTCACGCCTGCGCCCACGCCGGAGGTCATAGCCGCTTTGTGCATTTTGGATGCTGAAAAAGAGAAGATGCCCGTTTTTGCGGCGGCGGCGGAAGAAATGGCGTTTAAATACGATTGGCAGCTAAATATCGTGGGAGTGCCGCAGGGCTTTGATGCCGCGCTGGCGGAAAGCAAGCACGACATCATACTCGCGCTGCGCACCCAGGTAAAAACTTCGCTGGCCGCGCTGGAAGCGGCAGCGGGGAAAGGCGCGGCAGTCGGTCTGTTGGATTTGGCGGGCGGCGCAAACCAGGCGATAGCAGGCATTTCCCGCGCAAGCTACACCCAAGTGGAAGCTGCGGATTTGGCGCGGCTGGTGCTGAACGAAACACTGCAATATCCGCCTCATGATACGCCGGTGCGCCTGGTCGCGCTCTTAAGCGAAGAAAGCGCGCCCGCTGCGGTGGCGTTCCAGGAGGCGGTGTCGCAAGGGAAAATATTTACCAGAGGCCTGCATTACGAAAGCAATAAAAAACAAAGCGCCGAAGCGTTTCTAAACGATCAATTGGATAACTGGATAGTGGGCATGCTTGACGCCATATATGTAGAAAATAGCCAGCTCGCGCAAACCGCTTTAAAGGTGCTGGGCGAACGCAAGCGGGACGACGTAGAAGTGTTCTGTATCCCGTCAGGCACGGAAGGCCTGCCGCCCATGATAGAAACGCAGCAGGAACTATACAAACGGTATGTATTCCCTCTTGCGGTGGGCGTAGATGTAGAAGCTGAGTTTATGCGCATGGCGGAAGTGCTGCAGCATATGTACAAACATGAGGACGAACCGGAAACGTGGGAGTTTTCCATCGTTGTAAAGCATATGCAAAGCGAAATGCCGCAGGTGAAAAAGGTTAGCTGAAATAGACGATATCACGCGGGATTGGGCGGGGAAGAAAAAACCCCGCCCAATACTTTTTCACCGATTTGGCGAAGTGGACGAAACAGCAGCAATGTCACAATAAAATTGCTGAGGCAGTGCAGCAAATCAAACGGCAGTCCGCTGATCAATACGGACAGTGCCGAAGCGGGCCCGCCTGTAAAAAGGAACAGCAGCGCGTAAAGCGCGCCAAAACACAAACCAAATCCGGCGTTAATCACGGCAAAAAAGAGCGGCGAACGCTGGTGCCGGAAAAGCCAGCCGAGCAGCAGCAGCGGCAGCCATGCGTACAGGTAAAAAAACCACCAGAGCGTAAAGCCGTATATCAGGCCCTCCGCCAGTACAAACACATAAACGGGCGCAAAGGCGTACTTGCCCGTCAGTATGGAGAAAAGCAAAATCAGCAAGGATACAAGTTCGATATTCGGCAAAAAGGCAAGCGAAACCTGCGCCACGATCAGAAGCGCGGCCAGCAGGCCGAGTATGGCGATGCGGCGGACGTTGTTCATGCTCAATAGCCCGTCATCAGCGTAATTTCGAACGTATCGCCGTCGGCGATGTATGTGTCATCCACGCCGGTCTCCACCATTTCGCCGCCTTTTGTAAATCGCCACCATTGTTGGGCGTTGGCGTCGGCGTCGGTGCCGTCCACGGTCTGCACAAAAAGGCCATACGCGCTGTCTTCTCCGGCGATCAGCTGCTGTTCATCCAGCGCGGCGCGCAAGGTTGCCGCGTCGGTATGCAGTTCCACGGTGCGCGCAAGCGTTTCGCCGTGATAAATGGCGATCGTGAGCGTTTTTGCGCCTTGCAGCGGTTTGGCGGGGTGGGTAAAATAGAGCGCGCTGGCGGCGGCGAGTAAAACGACCAACACGCAAATCGAGATAATTAGTCCTTTGTTGGCTGGTTTCTTTTGATTGGGCATAAAAAATTCCTCCGTTTAAGGAGGAAGCAGTACATACAAACAGCGATGGCAACGAAAGAAGCGCCCAAAGAGGGCAACTTGTACGAACGCCAAAATCTCGTGGCTCTTTGTACGGACAACAGGCAAGTCTTCTGACTGGGCTTCATCGTGTAAACGCCCGCCTTCCCGGTTTCCCAGTGGCTGCAAGCCGTAAAACGGCCGGGGCGCAAACTCTGCCATACAGCGACGAGTTCGTGGGGATTGCTCCCACTTCCTTGTTGGCGGAGCCAATGCTAAGGCTTCCGCTTTCACCCGCATACCAAGCGGGCGCCTGCTTCCTCGATATATAATTGATAGCGTTACTATAACACGCTTTAGGCGGCGGAGCAATACGAAACGGGCTAAATCGCCCGCGTAATCTTTTCCAAAAAAGCGCGTTCCTCCGCACAAAGGTGCGGCGCAATGCGGTCGTACACATGCGCGTGGTAGGCGTTAAGCCACGCGATATCCTGCGCGCTCATCAGGGTGCAGTCGATGGGGCTGGTATCGATGGGGATAAGCGTAAGCGTTTCAAAGCGCAAAAATCGACCGTATTCGCTTTCGCCGGCTTGCTCCACACAAAGCTGATTTTCGATGCGAATGCCGTGGCTGCCGGCAATATATACGCCGGGCTCGTCGGAAAGCACCATACCGGGCGACAAAGGCACGGGATTGCTCGCGTGGTAGTATACGCGGATGGGTGGTTCGTGAACGCAAAGATAGCTGCCGATGCCGTGACCGGTGCCGTGTTTATAGTCGGCCAATACGCTCCAAAGCGGCATGCGCGCGCAAACATCCAGCTGGTCGCAGCGCAGGGTTTCGGGGAAAACAGCGGCGGCAAGGTGGATCATGCCGCTAAGCACCAGCGTGTACTGCCTGCGCTGTTCGGTGGAAAGAGGGCCAAGGGCGATGGTGCGTGTCACGTCGGTGGTGCCGCTGCCGTATTGTCCGCCGGAATCAATCAATAAGAATCCTTCAGGCGTAAGCGGCGCGTCGGTTTCCGGCGTAGCGGTGTAATGTACGATGGCAGCGTGCGCTTTATGGGCCACAATGGCGGGAAAGCTTTCGGATACGGCGCCCTGCTGCATGCGCAGCCGGGCAAGCAGTTCGCCTGCGCTTGCTTCGGTAAGGCTTTCAGTACGCGTATAAAGCGCATACAAAAATTTTGCAAAGGCGATGCCATCCGCGAGGTGCGCCTGGCGCATGGCAGCAAGCTCCGCTTTGTTTTTAACGGCCTTCATGAGTATGGTGGGGTTCTGCGCATGGCGGATGGTGGCGACGGCGGCGAATTGAGCGTACAGCGCGTAATTCACCCTCTCAGGGTCGATAAGCACGCGTTGGCCGGAGCAGCGCGGCGCGTATGCGTAAACGTCCGCATACGGCGCTGTGCGAACACCAAACGCGGCTAGCTCCTGTATGCAAGAGGAGGGCAGTTTGTGCGCGTCGATAAAAAGCGTAGCTTCCGTCTCTTCTACGATGGTAAAGGCAAAGGCCAGCGGGTTGCAGGGGATGTCCGAGCCGCGCAGGTTGTATAACCACGCGATATCGTCCAGCGAACAGAGTATATGCGCTTGTGCCTGTTGCGCCCGCATTTCCGCGCGCAAGCGGGCCAGCTTGCTGTCCGTGGTTTCCCCGGCGCGTTCCGGGGGCAAGCAAATAACGGGCGCATCGGGCAAAACCGGGCGATCGGGCCAGATGCGGTCGATCAGCTCGTCAAAAGCAAGCAGCTGGCAGTTTTTTTCGGCGAGTTTGGCGCAAAGCCGCTGCCAAAGCGCGGCAGGAAAGGTGCGGGCGTTAGCGCCGACGGTTTCGTTTTCGGTAAGGCAGGAAAGCAGGTATTCCGGCAGATCCGGTACACCGGGCTCCTGCATGCGCATGAGCGTGATACCGGCATCGGCCAGCTGCGCTTCGGCTTGCAGGAAGTAACGCGCGTCGGTGAAAAGCGCGGCATGTTCGGCAAATACCACGAGCGTGCCGCTCGAGCCGGTAAAGCCGGAAAAATAAGCGCGCACCTGAAAATGCGGATGCAAATAGGTGGAACTGTGGTCGTCGGCGGAAGGAAGGATGTATGCGCAAAGACCATGCGCAAGCATCTCGGCCCGCAGCCGTTGCAGCCGTTCGGGAATAGTCGCCATAAAGCCCTCCCACGTGTTTGTTTTTCCAGTATACACGTTTTTGGCATGGCGCCGCAAGTTGGAGTATGGGTGGAGTATGGGGATAAAAGCAACGGAAACGCGGCGAGAAAAATGGTTTCTTCACAACATGTTTACAGGCACGCCATTATAAATTCATTACAAATGGTTATTATAAAAATACGATAACGCCAATTTGGGAGAGCTGGCGCGTACAGAAATCATGTGTATAATGGGAACTCACGATTTTGCGAAAAAGCGACGGTAAATGCCGCCGCTTTTTTGTTGCTGTTCTTTCGAGATCATGCCCGGCGCTCAACCCATATTTCCCATGTTGTTTAACATTTGGGCCAGCAGCATCGGATTAATGCCGTTGGCGCCGCCGGTTAAGTTGGCGGCGTTGGAGACGCCGTTTTGCATATTCATAAACTGCGAGAGCATCTGCATCATCTGCATCTGGTCGGCAACATTGTTTTGTTGGGGAGCGGGTTTTGGCCTTTGCTGCTGCGCGGTATTTTGCTGTGCGTTGCTTTGTGGCTGGTTGTTGCCATGGGGAGCGTTATGGAACGGCACGCCCATCGTACGGCAAAGCTTTTCATAATCGGCGGGGGACAAATACTCTCGGATGCTGGCGGCATAGCTGCGCACGCCCTGCATGCCGCGCTCCCGCCGAATATACCGCCCCAGCTGTATGGCATGCTGCGCGGGCGTACTTTGCGCGTTTTGCGCGGAGGGGGCGGAGGGGCGCTGGGTA
>JAVBPK010000029.1:0-15360 GCA_031549625.1 Eubacteriales bacterium
CCATTGAAAGCCTTCGGGTTCTACAAGGGGCTTTCGTCCCTTTCCTTTTGATAAGCCGGGATAATCGAACCGCAAAGATACGCGAATTGCCCAAAAATGGGGGCATGGGGGCGTTTCCGCGCGCCCGCAGTGCGGGAAGAAGCGAGGAAAAAGCCCAGTGTGCAAGGAAGCAAGTGAGCGCTAGCGAAATCTTGCGCCCATTGCGAATTGAGAGGTTCAAGAGGTACATTCAAAATAAAAAGAAAATTTATATCTTCCTTTGGTGTTTTGCCCGCCGATGCAGCGTAGCGCATCGGTGGAACCAGCAAAACACAGTGCGGTTCTTGCAAACTGGATTAGGCAAAATTCTCACAGACCACTGAGCTGGTCCAGTTCCTGCATAAGTCAAACAATCAAGCATTCCGCAAAACTGAACAAAAGGGCAGCCCTCACGGACCGCCCTTTTGTTTTGTTGGCGCTTGGATATGAACTGCAGGTCAGCTCTCGTCTGTCTCCGCAGATACATCGTTGTTTTGTGCCGCGTCGCCGCCTTCCAGCGCGTTCTCTTCTTCTACCAGCGGAAACACGCCCGTGAATATCCCGTCCTCGTTTGGCTGCTCGGCGCTGGCTTCATTTGGCGGCGCTATGGCTATGCTTACCACCTTTGTGCCTTCATCCGCGCGCATTAGCCGCACGCCCTGCGTGCCACGGCTTGCCGTCACACTGATTTGACCGATCGGCATGCGTATGACCATGCCGTCGTCACGGATGAGCAGTAAATCTTCTTCGCCCGTTACCATGGCCATGCCGCAAAGTTCGCCTGTTTTTTCCGTGACCTGCATGGCGATAATGCCCTTGCCGCCGCGTTTTTGTCCCCTGTAGGCCTCCTCCGGCGTGCGCTTGCCCATGCCGTTTTCCGTAACAGTGAGCACATCCGCGCCATTTATGACCTTCACCATGTCGACCACGTCGTCATCGTCGCCCAAAGAGATGGAGCGGACGCCTGTCGCCGAGCGGCCCATGCCGCGCACATCCTGCTCGTTAAAGCGAATGCATTTGCCCAGCCTTGTGGCCATCATGAATTCATCCTCGCCGCCCGAAACCTCGACGCCCATCAGCTCATCCCCTTCGCGCAGCGTCAGCGCGATCAGGCCGCCTTTGCGAATGTTGTCAAATTCGCGCACAGGCGTTTTTTTAATGACACCCTTCCGCGTGGCCATAACCAAATACCGGCCTTCTTCTTCTTTTGTGACGGGGAACGCCGCCGTTATACGCTCGCCGCTTTGCAGTTGCAGCAGATTGACAATGGCAGTACCCTTTGCCGCCCTGCCCGCCTCTGGAATGACATAGCATTTTATGCGGAACGCGCGGCCTGTGTTTGTGAAAAACAGAATATGCGCGTGCGTCGACGCGACAAATAGATTCTCCACAACGTCTTCATCACGCGTGCCCTGCCCCATCACGCCCTTGCCGCCACGGTTTTGCGCGCGGTAGGTGTCAGACGCCAGGCGCTTGATATAGCCGAAATGCGTTAGCGTGACGCACATTTCTTCTTCCTGAATGATGTCGTCCATGTCGATATCTTCTATGATATCTGTGATGCTCGTGCGCCGCTCATCGCCATATTTGCGTTTGACTTCCAGCGCTTCTGTTTTAATGATGTCCAGCAGCAGCTTTTCATCTGCCAGTATGCTGCGCAAATACGCCACCGTTTTGGTAAGCTCCGCGAATTCGGCTTCGATTTTTTCGCGTTCCAGCCCTGTCAAGCGCTGCAAGCGCATATCCAAAATGGCCTGCGCCTGCTTCTCGGAGAAGTCAAACCGCGCCATTAAGCGAACCTTTGCTTCCGGTCCGTTTGGCGATTTTTTGATGAGGTCCACGATTTCGTCGATGTTATCGAGCGCTTTTATGAGGCCTTCCAGTAAGTGCAGCCGCTCTTCCGCCCGTTCGAGATCGTACTGCGTGCGCCTTGTCACCACCTCGCGCTGGTGCGCCAGGTAATATTCTAAAATCTGCTTGAGATTCAATACGCGCGGCTCACCATCCACCAGCGTAAGCATAATCACGCCAAACGTGTCCTGCATAGCCGTGTGTTTGTACAGAAGGTTCAGTATGACATTCGCGTTGACGTCCTTTTTGAGGTCGAGCACGATGCGCATGCCATTGCGGTCGGTTTCGTCACGCAGATCGGCGATGCCCTCTATCTTTTTTTCGTGCACCAGTTCCGCAATGCGCTCCACAAGCCGCGCTTTGTTTACCTGGTAGGGGATTTCGGTAATTACGATGCGGCTTTTCGTGCTGCTGAGCTGTTCTATCTCCGCTTTCGCGCGCACCACTATGCGGCCCCTGCCCGTCTGATAGGCCGACAATATGCCGCTGCGGCCCATAATCACGCCGCCCGTCGGGAAATCCGGCCCCGGTACATGTTCGATGAGCGCTTCCAGCGGTATATCCGGATCGTCTATGAGCGCGCACAGAGCGTTGATGGTTTCGTTTAAGTTGTGCGGCGGAATATTTGTGGCCATACCAACAGCAATGCCGCCCGAACCGTTAACGAGCAGATTCGGGAAGCGTGACGGCAGCACCCGCGGCTGCAGCATCGTTTCATCGAAGTTTGGCATGAAATCGACGGTGTTTTTATCGATGTCGGCCATCATTTCCGTGGCTATTTTTGAAAAGCGCGCCTCCGTATAACGCATAGCCGCCGCCGAGTCGCCGTCCACCGAACCAAAGTTGCCGTGCCCTTCTACCAATGGATACCGCGTGTTGAAATCCTGTGCCATACGCACCATGGCGTCGTATATGGAGCTGTCGCCATGCGGGTGGTATTTACCCAGCACGTCGCCGACGATACGCGCGCTTTTACGGTAGGGTTTATCCGGCTGCAGGCCCAGCTCGTCCATCGCGTACAGGATGCGCCTGTGCACGGGCTTTAAGCCGTCACGTACATCCGGCAAAGCGCGGTCCGTAATGACGGACATGGCATACGCGATGAAGCTCTGCCGCATTTCTTTTTCGATATCCAGGGGGATGATACGTGGGTTTTGCGTTTCGCTCATAGTTTCCTCTCTATATATCCAAATTCGCCACCAGCTTGGAATTCTCCTGAATGAACTCCCGCCTCGGCTCAACCTTGTCGCCCATCAGTATGGTGAAAATTTCATCCGCCGCTATGGCGTCCTCGAGCGTTACGCGCATCATGATGCGCACTTCCGGATCCATGGTGGTTTCCCACAGCTGCTCTGGATTCATTTCTCCCAAGCCTTTGTAACGCTGTATGGTGGGTTTTGGTTCGCGCCCGATCTCGTTGAGTATGGCTTCCAGCTCGTTGTCGTCGTACGCGTAGCGTTCGATCTTGCTGCGGCTAATCTTGTACAGTGGCGGCTGCGCTATGTATACATAGCCGTCCTCGATGAGCGGCCGCATATGCCTGTAGAAAAACGTAAGCAGCAGTGTGCGGATATGGCTGCCATCTACGTCCGCGTCCGTCATGCACACGATTTTGTGGTAGCGCAGCCGCGTCGCGTCGAAGTCGGAGTCCATGCCCGCGCCAAACGCCGTTATCATGGCTTTGATTTCGGCATTGGCCAGTATTCTGTCCAGCCGGGTTTTTTCTACGTTTAATATTTTGCCGCGCAGCGGGAGGATTGCCTGAAATTGCGGGTTTCTGCCCTGCTTTGCGGAACCGCCCGCGCTGTCCCCCTCTACTATGAAAATTTCGCATTGCGCCGGGTCCTTTTCGCGGCAATCGGCCAGCTTACCCGGCAAGCTCGTGCTGTCCAGCGCCGTTTTGCGGCGGGTCAGCTCCCTTGCCTTACGCGCCGCGTCCCTCGCGCGGCAGGCCGTTATGCACTTGTCTACCAGCAGCCGCGCTATCGATGGGTTTTCTTCGAGGTAATCCGCGAGCCCGGACGCTACCGCGCCATCCACCAACGAACGAATATCCGCATTGCCCAGCTTTGTTTTTGTTTGGCCTTCGAATTGAGGTTCCGTCAATTTTACGCTGATTATAGCCGTAAGCCCTTCGCGGATATCCTCGCCGGAAAGCGACGCGTCCACCGCCTTTAACATGCCCGCCCTTTTCGCGTAGTCGTTTATCACGCGGGTCAGCGCGGACTTGAAGCCAACCAAATGTGCTCCGCCTTCTATGGTGGCGATGTTGTTCGCGAATGTGAATATGTTTTCGTTATAGCCGTCGTTGTATTGCATGGCGACTTCCACACTAGCGTCTTCCACGCCCTCTTCGCCCATGCGCGTTGTGGAAATATATATGGGTTCCGCGTGCAGCGCTTCCTTATTTTTATTGAGATGCTTTACAAAGGAAACTATGCCGCCTTCATAGCAAAATTTGCGTGTATCCGCCTTTTCGCCGCGCTGATCTTCCACAACGATGGAAATGCCCGCGTTTAAAAACGCCAGCTCCCGCAACCGGCCCACCATCGTGTCGAAATGGAAATTCACTTCGTCAAACACTTCGGCATCCGGTAAAAACCAAATTGTGGTGCCATGTTCCGCCGGCCCGCAGTTGGACAGTTTTTCTACGGATGTGAGCGGCAGCCCGCGCGAATAGGTTTGCTGGTATACTTCGCCGTCACGGCAGCTGGTGGCGATGAGCTTTTCGCTCAACGCGTTCACGCAGCTAAGCCCCACGCCATGCAGCCCGCCCGAGACCTTATAGCCCGCGCCGCCAAACTTACCACCGGCGTGCAGAATGGTGAGCGCCACTTCCAGCGCGTTTTTACCTGTTTGCTCATGGTAGCCAACCGGGATGCCCCGCCCGTCGTCCTGCACGGTGACAGAATTGTCGGGATGGATGGTGATGCTGATGTTTTTGCAATATCCCGCCAATGCTTCGTCGATGGAGTTGTCTACCACTTCCGTTACCAGATGATGCAGCCCTCTCGTATCCGTAGAGCCGATGTACATGCCAGGCCGGCGGCGCACCGCCTCGAGTCCTTCCAAAACCTGTATTTGCGACGCGCCATAATCCGCGCCATTTGCGTTTGCGTTCAATCCCTGTGGATTTTCCATAGTTTCGTTCTCCTACCTTGCAAAATCGATCTAATTTGTACGGCGTTCTTTTGTCCCTTTTATGGGGACGTACAGCACGCTCGATTTGCTCTGTCTTATTCGCTGAGTCCGCCTGTTTTCAGCCTTTTTTCCAGCGTTGCCGCGTTGATGGCGGACGCGTATATATGCTCCGCGCCTTGCTTTTCCGTCAGCACATAGGCCTTTTCGCGCTCTGCGCAGGGCGTAAAGCCGTTTTTCTTTTTCGCAGCGCGCAGGAAACCGGCCGTGGCGCTCGCGCTTGCCGCGGTCGCTTTGTTTAGTATGGCGACCACGTCTTCAGATTGTACGCATGTTTCAAAGCCTATATGAATAATCACAGTCCCTCCGTATGCCCTTTGCATTCATCGGCTTCCCATTCCCACGTTGTGGAAAGTATTCCCATAAACAGCCGTTGTTATATGCTGTAAAACGCTTATTCGTTCTTGCTTACTATGCCGCCTTTTACTTCAAACACATGCATGTCGTTCAGGCCGCAATCGCCTAAACCAGCCAGCTGGGTGCATGTGAGGAATGTCTGGCAGCCTTGCATGGCCTTTGCCAGCATTTGCTGGCGCGCGCAATCCAGTTCCGACAGCACATCGTCCAGCAACAGTACCGGTGATTCCTGGCCCAATTCCTTCATGAGCGCCAGCTCCGACAGCTTGAGTGAAAGCGCCGCCGTACGCTGCTGCCCCTGCGAGCCGTACGCCCGCACATCCTCGCCGTCCAGCGCCAGTAAGATATCGTCCCTGTGCGGGCCGACCGATGTACCCCCGCGCAACACGTCCTTTTCCGCCTGCGCGCGCAGCTCGGCGCACAATGTGTTTACGAGCGAGGGCAGGGAGCTCAATGCCGTGGCGGATTGGTAGGATACCTGCAATTCTTCGCGCCCGCCGGACAGCTCGGCATGCAGCGCCGCGGCCTTTTCGGACAAGCTTGCCATGAACGCCGCCCGTTCCAGCATGATCTCCGCGCCAAAACGCGCAAGCTGCTCGTCCCATGGATCCAACAAAGCCTGCTGTGCGCCGCGCTCACGCAGCAACGCATTGCGCTGCTTCAGCGCAAGATTGTATTGCTGCAACCGGAAATAATACAGCGGCTTTATTTGGGATATTTCCATATCCATGAAGCGCCGCCGTTCCGCCGGGCCCTGTTTGATGAGCTTTAGATCTTCCGGCGAAAACATGACCACCTGCAAACAGCCCAGTAATTCACCCGAGCGCGACAAAGCCATGCCGTCTATTTTGAGCTCACGCCTGTTTTCCTTGGAAAGACGGCATTCAATGCTGTGTTCACCCGTTCGCTTTTGCAGACCCAAACTGACCAGCGCGCCCGCCTGACCATAGCGGATAAGCTCCGCGTCGTGGCGCGTGCGGTGACTGCGCCCCAGCGCACACAGAAAAACGCTTTCGAGAATGTTTGTTTTCCCCGCGGCATTTTCCCCGATGAATACGTTTAACCCCGGTTCCGGATGCAGACGCAGGCTTTGATAGCTGCGAAATTCGTTTAAGCCTATACGCGTAAGCTGCATGCAGCATTCCTCTCCGAATACAAGCTGCTTCACGCGGGCGGAAGCGTTCGGGCTTGTTTGTGGTCTGCTTTTCTTTTTTGCCATGCCCGCCGCGGGGGAACCTGCCGCCGCAAAACCGCCGCGTTTAGCGGCGGCCAGCGCTGTTTGTTTGGGCGGCGTTGACAAAAACGCCCTTCAGACGTATAAAATTATACCATAAAAACGGCGTCCTGTATATATAATTAAGAAGGATTGAACAAGATTTGCGTAAACGGCGCGTATTTTGTCCCTTTGCTCCGGCTGCGCTTTGACGCTTTCCTTTGCATCGACAGGCGCCTGCTTTTTTGATATACTATCGGCAGAATATACGAAAAGGATGTGGACCGCCATGGAAAACAACGAAACCTTTTCCAACATCGATGAATACATTGCCCTCTTTCCGCCCGAACTGCAAGCACGCATGCAAACCCTGCGCCTTGCCATCAAAGAAGAAGCGCCCCGCGCCGAGGAACGCATCAGCTGGCGCATGCCTACCTTCTTTTTGCAGGGCAACCTGGTGCATTTTGCCGCCTTTTCGAAGCATATCGGTTTTTATCCGGGCGATTCCGGCGTCAACAACTTTCAAGACAAGCTGACCGAATTTAAAACCTCCAAAGGCGCTATTCAATTCCCCCACAACAAGCCGCTTCCTCTGGAGCTGGTGCGTGATATCGTGCGCTTTCGCGTGGCCGAAAACTGCCGCATCGCCGAAGAACGGCAAAATAAAAAGAAATAGCGGCTGAGCGCGCAAACCAATGCTGGTCGCATTTCACAAAACCGCCTTACCCGCAAGTATCTGTTTAAAAATAGGAGGTGTTTTTATGGCTGGCTCTACGCCCGTTAAATCCAACGAGCGCCGGCAAAAAAAAGACTGGGTTACACGCGCCGTTCCCTTTTGCAGCGTGATCGGCTGGGCCTGCGCCCTTACTGTGCTCGCCTTTCTGGAGCGCGCCAAACCGGAAGATCCAGACTTCTTTTCACGCATACGCAACACCGTATTGCGCACCACCTGGAACGAATCCCTCGTACGCATCTCCTTTTTCATTTTGTTGGCGATATTCCTGTTTTGTGCGCTCGGTTTTATTTTCAATATGCTGCGCAATCGCCGTAAAACAGATAAGATCAATCATTCCCTGCTTGTGCTCGGTATTCTTTCCGTCGGTGGGCTTGGCCTATTCCTGTGGCAGTTTCATAGTTTTCTGTAACCGGCCGCTTCCCTCCCGCAAGCAGCGGGGCTCGCGCGGTTGTTTCGACGCGTTTTGTTCGCTTTCCTTCTGGGCATACTTGCGCATAACAGGCTTATGCACAGGAGGAAACGGCATGAATGTCATCGATTTCATATTAGCAAGATCGGATTCCATGAATGAAGGGGAGTTTTTCGCCATCCTTCATATGCTTGTCGATCAATACGGCAGCGCCCTGCGCGCCCTTGGCCTCACTCCGAAGGATGCCTACCGCGAAAATGTGCTGCTCGCCAATTTTTTGCTGCAGGAAATTCAAGAAAACAATGGCTCGTATTCTCTGGTGCGCGCTCCTAGCCGGGGCACACTTTCCTTTTTGAACAAGATGCTCTCTTCTTCTTGAGTGATATTGCCGTGGAGGCGGGGGATGATGCGAGATTCCGGTTCGCATCGCCCCCCCGTTTTGCGCTTATTCCACGATTCGCACTTGTTCGTGCTGCATATTTCCGCAAACACGGCCTATGCATTGCATGGCACACAGCCAGTGCGTGCCGATTTCCAGCGGTTGTTCCGGTGTATACTGCCAGAGACCTCCGCTGTCTACCTCTACTGTTTCGCCCTGGCCGCCAACCGTTATAACCACCCTGGCCCCCGGCTGGCCCGTGCCCGTCAATTGCGGCCTGCGCTCCTGAAAGCGTTGTTCCGGCGCCGGAACCGTAATGGCAAACATGGTCTCCATCGCCCGCTGCTGCACGGAATATGCCATTTGCATGACGGGCTCCTGCCTTGCTGCCGGCTGCGCGGCTAAAACGGGCTGCGCTTCCGCCATCGGCTGCGTCTCCATGACGTGTTTTGCCGCTTCAATGAGCGGCGCTTCTTCCGCGAACGGCGCTTCCTCTACGAACGGCACTTCTTCTACGAACGGCGCTTCTTCTGCGAACGGTACTTCTACGAACGGCGCTTCCTCCGCGAACGGCGCTTCCTCTGCGAACGGTACTTCTACAAGCGGCGTTTCTTCTACGAATGCCACTTTTTCCGCGAGCGGCGCGTCTTCTACGAACGGCACCTCTTCCGTGAGCGGCGCTTCTTCTACGAACGGTACTTCTACAAGCGGCGCTTCTTCCGCGAGCGGCGCTTCTTCTACGAACAGCACCTCTTCCGCGAGCGGCGCCTCTTCTACGAACGGTACTTCTACAAGCTGCGCATCTTCTGCAGGCTGCGCTTCCGGCCTGGGCACTTCCGCTTCGTACCCCTCCATGCCGATCATTTGCTGTTCACTCACCCGCCCGAGCCGCATGATCGGATCATCTACTACATGAACACTGAATGGCACACAGATATCACTGCCACACACACCCGCTATGCACTGGCTGATGCACAACTGATACACGCCGGAGGGAATATCCTGTATGGGAGTAAAGCTCCAATTGCCCAGCCCGCTCGCCGTCACCATCGTTGTGATTGCGCCTGCCGTCAGATTGATGCTCGCACCCGGCGCGCCCGTGCCGCTGAACGTCGGCCTAGCCGTTGCAAACACCTGACCACTGGCCGGAACCACGATTGTCGCTTCCTCTTGCGCCGCGCTTATGCTAAACGGCACGCAGATATTGCCGCTGCACACACCCGCTATGCATTGGTTGACGCACAGCTGATATGCCCCGTCGGGAAGGTCCTGTGTGGGCGTAAAGCTCCAATTGCCCAGCCCGCTTGCCGTCACCATCGTTGTGATTGCGCCTGCAGTCAGATTGATGCTCGCACCCGGCGCGCCCGTACCGCTGAACGTCGGTCTAGCCGTTGTAAACACCTGGCCGCTGGCCGGAACCACGATATTCGCTTCAATTGGCACTGCGACAATGCTGAACGGTACGCATATATTGCTACTGCACACACCCGCGACACACTGATTGACGCACATCCTATGCAGGCCCACAGCAAGCTCTTGCTCAGGCGTAACATTCCAGTCTCCGTTTACATCCACAATCGCCGTCAATGTGAGCTGCCCCACCGACAAATTGATATTTGCGCCCGGTATTCCCCGGCCTCTAAATATTGGGTTGCGCACGAATGCCTGCCCGTTTACCGGCACGAGTACGCCCGGCCTTGTCGCCACTGTATTTATGCTGAACGGCACACAGGTGGTATTGCCGCAAAACCCGGACACGCACTGGTTGACACACACGGAATGCAGGCCGGAAGACAGCGGTTCCGCTGGCGTAAAGCTCCAGTTTCCGTTTGCGTTCACCAATACAAGCGCCGTCATACTGCCGATGGATATGTGGATGCTTGCGCCTGGTTCCCCCGTGCCGCCAAACGTAGGCTGCCCCGTTACAAATTCCTGCCCGCTTACGGGTACCAGTATGCTCGGCTGCGTTATCGTCGATGCTACGCTAAACGGCACGCAAACCTCCGCGCTGCTCGCACCCGTCAGCGGGCAGTATTCTATTATGCATAGTGTATAATTGCCTGCTTGCAGCGGCGCGCATGGCGTATGCTGCCATACGCCCGTTTCATTGACTTTGCATTTTATGGTTTGCGCGCCATATGTTATCCTTAAGCAATAATTCGGAGTCGCCCGCCCTGAAAATGTCGGCTGGCGCGTTTGAAATATTTGTCCGGCAGTTGGAATTAGAATCGTTGGCGCCGCCAGCGTACCGTTTTGCTGGCCGCTGCCCGCCATCGGGTTTTGCCCGCAGCATTGCTTGCCGCCGGAGCATGGATTGGAATTGCAGAATGACATGTCTATCTCTCCTTTAGGATGGTATTGCATATATATGACAAACGCGGCAAATTTGTTTATGTTTTGGTGTTTTGTGCTGCTTTTCTTGCGTCGCCATGCATAAAAAAAGCCGGGGCCGGTGTTTGTATCCGGCTTCGGCTTTTATCTCTGGTTGCGGTTCCTTTTTATGGCCTTGGTCTTCCTGCTTTTGCGCTTACGCGCACCGTTCTTATTCGCCCGGTGCGCGGTTCACGCGTTTTGCGGTATATATTTGTACATTCGCTTCATTGAACGGAAATTTCAAACTCCGCGTGCCAATCGTACCAGAACGCCCGCTTAAAAATTCCCGTCGTGATCGTGGTCGTCCTCCTCAAAAAACTCGCGCGCGGAAACGCGGTTCTTTTCGCGCGCTTCCTCCACAAGCAGGGAAAGATGATCTTTTATTTTTTCGGCGTTTTTAATGTTCTTGAGCACCAATTCCGGATGCGTTTTATCTGCGGTAATCAGGCGGATAGAACCGATGCCGAAAATGCGCTGGCCAAGCGAACGGACAAGCGAAATGTCCATAATGCGGTAAAGCAGCAGCTCCTCCTCTTTGAGGCTTAGCATGCCTGTTTTTAAATAGAGTCTGGAATCGGAAAAACTATAGCGCGTAAAGGACCAGGGAAGTCCCAAAAATGTCCTTTTTCTGTCATTCCATAAAACGCTGCTTCGATTCATATGGAGACCTCCCGTTCATATTTATTGCGCCTGTTCTCAATATATATAGGCGGCTGAAAAATGTCAACCTTCAGGCCGAAAGGGGCGCTTTCGCCTTATTCCCCGGCTTCCGCTTCCGGCTCTACGCGCCAGTATTTGCTGCCGTTTGGCAGACGCTTAATAAGGCCGCTTTCGACGAGCCCGCGGCGTATGACGAAATAATCGCCAAATGTATGCCAGCTGCTGATGATAGCATTCACTTCGTGTTCGGAATATTCTTTTCCGCTTTCAAATTTTTCGGCCAAGTATGCAAATATCTTCAATTGCGTCGCGCGTTTAGAGGGTAACTGCTTTATTCTTCCATTTTCGTCCAAAAATCGTTCAATCTCCTGCGCCATGGCTAGCTCCTTTCGCTGACAACTTCCCGCCTGTCTCGCTACCATTATAAAGCAAAACCTACGCTGGCGCAAACTTGCGGGGGGTATATAAAAAACAAGGTAACGCTTACGGGAAGACAGGCGGGAATTATTGGTAAGAAACGGCGGCCCCATGGAGATACATTCCTTTTGCCAATGCATTTTTCATAAAATTTACTTTTCGCTATATAAACTTATGTTATACTCTATTCTGGCCGTGAACGTACACGCCACAACGCAATGTGCAAGCATGCATGCCTGCACAAAAAAAGGAGGAAATCATGAACAGAACACTTCGAATGTCAATCGCACTGTTGTTATGCCTTGCCCTTGGCATATCACTTGCCGCTTGCTCGCCCACAGCGAACGGGCCTGCCGCCGAACCAACCCCCGGTGAGGCTACCACGGCGCCAACGGACGCGCCCCAGTCGGCCGGAAAATTTGTCGCTGGCAAATACGAGGGCGAAGCGAACGGCTTTGGCGGCCTCATGAAAGTTTCGGTTGAAGTGGACGAAAACGCCATATTGAGCGTTGAAGTAACCGAAAATGCTGAAACCACCGGAATCGGCAGCAACGCGGTGGATAAACTGCCCCCGGCCATAGTAGAAGCGCAGAGCCTGGCGGTAGATGTGATTTCCGGCTGCACGATCAGCAGCGGCGCTTTGCTGGCGGCCGTAGAATCGGCGCTGGTGAAAGCCGGCGCGGACGTAACCAGCCTGTATGAAAAAGCGGGCGCGGGCGCGGCATTGCCGGCAGCCGAAGACGCGACAACGGATATCGTTGTTATCGGCGGCGGCGGTGCGGGTATGGCGGCTGCCATGGAGGCAAAGAACCAGGGAAAAGACGTTATTCTCGTTGAAAAGCTGGCCATGCTGGGCGGCACAACCGCGCTGGCCTCCACGGCGTTTAACGCGGGCGGCAGCTCCGTGCAAATGGCGATGAATCCGCCTTTCACCGCGGACGATTACTACAAAAAACTGATCGGCACAGGCAGCGACGATCCGCTGATGCGCGTAATGGCCGACCGTTCCGGCGCGGATGTTGACTGGCTGATCGACATGGGCGCGGATATGTCCCGCGTCATCAACGGTTCGCAACACACCCCTGCCGACGGCAGCGCGTATGGCAGCATGCTGGTTGCCGTGCTAACGAAGCAAGTGGGTGATCTGCAGATCGACTGCCGCCTGCAAACCAAGGCGACGGAACTGGTTACAGACGGCGACAAGGTTGTCGGCGTAAAAGTAGAAGGCCCGAACGGCGCCTATACCATCAATGCCAAGGCAGTTATTCTGGCAACCGGCGGCTTCGCTTCCAACCCTGCGATGGTGGACAAATACACGCCGCAATGGTCCGGATATCCCTCCACAGCCAGCGTCGGCGCCACCGGCGACGGCATCACTTTGGCCACCTCGGTTGGCGCGGCTATAGGCAACATGGACCAGGCCTCCCCGCAAACGGTTGCTTTTGACACCGGCACCAGCGTGGTCTCTCTGACAAACGTGCGCTACAATGGCGCTATCCTTGTAAACAAAGAAGGCAAGCGCTTTGTAAACGAGCTTTCCACAACCGGCCCTCTGGGCAGCGCCATCAAAGAGCAGACCGACGGCGGCGCATTCCTGTTGTTTGACCAGGCTGCGGTGGATAACGCGGCGTTGATGCAAACATACAAAGATGCCGGCTACTTTGAAGAAGCGGGTTCGCTCGAAGACCTGGCAAACATGATAAAGATCGATGCCGCTGAATTGGCGAAGACGGTGACGGCATACCAGGGCTTTTTCGACAAGGGTGAAGATACGGAATTTGGCCGTAAAGAATCCATGTTCTCCAGGCTGGATAAGGCGCCCTTCTATTGCGCCTGGATTACGCCTGCCAACCAAACCACACTGGGCGGCCTGGTGATCGACACGGGCGCCCGCGTGATGAATGAGGGCGGCCTCGCGATAGAAGGCTTGTACGCAGGCGGTGAAACCACCTGCAGCGGCGGCCAGGGCATTACCAGAGCCATCGTTTTGGGCAGGCTAGCCGCCGTTACCGCCATTGAGGATATCAAGTAAAAAGGCCATACTTTGGCGCGCATTTGCCTCCTTCATCCGCTTCCTCTGCGGCGGCAGGCACGGCAAGCGCGAACCGGATTTCGGCAAAAAGGCCGGGGAATCGATCGATTCTCCGGCCTTTTTTTAACGCCGCCGCGCTTTTCGCACGCGCGGCCTCGGTACGCCCATCACCTTAAATAGATGACGCACCGCCGGCAAACAGATTATACCTAATTATTCCCGGCGTAGTACATCATGCGCCAAATGATTCCGAATTTATCCTTTACCATGCCATACCACTCGCTGAAAAGGTTTTTAAAGCCCCGCTATGACCCTGCCGCCCTTTTTCAGCTCGTTGAATAGCCGTATAACTTCATCCTTGTAGGCCTCGTTGATTGCGGGCATAATATTATCCTCACGGTAAGAGGCGCATTGGCCGGCATATCCATAAACATCAAAATCATGCCGCACATCCCTATCGGCAAGAGTTCGCCGCATATCATTGCCAAAATGATCCGTTTTAGCGCGGCTAACCGCTTCAAGAGCGCCGGTACCCCATGATATCCCGCCACCTCAAAATAAGAGTGAAATAAATTGCGATGCCAGTACTACAAAAACCAGCGCAACCGGATACGTCGCGGCGTAACCCCCCGCAACATCATCGTTTTTTGCCACTTCTATCAGCGTTCCAAGCGCAGGCGTGCTCGTCATACCGCCGCATATCGCACTGAGGGACGACATAACATCCAAATGAAACAGCTTCCTGGAGAAAACAAAGCCGACCACCATGGGCAGTATCGTAATCAAGGCGCCGAACAAAAACAGCGCCCAACCATATTGTTTGAGTGTCTCAACAAAATCGGCCCCAGCCTGCACGCCCGCACCCATCAAAAACAGCACCAATCCGAACTCCCGCAAGGTATCCAATGTTTTCTTGTTGACGTACAGCGAGAGCTTCCCGATATGCCTAAAATGACCTGCCATAAGCCCTGCAATCAGTGGGCCGCCGGATATTCCAAGGTTAAAGCGCGCCCCACCCGGCAGCGGTATACTGACCGATGCCGCCAGCAGCCCGGCGACAACAGCCAGCGCAAAAGAAAAAAATCCGAAAGAATCCAACATGTAGTGCTGTCTTTCCGGAATCCCTTTTTGTGCCTCTTCTGCCGAGATGCCTGCTTTTGCGGCGTACTTATCGTTCCTAATCAATTTGGGAACAAGTTGGACAAAAAGAACCACGCCCACAACGCCAAACGGGTATGCAATTCCATATCCGATGGACGCTGCAGTATCTCCCGTAGCTTCCAGCGCGGCGGCAAGCCCCGGCGTACTTGTAAGCGCGCCGGTCATAATTCCAACGCAAAGCGGTGTGGGAATGTCCGCCAGTTTGATACAGCATATACACACCGCGGCCCCGGTCAGGATGATCACCACGCCTAAAATGACATATGCGAGAACCTTGCTCTTTAAGTTCCGAAAAAATTGCGGGCCGGCAATAAACCCCACCGCTGTCACAAAGCAAATCAGTCCCAGATCGCGCATTATCACCGGCATTTCAAAGCCAAAGTGTCCAAATACCAGAGCAACGAGCAATACGCCGGATGTGCCCAGCTGCAATCCGCGCACCTTGATGCCCCCCAGTAAATAGCCCGCCCCTATAATCAAAAAGCAATTCAGCATCGTACTCATTACGTTTCACCTCTCAGTTTTCGCAAAACAAAGCAGGCTTCGCTGATTGCAA
>JAVBPK010000046.1:0-6616 GCA_031549625.1 Eubacteriales bacterium
AAGATCCTGCGCGACGCGAAAAGCCGCATATTGTTTATTGAGGACGCAAGAAAAAGGTTGTTTGAGGAAAAGATTAAAGTCACCGTGCCGGACTGCCTTTTCAAGAAAATGTTTGACTGATAAGAGCGAGAACTATCAGAGCTTGAGGAAATGGCAGAAGACATTCGGCGCGGTATGCAGGCGGACTAGAGCGGCGAGGACGATGTAGCACGATGGCTGGAACTGATTAAGGAGTGCGCGGCGATTGACAAGCTCGACCGAGCAACAGCGTTTCAACTCATCGACCATGTTGCGGTGCATGAGCAGTTAGAGGACTGCGGCATACGGACACAGAGCGTTCAAGTCAAGTATAACTTTGTGGGATGTTTAAGCTGAAAAGGCCAGAAAAAGCATTAGTGACCACGATAAACGCGGTCACTAATGGATTGGCGGAGAGTTAGGGATTTGAACCCTAGAATGGTTGCCCATTGCCGGTTTTCAAGACCGGTGCCTTAAACCGCTCGGCCAACTCTCCACAATATTAACTTCTTCTCCAATATCATCGAAAAGCTACTGCATTATAGCAAATGCGGCAACGCACTGTCAAGGTCACGGGCATTCCCGTGATCGCCAACACATCTCCGCTATGCCGGCCTCTCCCGCGCTAATACTCATCCGTAATGAAACATGTTTGCTGCGGAAACAGCTGATCCAGAGCGCTCACCGCGCCTGAATCCAGCGCCTGCGCCTCGCCTGCGGCCACGATATCCTGAAGCGTCCTGTATCCGCACAAAAACTGGCCCAGTCTCCCCGCAGGAATGCACACATGCGGCGCGCGGCTGGCCGCTTGCCCAGCTCCATTCCAAATGCCTTCGTTTTGCGGCACATTCTCGTCTTTCACATCAAATACAAACGTGGAATCACGCAAAATCGCTTTGAGCAGCGCAGATACATCCGCCACGCCCATTACGCCCTGGGGGCGCGTTTCCGTCCGCGCTTCGGGCAAAGCAACCGCCGTATCCGGCGGCAACTTGACATGCAGTTCCTTGCCGTTCGCTTGGTGCGCCAATGCCTGCAGCAACATTTTCATCGTGCCGTCATCGGTCGCGAAGCACTCTTCGGCATGGACGCGCTCTGCGCCGTCATAATAGACGCAATAACCCAGCACATTCCCCTGCTCCTGCCGCACCAGGCAACGCGCGCCATCGGCGGAGTAGTCACGGAATTTGTAGGCAAAATCGGCCATAGTGCGCGATACACAGCCGGAGTAACGCGCCGTCGCGCGCTGGTAGCAAACTTGCAGCAGCGCAAGTTCTTCAGACACGGAATGCGGCGCAAGCTCCTTGGGCATTATAGATCCCGCGGCAGTTTGTGCAAGCAGGTGCGTCGTATTTGTAGCGGGAAAATGTCCACGCGAAAAGAAGGTTGGCAAATGGGCGGGCGTGTGAATGGCCACCGGTATTCCCTGGCTGCGCACGCGTTGCATATAATGCAGGAATATCTGCTTCATATACCCGCGCCCGTTTCTTTCTGGGTGGGTAGAAACACCGGCCAGCATAGAAGCAGGAAGAATTGCGCCACGCAGCCGGATATGCAGCGGATAACTCTGCAGCGCACTCATAATGACGCCATCTTCCAGCAGACAGGATGAAAGCTCCGGAAAATAGCGTTCTGAGAAAAACCAATTCATAAACGCCTCGGTATCTCCAAAGCATATTTGCCAAAGCTCACGGAACCGGGCTTTATCCTCCATCCTGGCGGCACGCACTTCCAACATATACGATCCCTCCTCTTCCCTTTTCAGTATACATCCCGCCAGGCAAAAAGCAAATATTCTGCCCGAGCATAAAATATGCTACTATATACATGAAGAAAGCTGCGGTTGCGGCTTAACCCGGCGCTGTCCGCAATTCCATTCATGAAAGGGCATTCCCATGCAAACGCGTTGTATAGTATTTACCGCTTATTTCCGCGGTAATCCATCCGCGGTTTATACCCCGCAAGCCGGCGATTACGTGCTTTGCGCGGACGGCGGTTATGCTCTGGCCGCAAAGATGGGCATAAAGCCCGCCCTCATCATCGGCGACTGTGACAGCGGTGTTGACCTGCCGGAAGAACTGCTGCAGCGCGTGCCCGTGGAAAAGGACGATACCGACACCATGCTCTGCGTGAAAAAGGCCCTTGCGCATGGTTGTTCATCCATCCTACTATTGGGCGGCATAGGCGGCAGGCTGGATCATACAATCGCAAACATCCAAACGCTCGCCTTCGCCGAAGAAAACGGCGTAGCGGCGGAAATGCGCGATGAATACGAAACTGTCTTTCTTTTAAAAAATAAGAAAATCCGTCTGGACGCGCAAAAAGGCATGCGCTTTTCCGTATTTGCTTACAGCTCCGGCTGCAGCGGCGTAGGCGAAAGCGGCACGCAATACCCGCTTCATGACGCCGTGCTCACGAATAGTTTCCCATTGGGCGTCAGCAACCGCATCACGGAAGAGCACGCGGAAATCTCCATAAAGGACGGCACGCTGCTCGTCATAATAAACAACTCCGCCACAAACTAGCACCGCAAGCCAAAAGGGGCTGTAGCGCTAAGTGCAGGCAAGCATTGTCATGGGTTTCAATGGAAACAGCGTAGCTTTACGCCAGCGCCTCTTTAAACGCCTGTACCGCGTATTCCACGTCCGCCTTTGAAATGTCGTTGTTTGTCACAAAGCGGATCATGCCGTCCATCACGCCATTGATCTTTACGCCTTTTTGCAGCATACGTTCTTGAATTTCATCCAGTACGGCGCCGGGCGCATCGGAGCGGAACCAAACCATATTGATTTGCACGCTGTCCATATCCAGAGTGACGCCATCTATTTGCTGTAGAAGCCGCGCCATATATTTGGCGTTTTCATGGTCTTCATGCAAGCGCTTTGGCATTTCGGTAAGCGCCAGTATGCCTGCCGCCGCCAGTATGCCCGCTTGGCGCATACCCGCGCCCAAAAGCTTTCTGTTCTTGCGCGCGCGTTCTATGAATGCCGCACTGCCTGCAATTACGCTGCCAACCGGCGCGCAAAGGCCCTTGGAAAGGCAGCAGGAGATGGTGTCCGCATATTGCGTGATTTCCTTCACATCCACGCCAAGCGCCACTGCGGCGTTAAATACGCGCGCGCCATCCAGATGCACAGGGATGCCATGTTTGTTCGCGGCGGCGTATACGTCACGCATGACCTGCAGCGGCACCACGCGGCCATTGGCCAGCGCGTTTTCCACGCAAATCAGTGTGGTTGGCGGCTCGTGGATATCGTCTGAGCGTATGGCGCGTTCGATCATGGCGGCGTCGAATATGCCCTGCGGGAAATGCAGCTGCCGCAGGCCTGCGCCGGCGAGCACGGCGGTAGCGCCCACCTCGTGGATAAATATATGCGCGTCATCACTCACGATTACCTCGTCGCCCCTGCGTACTTGGGTCATGATGGAAAGCTGATTGCCCATCGTACCGGAAGGCACAAAAAGTGCCGCTTCCTTGCCCAAAATCTGCGCCGCAAGTTCTTCCAATTCGTTCATTGTCGGGTCGTCGCGGTATACATCGTCTCCAACGGGGGCTTCCGCCATCGCCTTACGCATAGCCTGCGTGGGCTGGGTCACTGTGTCGCTTCTCAGATCGATATAACGCATTGTGTCCTCCTAAAACATTTTTCGCCCGACGCGCAGGCATGCAACAAAGAACAAATCACCTTTAAAAGCCGGAGCTTAAGACATTCTGTTTCGGAATACCACCGCGCCATTCACGGCGATACAATTTCTCCCGTTTGATTTTGCCACATACAGCTGCCTGTCCGCATCTTCAAGTATGCGTTCGATATTTGGCAGCAGTTCGGATTTGGGATTCACCGTTTGCAGGCCGATGCTAACAGTTAAGATAGGGAATTTTGCCTGCGACCCCGAGCGGATGCGCATATCCAATATCATGTTGGAAAGCTTTTTGCCCATGCTGAGCGCCACGTTTGCGTCAGCCACGGGCACGACCACTGCAAATTCTTCCCCCCCCATGCGGCAAACCACATCCGACTCACGCGTAAAACAGCGCTTCAGGCAGTCCGCCACTTTTATGAGCGCTTCATCGCCTTTGGCATGCCCATAGGTATCATTGTAGCTTTTGAAATGGTCGATGTCGATGTAATACACCGCCACAAACCGGTTCATACGGCGGCAGAGCGAAAGCAGCGCGCTCATACGCGCAACACCGGCCGTTTTGCTGTATATTTGGGTCATGCCGTCCAGGTCGCCTTCCGTGCGAAGCGCACGAATGATATGGTGATAGGAGCTGAGCAGCGCGTATCCCATGAGCGCGGCCGCAACGCCGATTCCCGCGGCCTTCAGGCAGGACAAAAGCGAAGCGCCGCCAATCGCCATAACGATGACCACGCATGGAATAGCGGCCATGAAGAACTTCTTTGCTTCCTGCGCGTGTTCCACGGGCGCGAATACCATCAGGGCGAATAGCAGCGATACATTTTTATAAGGGAAGCCGCCGCTTTGCGACTCAAGGAAAAGGAAGCCCAGCAAGGCAATCGCAAACAGAAGCCAATACAGCTGGCTCACGCGATGTTTGGCCCGCGTGGAAGCGGCGCTGCTGCGCTGCACAAACAGCGAATAGCCGACATACGCCAACGATACCACAGCAAGGCCCACAGCAAGGCCACCGGGAACGGGGGCTTTATAGATGCCGTTTTCGAACGCGTCTACACCCACGCAAACCAAAGCCAACGCCGCCATAAGCGTCGTTCGCTTCACTTCCCCCTGGACACGCACTTCTTCCATTAAGCCTTGGGCGGTTATCACAGCGTTGTCTCCATAGTAAAATATTTTATCACCTTTTAGCAAGATTGGAAATGGATATACTTTGTTTTAAGACATTAATTTGCAGAAATTTCCTAGAACGCGCCGAAGTTGATTGACAGCGGTATCCCGTAGTTTTATAATATGAAATTGAAAATCATTTTTGATTTCAATTTCGCATTTATGGGAGAGGGACCGCATGTATAACACGCGTCAAAAGGCCATGATTGCCGCCTGCCTAAAAGCGCACGCGGGCGAACACATGACAGCGGACCAGATTCACGCAAGCTTGCTGCAAAACGGCACGCATATCGGGTTGACCACCATATACCGCGAGCTAGACCGCCTTGTGAATGATGGCAGCGCCATCAAATATACGGGGCTGAACACGAACGCAACCAGCTACCAATACATTGGCGACGCAAAAGAGCATGGCAACCATTATCATCTCATATGCCTGGATTGTGGGCAGTTGACGCATTTAAGCTGCTCCATAATAGAATCATTTACCCGGCATATAGAGGAGGAGCATTCTTTTTTGCTCAATAGCCAAAAAACCGTATTTTACGGCCATTGCGCGTCCTGCGCAGAAAAGGCGCCCGCAAAATAGGCCATATGGAGTACTGTGCCCATGAAACACCGTTTGTTCATCACCCGCGTTTGCCCGGCCGCGCTTTGCGCCGTGCTCATGCTGCTTGCAGGTTGCGCAGCGCTACCGCCGCAGCAAAGCAAGGCCGGGGTTTCCGTCACGGTTTCAAATTTTCCCTTATATAGCTTTGCGCGAGCCATCGCAGGTGATGCGGTGGACGTCACCCTCTTGCTGCACCCCGGTTCCGAAAGCCACACATACGAACCCACGCCACGCGATATCCTGCGCATACGCGAAAGCGCCGTGTTACTTTGCATCGGCGGCCCTTCCGAAAGCTGGATCGACCGCATAATGGACGGTCTCGGCGCCTCGGGTCCACGTGTAATCGCCCTTTTGGATCATGTAAACACGCTGGAAGAAGAAACGCCGGAAGGCATGCAGGCACGCCATGAACACGACGAACACGGCGAACACGGCGAACACGATGAACACGAGCATACTCACGACTTTGAGAGCGACGAACACATCTGGACTTCTCCGAAAAACGCCATGCAAATGACACAAACCATTTGCGACGCGCTTTGCGAGGCGGCGCCCGCCTACAGCGAAGTGTTCCGCGCAAACGCCGTCGCGTACAGCAAAGAACTGCAAGAATTAGACGACGCGTTTCAAGCGGTTGTAGCCGCCGCACCCACCAAAACGATGGTGTTTGGCGACCGCTTCCCATTTCTGTATTTTGCGCGGGAATATGGCTTGACCTATTTTGCCGCCTTCCCCGGCTGCGCGGAAGAATCCGAACCAAGCGCCGCCACAGTAAAATTTCTGATAGATAAAGTCCGGGAGGAACACATTCCCGCTGTTTTGCATTTGGAGCTTTCAAATGAGGCCATGGCAAACACCATCTGCGAAGCAACCGGCGCCAAAAAGCTGCTGCTGCATTCCTGCCACAACGTTTCAAAGGCGGAATTTGAAAGCGGCGTTACATATTTAAGCCTGATGTGGCAAAACGTCAGCACGCTAAAGGAGGCTCTATCTTGCCCTTAATTACCTGCAAAGACGCCGCGTTTGCCTACGAGACCGGCACCGTCGTTTCCGGGCTGAATTTCACCATCGAGCAAGGAGATTATCTTTGCGTCGTTGGGCAAAACGGCGCCGGCAAAACCACGCTTATCAAAGGCCTGCTGCATTTAAAGCGTACCAGCGAGGGCAGCATCGTAT
>JAVBPK010000131.1:0-18980 GCA_031549625.1 Eubacteriales bacterium
TGCTGGCGCGCGCCAAAGACAGGCCAACCGCCCTAACATTTATCGAAAATTTATTTGAGGACTTCTTTGAATTGCATGGTGATCGGTTGTTTGCAGACGATCAGGCGATTGTCGGCGGCCTGGCTATGCTGGACGGCCGACCTGTTACTGTGATTGGCATCGAAAAAGGCACGGATACTACTGACAGGGTGCGCCGTAATTTTGGTTCCGCGCACCCGGAAGGGTATCGCAAAGCCTGGCGGCTCATGAAGCAGGCGGAGAAATTCCATCGCCCCGTCATTTGTGTGGTAGATACATCCGGCGCGTTTTGCGGCATTGGCGCGGAAGAACGCGGCCAGGGCAGCGCGATTGCTTCCAATCTAATGGGCATGATGGGGCTGAAAACGCCCGTCGTTTCCATCGTTATCGGGGAAGGCGGAAGCGGCGGCGCGCTTGCGCTCGCGGTGGCGGATCGTGTTTGGATGCTGGAAAACGCGGTGTATTCCGTGCTTTCGCCTGAGGGGGCCGCAAGCATTATATGGAAAGACGCATCCAAAGTGAAAGAAGCGTGCGAAGCTTTGAAAATGACGGCGCAAGACCTGTTGTCATTCGGGGTAATCGAACGCATATTTGATGAGTATGAAGGAAATTTTTCGCGGGTATTTGATGAACTAAAAAAGGCGCTTATAGATACGCTGGCAGAGCTTGCTGGCCAAGAGCAGGAAGATTTGCTGCATGCCCGCTATGAACGGTTTCGCCGGATTGGGAGGATGGAAGAGTGATCGTAATTGTAATTGACAGCACAGCTTGCATGACAAGGGAAGAGGCCCGCGAACTGGGCGTGGTTTGCATACCGCTGACGTATACGCTGGACGGTGTGACATATACGGAACATTTTGTGGACGACAATGGCGATTATGAAACGATCATACAAAAGGCGGCAGATCTAAAAACATCGCAAGCGCCGCTTGATTCGTACTATAAATTGTTTCGCGGGCTGCTGGATACAAATTTTGAGGTGCTGTGCCTTACAATCTCCTCCCGCCTGAGCGGCACATACAGCAATGCTTCCGTGTGCGCCAGGGAATTGGGCAGCGAGCATATTCGCGTGGTGGATACGCAAACAACGGCGGGCGGCATATTGATGCTGGCGCAGGAAGCGCGCAGGCTTGTAGATTGTGGCCTGGCGCTGGAGCAGGTGGCGGTAGACCTGACCGCCATGCGCTCGCGCGTGAAGACTCTGTTTTCCGTGAGCGATATGACGCCTTTGCGGCGCAGCGGTAGGCTTGGCGTTGTGCGACAGTCTGTGGGAACGATATTGAACATCCGCCCGCTTCTTACATGCAAAGACGGGGGCGTTGAAGCCTGCGGCAGTGCGCGCGGCAGGAATGAGCAGTTACAGAGCCTGGCAAACGCGGTTCCCTCTGATGCGGGAAAAATCATTGTGCACTATATTCGGCAGCAAAAGGACGCCGAAGAGATAGCCGCACGTTTGCGCGAGCGTTGCGAGCAACCCGTACAGATTCGTAAAGTTGGCCCAGTGCTGGGTGTGCATCTGGGCCTGGACGCGCTAAGCGTAATGTGGTGTGAGCGCCGGTAACCGATAGTCAATTGTCAGGGTTTATTCACAAGACCCGTAAATAAAATCTGACAGCCGCCATAATACGTGTGCCCATACAGCACAAACACAAACGGCCTATCGCATTTCATTTCAAAAGGTTCTGTGGGGATGGGCATAGCCGCGCCTGCCATCATCATCACCGTCACAGCAGCGGCGGTTGTTCCTTTTTCGTCCACATCTATGCGTGCTTTTTGCAACGCGCCGGAGAGCCAAACGGGCATCTCTTTCAGCACGCCGGACAAAGGCGCGGCGGCGCTGTCAAACAAAGGTACGCCCAGAGCAATCAGTGCGTCGCTGAGACCCATGGCTTCACTCTCGATTGAAAAGCGAGGGAAAAGAAGTTTGCCGCTGGCCTGGACGGCGTCGGTTTGTATGGCGCTGAAATAGTCGCTTGTCATGCTCCGCAGCAGCGCGCCGGCGTCGCCGTCTTTTGGCAGCAAGATATACATGCCGCCCCCGGTTAAAAACTTCAAATCAATTGCTTGCATTTTTTCATCTTCGTAGTATGTCTGATTGTTCCCTTCGCGCAACATAAAAAACGCTTTTGTATCTCCAGTTGGTCCATGAAAAACGTCTTCCACGGTTTCTTCAGGCGCAAATTCCCAACTCCAGCGGTCGGAAAAATAGATAGCATTCGCAATGGCGGCCACGGTATTTGGATCCAAACTTTGCAGTATTTCGGGGATTAAACCGTCCGTGTTCGCGCTTGCCCAGTCATTGATTCGCCGCACCGCTTCCGGTGACTGATAATTTACTTTCATAACATTGCCGCGATAGTATTCCATGAACGTGTCAGCAAATTTCTGATCCAGTTCGCAATTTTTATCTACAAAAAGCGCATTTGCTATTTTCAGAGGGTTATGAAACTCATCGTTGTTTGCTTTGGCGTATTCCTTATATTCTTCTCGGGTTAATTCGTATAACATGCCGGAAGCAGCTCTATTCAGGTCTTCTTCGCTGATGCCGGAGGCGTTGATGGCTTGCAGCAAAGCGGGCTTGCTCGCTTCGTCGGTGGCGTTCACCAGCGCGGCAAGCGGCAACCAAACGGAATAGGGGGAACAAACGAAATTGTTGCCTTGTGCCGCCCTGGCAAGCGCGGCGCTTAGGCGAAAGGCAAAGGCGTTTGCGCCGGCGGCGGCAGCGGAAGCGCTTTCGTCTGCCTGCCCGTATGAAGGCGCTTGAAGCGGCCCCGCTTTGATTGGAACGATTTGTATGGCGTCGTTCTTTGCGGGCGAAGGCGGAGCGGTGGGAGCAGAAGCGGAGGGAGGGGAAGCGGGGGCACAAGCGCCACAAAACACGCAAAGCGCGCAGGCGGCAAGCAAAAGGGAAACAAAACGCAAGATTTTCATAGAAGCACCTCCTGGCATATTTCTTTTGCCTGTGTGTTGGGGAGGGACAGGATCGAGCAAAGCAACAAGATTGACGACTGTCTGGAAGACGAAGCAAGGGGCGCTTTGGTTGCATGGGGGCGTGCCGGTTCAGGCGGGCGGAAACGAAATTGGGGTAGGACGGTAGGGAGAGTGGCTCGGTCTTCACGTTCAGCCGATTGGCCGAACGAACCGGAATATTGGAGTTTCCACCATCAGGCTGCCAGCTTTGCCGCGGTAAAACCGATAAACAGCGCGCGGCGCGAAAAAGGCCGGCACTGAACGCGTCGACCTTTTTCTTAGTGGCTACCATGAAAAACAAATTTATTTGCCGCTATCGTCGCAGCCATTTACCAAACCGGGGAATACCGCTGAGCACGACAAACAAGATGACTGTGAGGGCTGTCAAGCCTATTACGAGTACAATACCCCACCGCTCTCGCGGATCCAGGGTGGTGTCGTTTGGATCCGGTATGGCGCCGGGAATGGGCGTAGGGCGTGAGTATCCGGGATGAATGGTACGCGCGGCATTGGGCGGGGCGCCTATTTGGCTGGCTTCGCGCACGGGCGGGCGAAAAGCAGCCACAGCGACAATAACGAGTGTTAATATAACAAGTATGGCAAACAGCCTTTTCATGTGTTTCCTCCTTGTAGTATTTCTTATACAATGAAAATATCTGGCGAGGCGAGGGCCGGAAGAAACCCGGCACGCGCTTCACCAGAAGATGCACCTCTTTTTGGACATGTGCTTGCTTGTTTTGTTAGAGAACGAAGGGTATTTGCTGTTAGGCTTCTGCCTTGGCGGGGAATAAATCCAGTATTTCTAACAGGTCTTTCACTAAATAATCGGCTTCTTCGTCGATTTTCACATAAGGGGAATCAGATGCTACGGTCAGGTGGGATTGTATGCGCACACTGGCGCCATAGCCGGAAGCGCGCGCTCCTCGTACATCGCGGGAGATGGTATCGCCGACATATACGCATTCGGACGGGAGCACGCCTAAATCGGCGGCTGTGGCCAGAAAAAGCTGTGCATGCGGCTTGCGATAGCCGGAAAGCGAGGACAGGCAAAAGGCGCTGAAATACTGGTGCAAACCATATTCATGCAGGATTTCAATGACCTGCGTTTGGCAGCCTGTGTTGGATATGACGCCCAGACGGTATCCACGTTCGTGCAGGGCTTTCAACAGGGCGGGAGATTCTGGACGAAGCATGCGTGCATAGTAGTTGCGCTCCCATATGTTTGCAATATTGTTGGCGATCACGCGCAGGAGGGTATCGTCGATATCGTATTCTTTGAGATACCACTGCGACCAGATTTCGTAGGGCGTGAGCTCCCGAAGGGATTCCATGCCCCAGGCGCGGTACTCACGGCTTTTAGCTTCAATCTCCAGTAAAAACTCTTCCGGGTCTATGTCGAGAGCAACGCCCTGATCGGCCAGATACTTTAGTAAGGCCGTGCCGATGGCGCGGTTTTCTTCGGGCTTGTGGCAAACATCTTCCAGCGTGCCACCCATATCGAATATGAAAGCTTTTATACTCATTTGTTGCATGTTTCTCTCACGCAGCCGGCGAGGAGAATTCCTTTCAAAGAGTTTGCGCATGGTTCTTATTTAAAACTAATGCATAAATATTATAATCTGTTGCTTGACTTGTAGCCATATAACATATAGCGCAACAGACGGGCCCATACCCGCGCATACAAGAAAGCGGTTATAAAATGGATTGTCGTATCCTAAAACGTTTGCGTTGTTTCTTTGTAGTATAAGCGCAAATTTCTTATTTGTCAATTCCAACAAGCCGATCTTTTTATTTACAAAATAGAGAAGATTCTCAATGTATACACTTTAGATTTTGCGCTTAATTGCTGGATAAGCGGAATGATATTATATTGTGCCGATTATCTGATTGACAAGTTTCCATTTTCCATTTATTATGGTTTTATCTGAAAACGTTTACGACAATCTTTTTGATAGAGCCATTCAAGTGCAAGATATTCCTGATGAAATTTGGAAATACGCGGTCATTGGTTGCTTCGTGCGATTGCATAAGAGGAAGGCGCATTACAATACAAGAACACAATAGTATGCATAATATTGAGGTGCCAGATGAAAAGAGTAACTATTAAAGATATCGCAAAAGTTGCGAATGTTTCGTATACAACTGTTTCACGCGCGCTTTCGGGAAGTTCAGAAATTGGAGAAGGAACGCGGCAGCGTATTTTACAGATAGGCAAAGATATGGGATATACTGCGAACGCGGTAGCCCGTTCTCTTGTTGCAAAAGAAACAAAGCTGATCGGTTTGCTCGTTAGCAGCATCAATAATCCGTTTATGTCCGAGATTGCATATCATGTGGAAGAAAGCGCGCGCAAAAAGGGCTATAACCTCATGCTTTGCAATTCTTCAGGCAACATCGAGCAAGAAGAAGAAGCATACAAGCTGCTCGTGGGGCGGCAGGTGGACGGCATTATACTCGTGCCTTGCGGCGCGCATAGCTACGAACGGTTGCATCCGTATCTCGATACGGTTCCCACTGTATTTGTCAGCGAGAATTTGCGGGATATTCAGGAAAGCTATGTAACGGTAGACAACCATCGCGGTACCTATATCGGCGTAGAATACTTATATTCGCTGGGACACCGCTCCATTGTATATTTTGCGCGCCGCCTGGCAAGCACCACGCACCAACTGCGCGCGCAAGGGTATGGAGACGCGTGTAAGGCGCTGCATTTGAAGCCGCAATATGTCGATAGCCATTTCGCATCCAGCTCCATCCAACATGGGTATACGCTTGCGCTCGAATGGTTTCGGGGCAAACATAATTATAGCGCCATATTTGCGGCTGCGGATACGATTGCGCTGGGCATTTTACAGGCGGCTGAAGAATGCGGCGTACGCATTCCGGAAGATGTTTCTTTATTGGGTTTCGACAACATTAGTTTTTCAGCGCTGCCTAAAATCAATCTGAGCACAATAGAACAGCCAAAGCATATGATGGCTTCTGTGGCGGTAGAAATGTTGATAGAAAAAATGAAAACCCCGGCCATGCGGTATTCCCATAAAATCATGAATCCTGAGCTGGTTATTCGCGGATCTTGTAAAGCGGTGCCACAAATATAGAAGAGCAAATGCGGAACGCGCTTCATAAATAAAGCCATTGCTGCGTGTCTCGTATGTTCTGGGTAAACACAGATTAATACAAGTGGGAACGGCTTAGCGGGCTTTTTCCCTCCGGCGTTGCCATCAAAGCTTGAAATAGCGCCGCTGCTCTTGTTCCCCTAGAATTGCGCGTTGTACAAACTATAGTAAAAGCCTTTCTTCGCCATCAGTTCCGCATGTGTGCCCTGCTCCACGAGCCTGCCGTTGTCCATCACCAATATGCAATCGGCGTTTTCGATGGTAGAAAGTCGGTGAGCGATAACAAAGCAGGTTTTGTCTTTCATGAGTCGCTTCATGGCGTCATTGATTTCCATTTCCGTATTCGTATCCACATTCGAAGTAGCCTCATCCAGAATAAGCATATTGGCGTCGATCAGCATGGCTCTGGCTATGGTCATGAGCTGTTTCTGTCCCTTTGAAATGTTGACGCTGTCGTTGGCAAGAATGGTATCGTAGCCATTTGGCAAAGAGCAAATGAAACGGTGTATTTTTGCTGCTTTTGCAGCGGCGATCACCTGTTCGCGTGTGGCCATTTTGCTGCCATAGGCGATATTTTCATAAATGGTGCCATGAAACAGCCATGTATCCTGCAATACCATAGCATACGCAAGGCGTAAATCTTTGCGCACGGCATCGCGGACGTCCACGCCATCCACGGCGATGCGGCCGGACTGGATATCGTAAAAACGCATGAGCAGGTTGACGATCGTCGTCTTACCGGCGCCTGTGGGGCCGACTATGGCAATGACGCTGCCGCGGCGCACGTTCAGGGAGAGGCTTTTTAGTATTTCTTTGTCTTCGTCATATCGGAAGCAAACATCATTCATCGTTACATCGCCATGTACGGTGGAGAGCGGCGTGGCATTTGGTTTGTCCGACGCCTCTAATGGTTCGTCAATCATTCTAAATACGCGTTCGGCGGCGGCGATGGCGGCTTGGATTTCGCTGGCGATGTTGGCGGCCTCTCGTATGGGGCCGGAAAATTTGCGCGAATACAACACAAACGAAGATACCGCGCCGAGCGAAAGCTTGCCAAGCAGACAGAGGATGGCGCCCAAAGCGCTGCCAAGCGAGAGGGAGATGTTGTTGAAAAAGTTTACCATGGGGCCGAGCAGGCAAGATTTAAAGTCGGCGATGTAGTATGCTTCAATCGCCTCCGCGTTTTTGTTTTCAAAGCGGTTGATCAGCGCCTCTTCGCAGCCGAATACGGCGGCGGATTTTTGTGCCGATACGCTTTCTTCTGTCAGGCCGTTCAGTTCACCCAGCTTTTGGGATCGGGTACGGAAAAAACCGTGCATCCGCTTCATCTGCCAGCGAGAAAACAGCGTGGTGATAGGCAAAGTGATGATGATAATGATGGAAAGCAAGGGGGAAAGCATTAGCAGCATGAAAAGGGAGCCGACGACAGTGAATACGCTGGAGACGATTTGCACAAAGTCGGTGCTCAGAGAGGCATTTATGGTATCTACGTCGTAGCATATACAGCTTATCATATCGCCCACGGGATGCCTATCGTAAAAAGAGACGGGCAAGCGGACAAATGTTTCGAAGATGTCCTTGCGCAAGGAGCGGGATACATCCTGACTTATTTTTATCAGCCAGACGGACAGCCAGTATGAAAATATCGATGAGGCTAAATAGCATGCAAGCATGAGCGCGCAATTCAAAAAGACCTTCGCAAAATCCACGCGCCCGGCAAGTATGCCTATGGCATCGATGGCTCTGCCGGAAAGCAGAGGAATGAGCAAGGCAAAGAGATTGGAAAGCATCATGAGCGCAATGCTCGCGGCCAGTTTGCGTTTATGCTTGGCTAAGTATTTCCACAGTCGCGCCAGCACGTATTTTATGCTTACTTTCTTATTTGCGTCTGTCTTACCATTTGTCATGCAGGCTCTCCTCCCATCTGTATGTAGGAGATGCGCTGGTAGGTTTCGCAGTGCGCGATCAGCTCGTCATGGCTGCCGGCACCCTCCAGGCGGCCGTTTTCCAGCAAAAGGATGAGGTCGGCATGGCGAATGGCGCTGACGCGCTGGGAGATGATGATAGTGGTGGTTTGGCTGTACTCGGCTGCAATGGCTTTGCGCAGCGCCGCGTCCGTGCGATAATCGAGGGCGCTCAGCGAGTCATCCAGCACGAGTATTTCTGGATTACCCGCCAAAGCGCGGGCGATCAACAAACGCTGCTTTTGTCCGCCGCTCAGATTTGCGCCACGCACATCCAGCATGCTGTCGTATGCGTCGGGCAAGCTTTGTATAAATGTATCGATTTGCGCTATGCGGGCAGCCTTTTCGACGTCTTCACGCGGAATATCGCGCAGAAAGGAAATGTTTTCATAGATGCTTTCCTGCAATAATACGTCGTTTTGAAAGGCGACGCCAAATTTATGGCGCAAAGCTTGGAGCGGGATGCCGCGGATATCGTCGCCATTTATGCGAATATGGCCGCTGTCCACATCATAAAAACGCAACAGCAAGCTGATTAAGGTGGTCTTGCCGCTGCCGGTTGGGCCGATGATGCCGAGTGTTTGCCCGCGCTTCAGCGCGAAGGAGATATCGGAAAGCGTACTGTCACCAAGCTGCGCGCCTGCCGATGCGCCAGAAGCGGGAACGGCGGCTTCGCTTTTATATGTGAAACATACATTTTCACAAGAAATATGAAAATCGGTTGCTATGGAGTCGTATTCCGCTTCTTGGTTGCCAACGGGCAGGTTCATGATCTCCGATATACGCTGTGCGGAAGCGCTGCCCTTTGACCACAGTACAAATATTTTCGTGATGGACAATACGGCGTTTAATATAATGGTGAAGTAAGAAAGAAATGCCATGATCTTTCCGGGCTGCGTAAGCCCAAGATTCACGCGGAACGCGCCTACCAATATGACCAACATGAATCCCATGTTTAAAAAGAGGCCCATGGCCGGATTGGTGACGGCCATAACGGTGCCGGCTTTCGTCTCGGCGTCACATACGATGGTATTGGCATCGTCAAACCGGCCGGCTTCTTGTTCGGATTTGGAAAGCGCTTTTATAACGCGCACACCCAGCGCATTTTCGCGGACAATGCGTACAAGCGCGTCGATGCGCGTTTGTGAATGTCTGTAGAGCGGAATGCCTTTTTTTGTGACAAGGAATACGATGAGGCTCAACAGTGGAATCATGCACAAAAGAACCAGGGCCAAATATGGTTCGAGCGTAAAGGCAAATATGGTTCCGCCCAGCACGAGAAGCGGCGCGCGAATGCCGAGCCGCTGCATTTTATCTACCAACTGGTGCACATTGTACGTATCGTTTGTGAGGCGAGAAACCATGGAAGCGATGGAGTATTGGTCCCGCTGCGCGGCGGGGAGGTACGAGATATGCGTGAACAGGTCGTGGCGAAGGGCTTGCGTAAAATCTTTTGAATTGCCGGCGGCCATTCTGTTCGCGCGGATATTGAACGTTACGGCTATGACGGAAAACAAAACCATGCTCAAACCACACAGCACAATGTTTCGCATATCGCCGGTTGGCATGATATCATCGATCAGGTATGCCAGCAGCCAGGGCAGTATGAGATCCATCATTGTGCCTATGAATTTGATTATGACGCCAAATGTGATGCGGCTTACGAAGGGCTTTAAGTACGTCCGAATGGTATTCATTTTGCTATCCTTTGCGAAAACGTTTTCACTCTATCATATTATTATATGGCTGTTGTGATTTGTATGTCAAGACTTGCGGCGGGTAATATATGGTGGTATGTATCATAGATAAACAGCGCGCGCCTCATGCGTTGACAAGCGATAAAGCGGTATAGTATAATGCTCACGGAAACGTTTACGTAACTTAAGGCGAACGATTCTGCCACTTCTCACTATTAAAATATCAAGGGATAATATTTGATTCCGCAGCGGGCAACAGGAGGGAAGGCCGTGGAGAAATTATATAAATTTGATCTGCATATGCATACGGGTGAAACGAGCAAGTGTGGCCGTATTCCGGCGCGTACGCTGGTAGATACCTATCACGCGCTTGGCTATGACGGCATTGTCATTACAGACCATTTACACGCGGAATATATTGATTTTTTATATTGCAGAGATGATTGGGATACCTGCGTCGACCGTTTTTTGGACGGCTATCACAGGGCAAAGCAGCGTGGCGATGAAGTGGGCTTGCAGGTTGTTCTGGGATGTGAACTGCGCTTTGCGGAAAACGATAACGATTATCTTTTGTATGGGATCGACGAAAGCTTCTTGCGCGAAAACCCGTACATGTTCCGCATGGGGCCGCAAGCTTTTTATGAAGCGTTTCATAACGATATCATTATCATTCACGCGCATCCTTCCCGTGCAAAAAACGAATTTGTGCGCCACGACTGCGTACATGGCGTAGAACTTGTAAACAGCCATCCCGAGCATGCAAACTACAACGACATGACGTTCGAACTGTGCAAAAAATATCCGCATTTGCATCGCCTGTGTGGTTCTGATGTGCACAGAAAAGGAGAAGAGGGCCGGGTTTGGGTGGAATTCGACATACCGATCACCGATTCTTTCCAATTAAAAAGCGCCATTGAACGCCGCGGTTACACGCTGGGCGGCAGATTTGCTGAAGATCAAGCGGTATTCGCGGCGGCAGACGCGTATTTTGGCAAAGCGCAAAAGTCTTTTTCATAAACGGCACACAAACAATAGCGGAAGGGGTTTCATATGCAGAATAACATTGATGCGATTTTCTTTGACGTGGGCGCGACTTTGCGCGTGGTGGTGAAGGACGAAAGCTTTGCGAAGGCCGCCGAGCAAGAATTGATGCGCCTGGTGGAGGCGAAAGAACCGCATGATCTTTTCTTTGAAAAGCTTGAAGAAAACTGGAAGGCATATCGAAAGCACGCGAAAGTGACGCTGCTCGACATTTCTGAGATGGAGCTTTGGCTGCACTGGCTTTTGCCGGATTATCCGCCGGAACTTATCGCGCGCCATGCGGGCCGCTTAACGCGGCTATGGCGCGACCATGATGGCAGGCGCGTGCCAAGGGCAGGCGTAAAGGAAACCATTCAAGAGCTGGCGCGCCGGGGATATGTTTTGGGCATTATTGCCAATACGATCACGGAGTCAGAAATTCCGGATTGGATGGTCGAAGACAATGTGGCGCACTATTTTAAAAGCGTATTGCTGTCTTCCAAGGTGCGCTTGCGCAAGCCCGATCCCGCCATCTACCTGCTGGCGGCGCGTACTTTAGGCGTCAAGCCGGAAAACTGCGCGTATATCGGCGACAATCCCAAGCGTGATGTGGAAGGGACTTTTGCGGCTGGTTATGGCATGATGATTCGTATCGACGACGTCGCAAAGGGCATGCCGGAAGTGCCGAGCGAAACATGCACGCCTCACCATATTATCTACGAAATACCAGAACTGCTACAAATTTTTCCAGACAGAAACAGGAGTTAACGGCTTATGATCGACGATGTACGGTATCTGTTTTTTGATGTTGGCGATACGCTGCGCATCACACGCAATATTCCTGAACACAGGAAAGCGGCAAAACAGCGCGTAGCGGAAATTCTCGGCGTACAGGAAGACCCGGAAGTGTTTGCGGAACGATTGGACGCCCGGTATGACGAATATCGCAAATGGGCCACAACTTCTTGGATAGAACTCAACGAAGCGGATTTGTGGACAAAATGGCTTGTGCCAGAGCTTTGCGCCGAACTGGTAAAGGAAAACGCTGTGGAATTGACGTTTTTATTCCGGCAGTTTAAAGGCCTGCGCTTTGTAGCGGAACATGCCATGGAAGTGGTGCAAGAACTTACAAAACGCGGCTATAAGCTGGGCATTATCAGCAATGTCATCACCTCGCGCGAATTGCCGGATTGGATAGAAGAAGACGGTTTCACACCGTATTTCAATCCCGTCGTACTTTCTTCGCTGACAGGTATCCGCAAGCCCAATCCGGAGATATTCCACATCGCTTTGCGCGAAGCGGATATCGATGCCCGCTACTGCGCGTATATTGGCGATAATGTGGAGCGCGACCTGGGTGGAGCGGAAGCCGCCGGTTTTGGCATGAAAATACTGATCGACCATAAACACGCTGTAGACCGCAGCACATTTTCAGAAAAAACGAGGCCGGACGCTATCATCGATTCCTGCTTGGACCTCTTAGACCTTTTTCCCGCCTGCCCGAGCATTTCTGCTGATGCAACCCAGTTCCATTGGGACAAAAATTGAAAGGAGCCATACCCATGCCTCATGATATTCAAGCCATCTATTTTGACCTAGGAAACACACTGCGCATTCTTCATAAAGACCCTGCCCACCAGGCAGCGGCAAAAGTAAAATTTGCGGAACTAGCAGGCACGGATTTGAGCCCCGACGCTTTCCTGGAAATGATTAACTATCGTTATGAAGGGTATCGCAAATGGTGCTTTACGACTGAGATAGAGGCCACCGAACAAGAATTGTTCACCAAGTGGCTGCTCCCCGAATACCCCCGCGACCGGATTTTGCAAAACGCAAAAGATATGGCGTACCAATACCGCCAAACCACCGGCATTCGCTATCTTGCGCCGAACGCGGAGATGGTTATCAAAACATTGCACGAACGCGGTTATAAACTTGGTATCATCAGCAACCTGATTACTTCCGATGAAGTGCCGGATTGGCTGGCCGCATCCGGCCTGAAGGGCTATTTTGACCCTGTTATACTTTCCTGTGTTTGCGGTTTACGCAAGCCGGGGACAGCCATATTCGATCTGGCCTGCAAAAAATCCGGCATTGCGCCGAAGAATTTGGCTTTTGTGGGCGACAATCTCAATCGCGATATACCTGGCTCGAAAGCGGCAGGCTACGCGGTCAGCGTACTATATATTACGCCGGAAAAACTTTCCAAGAAACCCATCAATGACATCAACAGGCCGGAAGCGGTTATTCATCGTTTTATCGAACTGCTGGAACTGTTTCCGGGGAATCATTCTGTGAATGAAGCATTTATGACTCCTGAAAACGAGTAGGGGGGGGTAGCAATATGAAAAAACAAGATCGTGGAGGCCTGCGCCTTGCCGAAGCTGTGCGGTGCGCTTATCAAAAAGAACAGACCGATTACTATCTGGAGCCGATGGTGTTGCTGGACGAAAACGGCGCGCCTGTTGGCAAAGTGCAGGACGGGGACGCCGTGGTATTTTGCTGCCGCAGGGGCGAACGTGAAATTGAGCTGACGGATGCGTTTACGGCAGAGGACTTTCCGTATTTCAAGCGCAAGAGATTAACGGAACTGGATTTTGTCATATTGACGATGTATCACGAAAAATATAAGGATTTGCCCATCGCGTTTGCGCCCGCGAAAGTGGCGGAAACGTTGGGGGAATGCGTCAGCCAGGCCGGGCTGACACAGCTGCATTGCGCGGAATCGGAAAAATTCGCGCATGTCACTTACTTTTTAAATGGCGGCAATAACCAGCCGTTTGCTGGCGAAGACGATATCCGTATTTCATCACCCAAGGGAATAGCGTTTGACGAAAAACCGGAATTGAGTTTGCCGGAAGTGGCGGCCGAAATACGCAAAGGCCTTATAAAGGGCTATGACTTCATTGCGACAAACTTTGCAAACGGCGACGTTATTGGGCATACGGCCAACGATGAAGCAAAAGTAGCTTGCGCGGCGCATGTTGACCGCTATTTAGGCGAAGTGCTTGAAGAGGCGAAGCGCCAAGATTATGTTGTAGCCATTACTGCGGATCACGGCAATCTCGAAGTGCTGCATACGCCGGAGGGAAAACCGCATGTGGCGCATACATCCGCTCTGGTGCCGTTTATACTGATTGACCCGCGCACGGGCCAGATTGCAGGGGTGAAGGACGGAAGCCTTGGCGATGTCGCGCCGACGATGCTCCATATTTTGGGCTTGCCCCAGCCAAAGAGTATGGCAGGCCAGTCGTTGCTAACGGGATCAGGGCCGGAGGCTGGTCACAGGCTTTTATTGATTATATTGGATGGGTGGGGACTGGGCACACAAGACAGCAGCAACCCGGTCTTTTTAGCGGATACGCCTGTTTGGGATGCATTGACGGCAAAACCATATGCAAAGCTGCATGCTTCAGGAGAAGCGGTGGGCCTGCAAGCGGGTAAGCCGGGGAATTCCGAAGCGGGGCATATCAATATCGGCGCCGGGCGTGTTGTTATGCAGGATGACGTCCGGCTGGACCTTGCCATGAAGGACGGCTCTTTTGAAAACAATGAAGTGTTCCGCCGCACGTTGCGTGACGTAAAGGCGCGAGGCAAGCACTTGCATTTATTAGGGCTGCTGACAAAGAAATCATCACATGGTTCTGTGGATTATCCTTTGGCCCTCTTAAAAATGGCGAAGGAAGAGGGGCTAAGCGAAGCATATGTACATATCATATTTGACGGCCGCAGCACAGCACCGGGCAGCGCGCCCGTTCTGCTGGAGGAATTTGAGGAACAGATGAACGACATTGGCATCGGCCTGGTCGTGGATGGCGTTGGGCGGGGAATTGCGCTGGATCGTGATGGAAATTACGGGAAAATACAGAAAGCTTATGAGGCTATGGTTTTAGGAAAGGGACATTCCTATAGCTGATATCCATGCCGTGTATCCTTATCATGTTATACCGGGCGAGCAACCGCCCGGTATAACAACACAGAACTGCGCACTCATACGTTTGCGTTGGAAGATGTTGGCTACGCAGAAACCAAGGGATATTTTTGTATTGGTGAAAGGCAAAATCGATGCCGTCGTACGAGATGCTTTTTATTCTTTCGGTAAGTGGCTAAATTGCTTGATTTTTCTGGGGCCATTGTTGTATAGCATAAAAAGAAATATTTCGTTTGACAAACTGTGATAAAGCTTTTATAATATATCTAACAACGGAAACGTTTGCGGAATTTGCCGCTATCTACATATTTTATCGATACAATTACTTTATTTAATCGGCTATCTTATTTTCATTGATTACAATTCCGAAAAAGCAGGGGCGAGGTGCGTTTTTTTTGATAAAAGCAGTGGTCTTCGACATGGGAGGGGTTATCCATACATTGCGCCCAACGCAGGAGAAGCGTTTGCGCTTTGCCGCAGATACCATTGTTCTATTGCGCGAACACGGGGTGGATATTTCCGATACTGCCGAAGAATTTGACAAAAAGATTCGCGCAGCTGATGAACTGCGCAAAGCCTACAACGACCAAACTGGCCGTGAAACACCTGCTTTAGAAGCCTGGGTGGATTTTTACCTTAAAGAATATGGCGCGACACGCGAACAGATATTTCCCATCGCAGATGAACTTTGCCTCCGCTGGATTAGGGACAGGGGAGAAGACAGCCCCCGACATGGGCTGGAAGAATGCATGGCGGGCCTCCGTAAGCAAGGCATGCGCCTGGGCATTATAAGCAACACCATTTCACGTACGTTTGCGTTTGGATGCATCGCTGAATACGGGGTCGCCAAGTATTTTGAATATGTCCTGCTTTCAAGCGTGTGTGGCCTGCGTAAGCCGGGCAAAGAAATATTTGACCTGTGCCAGCAAACGATGGGCCTTCAAAAAGAAGAAATGGCTTATGTGGGAGATACAATTTCGAGGGATGTGCTGGGCGTTCACAATGCCGGCTGGGCACTGATGATCCGCCTCGGGCACCCGGATGCAAAGCCCGAAGTAGTAGAGCGAGAAAGCAAATTAAACGAGTTTAGCCATCTGGTGGATTTTGAGGTAGATGAATTGCCCGAAGTAGTCGAAGTGATACGCGCATATAACGAAAAGAATTTTAATTTGGCGTAACAGAAGAGGATTTCATTTAGAAAGAGGTGTCTGTGTGGCAAGTGCGATTGCTCGAAAACCTATGACGGCCAAGCGGCTGAAAAATCAAGTGTTAAATGTGCTTACAAACCCATTTAACCTGATCATTTTCATTTCGCTGGTTGTCCTGATTCTGCTGATTGTGTTCCCGTTGCTTGAGATGGTAAAAACCACCTTCACACTCGCAACAAGTGAATTGCGCCGCGTGGATGGCAAAGCAGGTGACTTTACCCTCTATTATTGGAAGCAGCTTTTTGCGAGCAACCTTTCCAAGGCAATGCTGTGGGATCCGCTGAAGAACTCGCTGCTTGTCGGCATTTGCACGGCGATTATTTCCGTGCCGCTGGGCGCGATTCTTGCTTGGCTGATGACTCGCAGCGATATCCCGGGAAAGAACTTTCTGGGCATGAGCATCATCATCCCCTACATGATACCTTCCTGGTGCAAGGCGATGAGCTGGCTGGCCGTATTTAGAAATGAGCGCAGCGGCGCACCGGGCTTTTTAGCCGGTTTGGGCCTCAACATACCAGACTGGCTTGCGTATGGGCCTGTGGCCATTATATTGGTTATGACGCTGCACTATTATGCGTTTAGCTATATCATGGTTTCGAGTTCTTTGCGTTCTGTAAACAGCGAACTCGAGGAGATGGGTGAAATTCAGGGGGCAAACAAAGTTCAGATTTTGAAAAGCATTACACTGCCTCTGGTTACCCCTGCTATCCTTTCCGCCACCATCATGACGCTGAGCAAGTCCGTAGGCTCGTTTGGCGTGGCGGCTAACCTGGGGTTGCGCATGGGTTACTTCACGCTGGCCACCAAGATGCACGACGCGATCAATAACCGTCACGCCGGCCTGGGCTACGCAATGGCCATCTTGCTGATTGTTATGGCGTCCGGTACGATATTTGCAAACCAGCGTGTGGTGGGCACCAGAAAATCCTACGAAACCATGGGCGGCAAGGGCACAAAGCATACGCCCATACCGTTGGGCAAGTCACGCGTGCCGCTGCTCGTATTCCTGGGCGTATTCTTAATGCTGGCCATGGTATTTCCCATGTTCATACTGATTATGGAATCTTTCCAGGTCAGCACGGGCCTTGGGTATGCTGCAAGCAACTTGACGTTGTATAACTGGATTGGCGTGGCAGACCCATTGAGCCGGTCACAGCATGTTTCCGGCATATTCAAAAACGTGAACTTCATCAACGCCGCGTGGAACACCATAAAGCTGACGCTCATTTCTTCCGTTATTACGGCTTTCTGCGGGCAGTTCCTGGGCTATATCAGCTCCCGCGGGCGCGGCAAATGGTATGGCAAGATGACGGAACAGCTGGTGTTTATTCCATACCTTATGCCTGCTATCGCGTTTGCAGCAATCTACTTAGCCATGTTTAGTGTGCCGCGGTGGTTTGTGCCATCCCTATACGGAACATTTACCTTACTTGTGTTAGCCAGCGTGGTGAAGCACTTCCCGTTTGCCAGCCGCGCAGGCACGGCTAACATGCTGCAGATAAGCGTGGAACTTGAGGAGGCGGCGGATATTGCGGGGGCAAGCTTCTTCCGCAGGATGCGCAGTATCATCATTCCGCTTGCCAAACAAGGCTTTATGTCCGGCTTCATGCTTGTGTTTATCAGTATTGCAAAAGAGCTTGACTTGATTATTCTGTTGATGACTCCGAAGAACAGGACGCTGTCGTACTTGGCGTATACTTACTCCAAGGACGCGCTGCCACAAATGGCTGACGCTATATCCGTGTGTGTGTTGGCATTCGTGTTGTTCAGCTACTGGATCGCGTATAAGTTCTTTGACGCTGACATCGGCAAGAGCTGGGGTTAATGGAAAACGGTCAAGTTTAGACAAAATCTACTTATAACAAAGAGAGGATCGAGGCGAATATGAGCAGGATCGAATTACAGCATATTGATAAATTCTATGGAGATAACCACGTACTGAAGGACTTGAACCTTATCATAGAAGACGGCGACTTCATGACCTTGCTTGGGCCGTCCGGCTGCGGCAAGACGACGACATTGCGCGTTGTTTCCGGCCTGGAAAAGCCGCAAAATGGCAAAATGCTGATGGACGGGCGCGAAGTAATCAACTGCAACGACGCCTACTATGAAGAGCCGAGCAAGCGCGGGCTCAATCTGGTATTCCAAAGCTATGCGCTCTGGCCGCACATGACCGTATATAAGAACGTAGCGTTTGGGCTTAAAATTAAAAAGATGCCTGTGGCTACCATAAAAGAAAAGGTTGAAAACGCGCTGAAGCTTATGCGTATTGACGAGCTTGCGGAACGGTATCCCAACGAGCTTTCCGGCGGGCAGCAGCAACGCGTGGCCATAGCACGTGCCATCGCGTCCGACCCGAAGCTGCTGTTGTTGGATGAACCGCTCTCTAACCTGGATGCAAAACTGCGTATCGATATGCGCTCCGAGTTAAAGCGCTTGCATCAGGAAATGGGCACGACGATCATCTATGTTACCCATGACCAGGTTGAAGCGCTGACGATGTCCACCAAGATTGCGCTCTTCAAAGCGGGCGTGCTTTCGCAGGTTGCTTCGCCCATGGAACTATACATGAACCCCATCGATTTACAGGCGGCGGATTTCATCGGCAACCCGCGAATCAATTTCATCGATGCTACCGCGCGGTTCGACGGCAGCAATCTGACTGTAAAATCCGATTTGGGCACGTATGTTTACGATAAAAAGTGCATGACGGAAGAGACCATACCGGACGGTGAGTTCCCCTGCATCATTGGCCTTCGTCCGGAACAGATCGGCATTTCACACGAAAAAGTAGAAGGCGCCGTGGAGGCCAATGTGTATTCCAGCCAGCCGGCCGGCTCCGAAACGCTCATTACGCTCAAAGTGGGCAAACAGGAATTCCTTGCAAAACAGATAGGCATACAGGACTACAAGATGAACGAGAAGGTCTACTTAGTAATTGACCCGAACAAAATGAATGTTTACGATGAAAAGAGTACCCGGTTGATCAAATTGGCGACGTAACGCATCGCAATATTAACATAACGAAAGGTGGAAGAAAAATGTTAAAAAAT
>JAVBPK010000109.1:0-8671 GCA_031549625.1 Eubacteriales bacterium
CGTACGCAGCTAAAATTTCGCCATAGTACACACAGTGCATATCTCCATCCATGCCGACATTATCCTTAGGATCGTAAAAGAAGGCACGAATATCTTCTTCCAAATCGGTCAGACCTACTGCCAATTCCATTTTAGCAATCACGCGGCATTCAAAATGAAAAAACCGACCTACAAGCGTATCCACACCACCTGCTCTGCTTGGCGCTGTCGTTAAGCGCAGCGCGTCGCGTTTGTTCAAATCCCGCCCTGATTTTGTGCCGCAAAAATTCAGCGCCTGCCTCTGGGTGCCATCGGCCGGTATGCATAAAGTAAACGTACCGTCGCGTTCCAAAAGCCCGTGCGAATATCTGCTGTGCCTTACAAATACGGTGCAAATCTGCTTGTTCCATACCCTGCCAAACTGGGCCCAGCCGATCGTCATGGGATTCTTTTCTTCAAAGCCGGTCATCAAAAAAGCTCCGCCATGGCTCAGCTGGCTGCTTGCCTGCGCAAAAAATTGTTCGTATGTTTCCATGCGCACCTCCTTCGTGTATACCTGTTTATTATACACCATTTTACCAGTATTGTCATATAAGAACGTTTTATGCAGAGCCATTGCGCTCGCAAGCGCGCCTCACAATGCCAAATAGCGCAATATCAACCGGCAATGCCCACCGCGCCCTCGCCCGCGTCCGCTTGTTCACGGATGATATCCAGCGCCGCCCAAAGCTGCGCGTCATCATCTTGTTCGATCTGATCGATCGGCAATGCCTTGATATCGTCCGCCAAGTCCACGTCCACATCGGGCTGCACGCCTGTGCCATCCACATTTTTTCCGCTTGGCGTGTAGTATGCCGCTGTAGTCAACTTCACCCATCCGCGCGTGGTGTTCAGCTGCATGGTGGTTTGCACCACGCCTTTGCCGTATGTACGGCTGCCTACTATAACGCCTCGTTGGGTGTCCTGCACGGCGGCAGCTAATATTTCGCTTGCGGAAGCAGAATTCTCGTTCACGAGTATGGCCAAGGGCACGCTCACATGCCGCTCGTCTGATCGATAGATGTCTTCCTTGCCATTTGCGGCGCGTACCGTGACAATATCCGCTTTGCCCAGCAGCAGATCCGTAATAGAAACCACTTGCCCCAGTTCGCCGCCAGGATTGTTTCGCAAATCGATCACCAAACTGCGCATACCTCTGTCCGTCAAGTCGCGCAATGCTTCCCGAAATTCTTCGGAAGCCGTGCCGGTAAATTTATCGATGCGAATATAGCCTGTATGCTGCAGAAAAAGCTTATGCGCCACTCGTTGGGTCGTCCCTGCCGCGCGGGTCATGGAAAACGAAAGCGGGCTGTTCGAACGCATTACGTCGACCGTGACATTGGAACCATCAGCGCCCACAAACAGCTTCTCAATATCTTCAAACGCCAGGTTGCCGATCTTGAGGCCATCCACCGCCACGATGATATCTCCTGGCAAAAGGCCCGCCTGTGAAGCGGGTCCTTTATCATACACTTTTAAAACTGTCACGCCGCCATCTTGCGGCTGGCCAACCAACGCGCCGATACCGTGGTATGACCCGTCCAGCTGTTCCATATAAGCGGTATATTCTTCTTCTGTATAATAGCGGGAATAAGGGTCGCCTATGCTTTTCAGCATACCCTCCAGCGCCCCCTTCACAAGGGAGGCGTCCGTTATATCATCGCCGTAATGCTCAGCTTTTATTTTTTCCATCAATTCCGCGACAGGCAGCAGTGCCTGAAACGCGCTGTATTCTTCTCCGCTCAACACGACACGTTCACCGGTTTTCATGTTTAACATGGTCACAGTCACCGCCACGCTGACGCAGGCGGTGATGAGTATGACCAAGAACAATACGATGGCATTTCGTAACCAAGTTTTCATAGCCAAATTCCTTCCCTCTCAAAGCAGGCCAGGATATTTACAAAATTGTAGCAGCTTTCCGCATGAACGTCAAACCCCACATCTGCGCCATCCTGCCCGCACACGCCCCAATCTTCCCTATTTCCTCCCGCTTTTCGCCCGCTTGCACACCAATCTGCACAACGAAATTTAGTAATATTTTTCCATAACTCGCCGCCTTCTTTTTCTGCTAAGCTAGCATACGCCATTTTACAGCATGAAATGCCTTTGCGCGTTTCGTATCGGCAAAAATCCGGCATCGGCGTTTGACGCGCGCGTATACTTACGCGGCTGAAAGCAACACTAACAGACAGGAGGCCGCAAAATATGCTTACATTGTTTATTCGCGCCATTTTTCTTTATATGCTTGTGTTCATCGTCATACGTATGATGGGAAAGAGGCAAATCAGTGAATTGCAGCCCTTTGACCTTGTTTTTACGCTGCTTATCGCGGATTTGGCCAGCAATCCCATCAGCGATACAAGCATTCCACTCGTGTATGGCATTATCCCCATTTTAGCGCTATTCCTATTGCAGCAAGGCATCGATTTCCTTTCCCTGAAAAGCGAACGGGCGCGCACATTGTTTGCGGGTAAGCCGCAAATCTTAGTCATGCGCGGCGTATTGCAGGAGGATGTGATGCGCAACGCGAACTACACCATATCGGATCTCTTGGAACAATTGCGCGCAAAAGGCGTGTTCGACCTGACGGAAGTATCGTTTGCCATTATGGAAACGGACGGCACACTCAGCGTATTGCCGCGCGGAGATAAGCAGCCGCCCAACTTAGCCGACCTAAAGCTTGCCCCGCATACGGATACGCTGTGCGAAATGGTGGTGCAAGACGGAAAAATACACCACGCCGCTTTGGAAAACCTTGGATTTTCGCAGGACTGGCTTCTGAAACAGCTTCGCCTGATGGGATACGCGGACGAAAAAGAGCTTTTTTTCGCCACGCTTTCCCCGGAAGGCACCCTGCACGCACAGGCCTATCAAAAAAGAGGCGGTGCCGTGCGTATGCGCCAGATCATCGCCGGCAAGGCGGCAGAATAAATGGGTAAACGCATTTTCACAATCTGCGTCATCCTGCTGCTGACTTTGTTATTCATTTTGCCATGCCGCTTTTTATCCACATTAACAAACAATATCATCGATTTAAGCGAACGTGCGGTGGTGGCCGTGCACAGCGAGGACTGGCAGCTTGGCGCCCAGCTGCTGCAAGAATTGAATCTACTTTTTGCCGCAAACAAAAAAACAATGCATCTCTTTCTAAGCCATGCCATCGTAGAAGATATTGAAGCGCGCCTGCAAAGCTGCATGGAACTGATGTACGTGCAGGACCAGCCACAATCCTTACAGGAACTTGAAACTGTCATTACCCGCGCGCATAATCTAAAATCCATCGAAAGCTTAACTTGGTTTACATTGCTGTAGAATTTCATTATAATAAAATTATATATATCGTTCTGCAGCGCATACCGGTTACAGTCCCGTGCATGCACGCAAGGCAAATTGGTTTTATTGTAGTGACATAGGAGGATGGGTGATTGGATTCACATCTACCACAGACGGCAGCAGGCATAGGCTTCGATAACGACAAATATTTAAGCCTGCAATCCCAGCATATTCGTGAACGGCTTGCGCGTTTCGGCGATAAATTGTATCTCGAATTTGGCGGCAAATTGTTCGACGATTTTCACGCCGCACGCGTTTTGCCCGGCTTCAAGCCGGACAGCAAAGTCAATATGCTGCTGCAATTAAAAGAACAGGCGGAAATCGTAATAGCCATCAACGCCGCGGATATTGAAAAAAACAAACGTCGCGGCGATCTCGGCATCACATACGATATGGACGTTCTGCGCCTCATTGACGCGTTTAGGGGCATCGGTTTATATGTAGGCAGTGTTGTTATCACGCAATACGCAGGGCAGATTGGCGCCGACAATTTCCAAAACCACCTGACCAGCCTGGGCTTGCGTGTGTTTCGCCACTACCCCATCCCCGGCTACCCCGCAAACGTTCCCTTGATAGTCAGCAATGAAGGATATGGCAAAAACGAATACATCGAAACGATCCGTTCGCTCGTTGTGCTTACCGCGCCCGGGCCGGGCAGCGGCAAAATGGCCGTCTGCCTTTCTCAGCTTTACCACGACGCGCAGCGCGGCCTGCGTTCCGGTTACGCCATATGTGAGACATTCCACATCTGGAATTTGCCGCTCAAACATCCTGTCAATTTGGCATATGAAGCGGCCACCGCCGACTTAGACGATGTAAACATGATCGACCCCTTCCATCTGGAAGCATACGGCACACCCGTTGCCGTCAATTATAACCGCGATGTAGAGGTCTTTCCCGTATTAAAGGCGATTTTTGAGCGCATTGAGGGCAAGTCGCCATACCTTTCCCCCACGGATATGGGCGTAAATATGGCCGGATATTGTATCATCGACGACGACGTGGTAACGCATGCCGCCCGCCAGGAAATTCTGCGCAGATATTATACCGCCCTTTGCGAACGCAAGGCAGGCACGGGCATTGAGGCCGCCGTAAACAAAATAGAATTGCTCATGAATCAGGCCGGTATCACGGCGGGAGAGCGGCCCGTGATAGCCGCCGCCCTGGAAAAAGCCGAAACCACCGCCTGTCCGGCCGCCGCCATCCAACTGGCAGACGGACGAATAATCACAGGCAAAACCAGCCCGTTGCTTGGCCCCATCGCCGCCATGCTTCTAAACGCTCTCAAAGCGCTGGGCAACATACAAAAAGGAATTCATCTGCTTTCGCCCATCATCATTGGGCCTATTCAGGACTTAAAAACGCAGAATTTGGGCAACCAAAACCCCCGTTTGCATGCCGACGAAATCTTGCTGGCGCTTTCCATTTGCGCCGCCACAAACCCGACTGCCGACCTTGCGCTGCGCCAGCTTCCTAAATTGCGCGGCTGCGAAGCGCATGCCAGCGTCATGCTCGCCCAGGTTGATGAGTCTATTTTGCGCAAATTGGGCATCCATCTCACATGTGAACCAACATATGCCACCGCCAGGCTTTTCCACAGAGGCGGTTGATTTTTCGCACATTGGCCTCATTTTCGCTGGCATATGGCATACACAAAATGCAATTCTAAGAAATTAGACTTGCATTTTTTATTTGCAACTTGTATTATTATATATTATATATAAATATCCGTGATTTGGCTGCCTTACGGAACAAGCCAAAGCGCGCGTATATAACCATTTATAAGGAGCACAAAATGGAGAGCAAACAATATGTTTCTGCTTTGTTTGCTGAGCTTTGCGAACGCAATGCCGGCCAAACGGAGTTCTTGCAAGCCGCACAGGAAGTCTTGTTTTCCCTTGTTCCCGTTCTGGAAGAATATTCCGAATATCAAAACTCCGGCGTACTTGGCTACCTGCTGGAGCCGGACAGGCAGATAATCTTTCGTGTGCCATGGATGGACGATGGCGGCGAGCTGCGCATCAACCGCGGCTACCGCGTACAGTTCAGCAATGCCATTGGCCCCTATAAGGGCGGATTGCGCCTGCACCCTTCCGTCAATCTGTCCATCATCAAATTTCTGGGTTTCGAGCAGATATTCAAAAACTCCCTCACAGGCTTGCCGATAGGCGGCGCAAAGGGCGGATCAGATTTTGACCCCAAAGGCAGGAGCGACGACGAAATCATGCGGTTTTGCCAATCGTTTATGAATGAACTTTGGCGGCATATTTCCGACGATATGGATGTGCCCGCGGGCGATATCGGCGTCGGCGCGCGTGAAATCGGCTACTTGTTTGGCCAATATAAAAAACTGACCGGCGCGTTCACAGGCGTGCTTACGGGCAAGGGCCTTTCCTACGGCGGCTCGCTTGCACGCAAAGAGGCCACCGGATATGGCCTGATATACTTCATAAACGCCATGTTGCATGGAAAGGGCCGGTCACTGGACGGCGCCAAAACCGTCATATCCGGTTCCGGTAACGTCGCGCTTTATGCCGCCCAAAAAGCCAGGCAGTCTGGCGCAAACGTGGTTGCCATGTCGGATTCTTCCGGCTTTATCTACGACAAGGACGGCATCGATTTTGAATGCGTCCGCACGATCAAAGAAGACCGCCGCGAACGCATACATGCCTATTTGGATGCGCATCCCAAAGCCAGCTACCATCCAGACTGCGCCGGTATCTGGCAGGTGCCTTGTGATGTCGCTTTGCCATGCGCCACACAAAATGAGCTGGACATCGTGGCCGCAAAGGCGCTGGTGCAAAACGGCTGCTATTGCGTAGGCGAGGGCGCAAACATGCCCACTACGCACGATGCCGTAGCGCTTTTCCAGCGCAACGGTGTTGCGTTTGCCCCGGCAAAGGCCGCAAACGCGGGCGGTGTAGCCACTTCCGCGCTGGAAATGTCACAAAACAGCACAAAAGCGCATTGGTCGTTTAACGAAGTGGACGACCGCTTAAACAAAATCATGAATGAGATTTACATACAATGCCACGATACAGCCAAGGCGTATAACCAACCGGACAATCTCTGCGCGGGCGCAAACATAGCGGGCTTTGAAAAAGTGGCGCAGAGCTTGATACGTGAAGGGATGTAACGCATATTTTCCATATGTATAGCCATGCTATGCATATGGAGTTCAATAAAAAGCAAAGCAAAGCAAAATGGATCATCATTGCCGCCTGCACCGGCCTGATTAACGGGCTTTTTGGTGCTGGCGGCGGCATGCTCGCCGTAGTGGTGCTGGAGCGCATGTGGGATTTGCCCTGTGAGCGCGCGCACGCCACGGCTCTTATGGTCATGCTGCCGCTTTCGCTCATCAGCATCGTTGTATATTTGCTGCGAGGCGCCGTGGAATGGACACATGTTCCCTGGGTTGCGCTGGGTATGCTGCCCGGCAGCTTTCTTGGCGCGAAATTGTTAGCCCGCTTGAAAGCGATTTGGATCGACCGTCTGTTTTGCCTGCTAATGGCGGCGGCGGGCATACGGTTGTTGTTTTAGCTTGACGCCATTGACGCGCAGCCTTGCGCGCATAAAAACAGGCCGGCATAATGCCGGCGTGGAGGCAAACCGGTGAATTGGCTTTGGTTTTTTGCAGCAGGCATGGTTGCCGGCATACTATCCGGCATGGGCATGGGGGGCGGCACGGTGCTTATCCCCATTCTCACGTTAATGTTGGGCGTAAACCAGCACGCGGCTCAGGGCATCAATATGCTCGCGTTTGTACCGGGGGCTTTGCTGGCCCTATGGGTGCATAGGCGCGAAGGCCGCATAGATAGGCAAGCCGGCCTTTTCCTTTTGGGCTGGGGCGCTGCCTTTGCCATACTGGGCGCTTTTCTGGCCACGTTGCTGACAGCCGATTGGTTAAAAAAAGCGTTCGGCGTCTTTTTAATTATATTGGCTTTCACACAATGGCGTAAAGCTGGAAAGGCTAAAAACCAAACAAAACCGTCGTAAAGGCTAGGAAAGCTTCAACACGCACCTTGGGAGGCCGCCCCAAGCCGCCGGTGCACACTCCCGTTCGCGTTTTCTCTTTTTTTTATAGAAGAATCTCCGTCTGCCCTTTGTCTAAAAAGCCGATCTGGATATCCTGAACATGAAAAATTTCTTTGCAGGCGGCCGCCAATTCGGCGCTCGCCTGAAGGATGCTTTGCTTATTCGCGCTTGCAAAGCCGTCGATGGGGAAAAAGATGTTTCTCGTCGTTGGGCCGATCTTGCCGAGTTCGCTTTGCCGCCAAATCCAGCGGCGCGTGCGTATCTTGCGGCCAACCGCATAAACCGGTTCACCCGCCGGCAATTCTTCCGTTTCCGTTTCGCCAAAGGGCAGGAACGTATCGCCCTCACGTGAAAATCGCACTTCCATATCCGCATCCATTTGGTCTATATCGTGCGCGCCCATTGGCAAGGTATATTTTAAAGAAAGCGCGTTGCCTAAATCCACAATGGGATTGATGGAGGGCAAGCCCTTGCCCTTGCTGACCCGCGTAAACATCGCTTCAATCGAACTCATGAATTTATTTGGATTAATGCCGAGCGTGGTAAACGCATCGCGATACGGCAAAATAGCCCGATCCTCTTTCACGCTGTGCTCTTGAAAGCGCGCTTCCGCCGCGGCAATGCTTTGCGCCAAAAGCTCCGCTATATACGGATATTCTTTTGTGTTGTCTACCCCTTTTGCGATAACAACGCCAAAACAGGCCCCCGGCAAAACTTCAAAAAACTTCGATTCGATGGCAAATTTCATGTTTTCCCCCTATACCGCGCAACAGATTGGCTTAAAAGAAATCATGCCCACATGTGGGCATGGCAGGCCGCCGAAAAACCCTGTTTTTCGCCGGGATTACGGAATTTTACCTCTCGCCTTCCAGGCTCGCGGGCGGCAAAATGCCCAAGGTGTGGGCTGCGGACGCACATGTCGTCCTTGGCACGGATTGGAAGCTTTCCCTTGCGAACCTCAGTCTGTCATGCCCACCATGAAAACGGGATTCCAAAGGGACTGGTCTCTTTGGCGGGGTATGGGGCAGCGCTCCGTCGTCATTCCCCCGTCCAGCGCCCCGTCGTCATTCCCTCGTCCAGCGCCCCGCCATCCTCACCCCCGGTTTACAGGCCTGTGGGGCTAAACTGATCCGTGACAAACACCAGTGCAAGCGCCACGACCGAAAAGCCGATCATCATAAGGAACGTAGAAGTATACGCCCCGCCGGAGGCTTCCTGCAAAGAGCTTGACACCATAGGGCCGAGTAAAGAAGCCGCAATGAGGTGAAAATTGATGATGCCA
>JAVBPK010000115.1:0-12528 GCA_031549625.1 Eubacteriales bacterium
GAACAGGCGGAAGGCGTCGCGCAGATAGACAAGGCAGTGGAACAAATGATGCAGGTGGTGCAAAACAACTCCGCGACCGCCGAAGAAACCGCTGCTACCACCGAAGAGCTCAGCATGCAAGCCGCTATGCTGAAGCAAATGGTAGCACAATTCCAGCTGCATCCGCAAACGAAAAGGCATGCAACGCAAAGCGCCCCGCACTCACCCAATTACGGGGTACGGCCCGCGCTTCCCGCCGCGGCGCGCGAGGCCGCGACTGTTTCATCCCCCGATTATATCCCTATCAGCGACGACGAATTTGGCAAGTATTAAGCGTACCGCCAAATCATATGGCTCTTGCTTTTAGCCCGTATCCTGCGCGGCGCAACGACTGCGCGCCTCCGCATACGTGGCGAGCGTATCCGCCAACTGCGTGAGAACAGCCGCAAGCAAGCCGATTTCGTCATCCGTCAGCTGTTTTGCCATTGCGACAGCCGCGGCAGTAACGGAAGCCACAAGCTCGTCTGGGCAGCACATTGGCTTCACCTCCATAGCAGCAATGTATGACCGCCACCGCCGCCATGTGAGTGCCGCGTTTGGCTTGCGCCGGCTTATATGTCGAATAACGCTGCCATCCGGCCGTTCATAAAGAGTTTTTCATTTTCCGGCCTATCATTTGCTATAATGATGCAAAAGCTTGTTTCGGAGGAGCCACGCTTGAAAAAACCTGGCCACGCGCTTTGGCGCGCATGTGTTTATATGCTATGTTTGGGGCAGTTGCTAGCTTTTACGGCCTGCGGCGTAAACATGGCTGTTTTGGAAACGATGCACCCCTCCCCTGCGCCACAGGCGCTGGCGCCGGCCTCCATCGCCATCACGCCGGCGCCAACCGTAACAATAACGCCTACGCCAAGCGCAATCCCTACGATAGACCCCGCATTCTTGCTGGCGCAGCAGGAAGCAGAACGCGCCTCGTTCGTGCAAAGCTGCGTGTATCCTGCCGGTATCGAGCTGCGCAGCACGCCCGCGTTATTCGTGCATAAGCCTGTCACAATGATTGCATCGGTAGAATCCATAGATACGCAAAAGAATACCGCGCTTTTGTTTGAGCACGGCAGCCAATATATGCAAATTCAAGCTGCATTTTCCGATCCGGTCACGTTAGCGGCATTGAGTGAATACCCGTATGCCATCCTGTACGGCGTTTACACCGGCTTCCCCGCGGACAATACGCCGGAAACCAGCGACAGCTACATCGTATACATGCGCGTGGAATACGCGCGCGGCTTTGCACCCGATCCCAATGTGGAAAATACGCCTCTGACGCAAAAATATCTAAACGGCGACTGGCGCATGGATCCTGAAGGGAATACGCATATCAATAACGAATACTTTTTCAACGGCAAAACGCTTTTGGTGAACGCCTATTTATACGGCACACTTTGCACGGTGTTCGACGGCACGTATAGCATCACGGCCGTCCACCGCATTCACCACCGGTATGACGTCACTGCTTATCGCGTTGAAACAGGCGAATTTGCCGGCCACTGGGAAAACAACAAACTCAATCACGAAATCACGCCGTTCTCTGCGGATATCATGCGTGTATATGATGGTTTTTATTTTCGCGCAGGCGCAGAACTGCCGCCCTTTTTGCCCATGTCACCGGGAGAAGGGGTTGCCTCGCCGGAGGCGTCTTCCACCGCGCGGTAATCAGTTCCCGCGCCTTTTCTCCGCCGCGCATAAAAAATACGCCGCCCTTTATGATTGGGTCGGCGTATCTGTTTCAATCCCCTTGCCGGCTTTCAGCCGCCTGCTTCTTCGTTTGCCTTTTATAGTATAACCAGCTCAGCAGGTTCCCCGGAACAATACAGGGAAGCAAATAAAAGCTTAAGATATATGCGTCCTGCAATGGATATTGTATCGTTTTTGAGCACAATATCGCGATTAGCACAGCCAGATAATAAAACGCCAGCAGCGCCATAGCGAGCGGAACAATATTCTTTTTGTTCATAAAACGCATCGGAACGCACGCCAGCAGCGAAACAATGGTGCCGATTCCGACGGGCAGCACCCAGACATCCAGCAGCGAGCCCACATCCTGCACGCGGCTTCCCTGCGTAATCCTGGCAACCAACACATAGGCAAGCACATACGCGCTCAACAATAAAAAGCTCAGGACAAACGCGTAAAGCAATGTCGTGCTTTTGTGTTTTTCACTCTTGTCCGCAACCCGCTTGTATGCTTCAAACATCCGGATTTCCCTCATAAAAACAAATATGCAAAGCAAGTGCTTTGCATGGAACACGCCGTTCCCTCCCCTATCTGCACAAAGCAGAAGCCGGGACGACCGCACAAAGCCCCAGACACTCGCCGGGGAGGAAGTCGAGGCTTCCTCCCCGGTAAACGCATGTGATACGCCAATGAATTATTTCTCGTTGGCCGTAATAAAATCTATTACCTCGCTGACGTTATCGTAAATATATACGAGATCATCATCACAAAGGTTTAATTCTGACAAGGCCGGTTGGCCTTCATCATCTTTGACATCGTCGCGAACAGTCCAGCCGCCCAAAGATCTCCATGGAGCATTGCCTTCGCCTGTGCCGTCGCTTTCGCCCAACATCCAGCGAACCAGCAGTTTTGCTGCATTGGGATGCGGACAATTATCAACAATATACAGATTGTTCTGCGCTGGAATGCCCGTGTATGGCGTAATATCTACGATAGCAAGTTTCCAGCCTTTAGACGCATTATTGCGCAGCTTCGAAGAAGGCCCCCAGCCAATGAGCAGGTCTGTTGCCGTACACATCCCCTCAAGAGCGTTGTCGACGTTTTCAACATAAAGCGGCTGGTTCTTGAGCAAGCGGTATATGAGTTCGTAGCCCGCGTTTTCAATCCCGCATGTATATTCGATTTTTTGGCCAAACACTTTCTCATAATCTTCCGCAAACGCATCCGCATGCATTGTGAATGCGGTAAACACAGCGCTATAGTCACTGGTGCCGGTAAAAGATGTAAAGTAGAATTTCCCCGCCCATTCCGGCTTGGTTAAATCCCACCACGAAGTAATCGGTGGGCCATCGCTGAGTTCATAGTTATAGAATACATTGAGCAGTTCAATATAAAGCGGCATCGCATATTCCTTATAGGTCTCGTCAATATGCGCGCTGATATCGTCGGGATAATAGTTATGGAAGATATTGTTCAGTACCAGCTCATTATATACCGAACCGCCCATATCTTTGCAATGCACCACATCGGCATTTTGAATGTTGGCTTCGTGTTCTCTGATTACTTTCTCAAGTATTTCTTCGCTGCCTAAATCATAGGCCTCCATAACAACGCCAGGATACTGGGCATTAAAGCTCTCGGCCACTTTTGCGCAGCGGCTGGAGATAGAATACATGACCACTTTGCCTTCTTGCTTTGCCAGTTCGTACAGAACATCCGCGCTCTCCGAGCCGTCATTCATTTTGTTGGCAATGCCCCATTCGTTTTCAACAACTTTGGGCGCTTCCGGTATGGGAGCGGCATCAGCGGGTGGCGGTTGCGCGCCGGCAGCAGGAGCCGGAGCTGGAGCGGCCGCTTGAGGTGGAGGCTGTGACGCCGCCTGGTTTGCAGGCGCACAGGAAATAAGCGTTGCAGCCAATAGGAATACAAGTGTTAGAGCCAATAGTTTCTTTCCCATGATTGAATCCTTCCTTCTCTCTTTTTTATTTTTGAGTTCCATTAAAACAAATTTCTTTATTCCTTTTCTACCGAGCGCTTGATTAAAAGTCCACTGTTTTTATCGTATACGGTAATGATATCGGGATCAAACGCGATATTTAGCCTCTGCCCCCGCTTAAAACGTTTAAGGCCAATTAATTTCATGAGCAGTTTATTATCGCCAAGCTCCAATTGTATAAGCGTTTCTGAGCCTGCCGGCTGAGAGATATACACCGTCGCCGCAACGCCGTTATCAGCCAGCGCCACTTGCTCCGGCCGAATTCCCAAAACACATTCAAATTCGCCGGAAGGCACTTCCACATCCGTTCTTTGCTCTTTTGAAAATGCAATTTGCCCAAGGCTGGATTCTACAACAAGCCTTTCGTCTACAATTCTGGCCTTTCCGTCTATGAAGTTGATACTGGGATTGCCGATAAAATCGGCGACCTGCAGGCTGGCGGGATTGCAATAAATATCATATGGCGTAGCCACCTGCGTCAAAACGCCCTCAAAGAAGATAGCTACTTTGGTAGACATGGTCAGCGCCTCAACCTGATCGTGCGTAACGTACACGATCGTCGTTCCCAGTTCTTCATGCAGGCGTTTGATCTCCGAACGCATATCCAGGCGCAGCTTGGCATCCAAGTTGGAAAGCGGCTCGTCTAAAAGAAGCAAAGACGGCTCCGTAACAATGGCGCGCGCGATCGCCACGCGCTGCTGTTGCCCGCCGGAGAGTTCCGAAGGATATCGCTTGGCATATTGCGCTATCTGCATGCGGGAAAGCGCATTTTCAACTTTTTTATGCAGCTCATCCTTGGTAAGCTTTTTAACCGACATGCCGAAAGCAACGTTGTCCCATACCGTCATGTGCGGCCACAAAGCATAGGATTGGAACACGAGGTTAATATCCCGGCTGCTGGGGTCGGTATAAAACATTTCGCTGGCCTTGACTATGGTTTTGCCATTCATCTCGATCGTGCCGTTCTGCGGATTTTCCAGGCCCGATATAATGCGCAATGTGGTTGTTTTGCCACAGCCGGAAGGGCCGAGCAATGTCATGAATTCCCCGTCCTCTATGGTAAGATTAAGGTCCTTTAGGACATGGTTTTTTCCATAGTACTTGTCGATGTTCTTTAATTCTATCCTGCTCATTTTCATTAGCCTCCCATTCCACCAGTGAGATCGACTTTAAAGAATTTTTTGCTGATGAGGTACGTTGTAAGAACGATGATAAACATAATAACCGCGATTACATTGGCATATGGTTCATGGTAGGCGTTTCCATACTGGTACGCCAGCAAGGGCAGGTTGTAATCCGCCGGTTTTGCAAGCAATACGATCAGATCCAGCTCTTTGATCACGCCGATGAATATCACCATAAACCCGGACATGAAACCATTTTTTGCCAATGGAAGTATGATGCGCAGGAACCGTTTAAAAAAGCCGATGCCTTGAATTTGCCCCGCTTCTTCAAGCTCTGTGCTGATTTGGAGCATATTGGATGCCCCGGCGCGCGAGGCAAACGGAATATTCTTAACGACACTGACAAGCACAAGCAGCGCAAAACTTCCATACAGCGAGGGCACGATACCGCGGGGCACGGAGAACATGGTAAGATATATGGCCCCGAAAGCTATGCTCGGCATGAGGTAAGGAACAAATACCAGTTGCTCAAGCACGCGGCCGCCCAGCTTTGCTCTTAAGCGGGAAGTCAGGTAGCCGGTAATCTGGCCAACAAGGGTAGAGATTGTGGCGGCGAGAACCGTCAGTTTTAAGGTGTTCCACAATGCCATATAGAAGCGCGCATTGCGTAGCACCCCTGCTTCGCCTTCATAAATGGCGGGGTTACTCGCGCCAATCCAGAAATGCACAGTAAAGTTGCTCAGGCTGTAGGTGCCGGGCATAAGCATAAAGGTTTGGAAAAACAAAACCAATATGGGCGCCATATTCATGATTACCACGAAAACAAACAGCAGCATGGTGATCGGGGTGCGCGCTTTACCCAGTTTTATGGCAGTGCTGCGGCTGCCCTTGCCGCCTATTGTGGCATAACTTTTCCGTTTGCCTATCGCCATCTGGTTCAAAAAAATCATCAGCGCGGATATGGAGATTAAGATAAGCGCCAGGCAATACCCGCAGTTTTGATATTTGCTGCTGGAAATAAAGTCGCGCAGCATAGTGGCGATCGTATTGGTCTGGGCAGGGGTTCCTAAATAACGCCCTATTGTATAGCTGCCGATGGTTTTGGAAAAAGTGAGGACAAAGGCCGAAAGAATGGAGGGCAGCACCAGCGGAAATGTGATTTTGGAAAGTATCTTAAACCGGCTCACACCTGTTATCTCGCCCATTTCTTCCAATTCACTGTTAACGGAAGTAAGGGCCGCAGACACCAAAAGATAGGCATACGCAAAATAATGCATCACCAAAACACAAACCATCGGCACAAGCCCGTACGCAAGCCACTCCGGCACCGGTATCCCGATCGCTTCCAGCAAACCCGGAACCCCCGCCAAAGACTTGACCTTAAATACAGAGATCCATGCCTGCGCCTTGCACCAGCTGGGAAGCATATAGGGAATGATGATTGCCAGCGTGAAAAACCGCTTCAGTCTTATATCGGAGCGTATCAACAGCCACGCCGCCAATGTTCCGATGATTACGCTGAGCACGGTTGCGCACAGCGCAACGATCAAAGAGTTTTTTAGCGGATCAAAGAATATGGAGGTGCTAACGCGCGAAGCCAGGCATCTGTTCCAGTAAAACAGCGTAAAGTCGCCGATATTGGCTTTTAAGGCCGTTGCCTCGCCCCGCGCAACAGAAAAGGTGGTGTCGATAATTTCCACCAGGGGAACCAGCATCAAATAGCCCAGAACGACAAGGCACATTGCCAGCAGAATATTGATTGGGTTCGACACTACGTGTTTAATCCAGTTGCGCAAATACCTGCCGCGCGAATACTTTTCTTTCGGCATTGCGTACACCCCTCCAAATCTTACTCGCGAATTTGGTTTCTTTCCAGCAGCTTAGATTCTCAATCCATCATAAGCGGTACAGATATTGCCGCCATATTTGCTTTGCAGCAAGTCGTCGCTCTCCTGATGCAGCAGTCCGGCCTTATGCCCTATATGCGTTATATAGATGCGTGTATCCGCATGGATACAGTTTTGCTCCTTAAGCGCATCCAGCGTCTGGTATAGATAATCGAGGTTGAGGTGCCCTTTATCGCAAGGAATGCTCCTTTTTCCAAAGGCGTTTTCTATGATCAGAATGTCCAGCTTTCTGCCTTGTAAATACGCAAATGTTTCGGGGAAAAATACGCCGGTATCGCTTGCATAGAAAACAGTTCCCGTATTTCTCTCAAAAAGGTAATTCAAGCTAAGTTCTTCTGTAAATAATCCCGGGTGCCTCCCTATTACGGCGGATACCCGCATATCCCCAATCATATATTCTCTGAAAGGTTCTATAGGCACAAATTTGCAAAATGTTGGCCAGCGTGAAAAGTTTTCACCAAAATTGGCATATTCCTGTTCGAGAAGAACTTCCTGCAACCGGAGCAAACCAGCATAGGCAGCTTCAGAAAGATATATGTTCACATTGGGCGCGGGCGTGACGCACATTTGCAGGCATTCCAAGGTTGTCAGGCTAAAATGGTCCGAATGCGTATGCGTCAGGAAAATGCTCTCGAGCCTTTGCAGCGATACGCCAAAGCGCCCGCAAGACGCCGTGATATCAGGGCCGCAATCGATCAGGGTATGCTCATCTAATAACAATGCGCTGCGGTTGCGCCTCTCCCGGGGATCGGGACTCATAAGTGCTTTTTGGCATATCTCACAACCGCACATAGGATTAGGAATCGCTTCAGAGGCGCCTGTTCCAAGAAAGATCATTGAATTTGTTGTCCCTTTAGGTTTTAAAGTATTGGATTATACAATTATTCATTTGTGCGTTACATTGCAGATGCTGAAGTTTTACACGTTGGAATTTTAAGATGCCCCTATGCTACCATAAACAGAAAATTATTTCAATATCATTTTGAAAATAAAAAATAATATTTCTTTTTGGGTTTGAGCTCTATGCAAATGAAATAATGTTTCATTTTAGAAATCGCATGCAAATAAAATTTCTATACTTCCCCATTTCCCTATGCTACAATGAATATGCTATCTTAATCAGAATTTCCAAACAGGACTTTGCGTAAAACAGGAGATGTTATGACAAATGATCCGTTTATATCGATTCAAACGTTCTACCCATCCCTATCTAAAGTGGGCAGAAAAATAGCTTTATATATTCAGAACGATCCGAATCGCGTCATTAGCAACAGCATTCAGCAAATGGCAAGGGAACTTTCCATTGCCGAATCAAGCATTGTACGTTTCTGCCGCACCATTGGCTTTTCCGGTTTCAGCGAACTTAAGATACAGCTCGTCAAGCATACGCCCAGAGTGTTGCCTTCTTTTTTCGAGGAAGTCCACGAAGGCGACTCCATGGAAGTTGTTGCGCAAAACGTATTTTCGCGTAATATATCCACTCTGCAAACCGCTTTGGAACAAATCGACTTTAGCAAAATAAGAGAAGCCGCCGAAATCATCAAAAAAGCAAAACATATTATCATATGCGGCCTAGGCGCTTCCGCCAGCATCGCCGAAAACTTTTATTTGCATCTGATGCGGGTCGGAATGAATGCGGTGGCGTCTACGGATGCCGAGTTGATGCAGGTTTCGGCCCGTATGGCAAATCGCGGTACTGTGTTTATTGCCGTCTCACGCGGCGGCCGCACGACAGCCATAGTAAAGGCGTTCACGCTTGCGCGCTCCATGGGCGCCAAAACAATAAGCCTTACGGCTTATGCCAAGACGCCCCTGGAAAGCGTATCCGATGTTTGCATCGTCCACTATGCGCCGGAACAGGTTATGGTCTCCACGCGCGTAGTGCAAAACACGATCATCGACTGTTTGTATATTTGTTCGACGCTGCATCGCCAGGACGATGTTATCACCCAGATTGCGAAGAACAGAGAAGTCGCCGCTTTTTTGTATATGAAATAATCGGAAGTCCGGCTGCCCCTTGCGTGGCTTGTTTGATTACTGGCCGCAATCATACCACCAAAGCGCGGGTTTGCGAAAACGCCTCGTATTCCTTGTTTACCACGATCTCCTCAAGGATATCGACAAGGCGATACACGTCTTCATACGTGACATATAGCGCTACCGGCGCAAGGCGCACCACATTGGGCTCCCGAAAATCGGGAATGACCCCATGCTTTTTCAGCGCCAGGCAAATGCGGTACGCGTCGTCATGCTCGAGAGCCACATGTCCGCCGCGCTTTGCGTCCTCACGCGGGTTGCCGACAGCATAACCGTATTTTGTAAGCCTCTGATCGATAAGAAACATCATATATGCCGTAATCTTGAGCGATTTTTCACGGATTCTATCCATTCCGGCATCTTTATAAATTTGCATAACACCCTCAAGCGCCGCCATGGACAGCATGGGCGCCGTACCGGTTAGCCAGCCGTCGGCGTCGTGGGATTGCTCGTGTTTGTGATTGAGCTGAAACTGCGTGGTTTTCACATTGCCGTGCCAGCCCGCAAGGCCCGGCGCCCGGCCAAAGTGTCTTTTATTGATGTATAGCCCCGCAACGGCGCCCGGCCCCGCGGACAGATATTTATAATTGCACCAAACCGCAAAATCCGCGTCCACTTTTTTTAATTGATGCGGCACCGCCCCTATGGAATGGCACAAGTCCCAGCCTATGCATATGCCTTTCTTTTTCGCCTCCGCGGTAATGCGTTCCATGTCCAGCAGCTGCGCGCTGCGGTACAACACGCTTGGCAGCAACGCCAGCGCCACATCATCCGTCATGGCGGCAATGATCGCGTCTTCATCAAGAACGCGGCCATCCGAACTCTTTACCACTTTCACCGCGTCATCGGGCGAATAGTTATGCAGCTTTATCTGGCTATCCACAGCATGCCTGTCCGTTGGGAAGTTCAGCTCGTCTACCAGAATCTTATAACGCTCCGGCGTGGGTTTATAAAACGTAGCGAGGCATTGATGTATGTTGATGGTGGTGGAATTTGTGACTGTCACTTCGTTTGCGTCCGCTCCCACTATGGACGCAAGCAGCCCGCCCAAGTATTGGGGATACAAAAAGTATTTTCCATCCTCCGCGTTCCACATAAGGATGCCATATGTTTTCCACACTTCCAGCATATGCATGACGGCGTCTTCGGCATCCCGGGACAACAAGCCAAGGGAATTGCCATCCATATAAATTTGCCCTTTGCTTACATAGAACCGGTCGCGAAACCCGCGCAACGGATCGGCCTCGTCCAATTTTTGCGCAAAACCCAATCCCAATTCAAATGGCTGCATCGCTTTCTTCTCCTTTTCGGTCGCTTCGTTTACGCGCCTCTTGCTCCCTGATGGTCTGATTTTCCTCGCGCTTAATGGTATTGTAAGGCTTTTTGCGGCGTTACGCCAATACTTTCTCTTTGGATTTTTCCCATGCAAAAATACCCGCAATTTTGCGCAACATTTATATAAGGAAGCGGCGTCTTTTCTATAACGAAGCTTAATCACGCTGCGGTTTCAAAATCACTTTGATACAGCCGTCTTCCTTGTGGTCAAAAATTTTATAGGCGTGTTCCCCTTTATCCAACGGAAGCGTGTGAGTAATGATATCGGTCGCGTCAAATTCCCCTTTTTCGATATAGTCGATAATCCGGTCAATATAGGTATGTGCAGGACATTGCCCCATTTTCAGAGTGATATTTCTGGAGAAAAAATCTCCGAGCGGATAATCATTGTATCTTGCTCCATAAACGCCAACCACGGAAACGGTGCCGCCTTTTCGAACTGCCTGGGTTGAAATTTCGATGGCTGATTTTGAGCCGCCCTGCAGTCTCAGCATCGTTTCAATGAATTCAAAAGCTGTCATCTTTCCGTCCATACCAACGCAATCTATTACGACATCCGCTCCGCCGCCGGTCACTTCTTTTAAGTATTCTCCGGTGCTGTCATATTCTTCAAGGTTAACGATTTCCGCGCCGTACCCTTTTGCATGAAGTAATCGGTAATCGACGCAGTCAACCGCAATAACGCGCTTTGCCCCCATGAAAAAAGACCATTTGACACTAAGAAGGCCCACAGGACCGCATCCGAGCACAACAACCGTATCGCCATTTTTAACGCCGCCATTTTCCACACCCCAATATGAAGTGGGAAGTATATCCGTTGCAAAGAGCACCTGCTCATCCGTAAGGCTCTCCGGCACAATGCGGGGGCCCACGTTGGCGTAAGGCACACGGATATATTCCGCCTGCCCGCCGTCATAGTTGCCCATATTTTTACCGCAACCAAAAACGCCGCCGACCTCGCCATACTCGTTTGAGTTATCGCACTGGCTCCACAAATCATGCCGGCAAAACCAACAATGCCCGCAAGCGACCGGAAAGGGGATAATCACCCGGTCGCCTTTCTTTACCCTGCATACATCCTTGCCTGCCTCCTCTATGATGCCCATAGTCTCATGACCTAGAATATACCCTTTTTCAAGGCTGGGAAGCATACCATGCAAGAGATGTAAATCTGAGCCGCATATAGCCGTAGACGTCACTTTAACAATGATGTCGTCTTCCTTGATAATTTGGGGATCATCTACATTTTTAACGCCAACATTTCTCATACCCTCATAAACAATTGCTTTCATAAAAATCACTTCCTTTGCGCATAGTTTGTCCTGCTTTTAGGAATAATACTTTCTAACAGCGGCGCTTGGTGTAACGCAATATAAGGGGGCAATTTTATGCATGATAACAATGAAATCGAAATAACGACCTACGATAGGCTTTTAAGGGCGTGGGAAAATTCAATGGAATTAACCCGTGACTTTGAAATGTACGCACAAAGAATCAAAGACGATGACGACGCCGTAAAGGTGTTTAAAGAATTTGCTGAAGACGAAGGATTGCACGCTGCAAAATTTCGCTCCATGTTGTTGGATTATAAAAAGAAGAGAAAATAACTTTCGCAGCCTTCGCTTTATCGTCCTAAATGCCATAATCCCGGCGAAAAACATCTATTTTTTATTAAACAGAGTAGAAGGGCATAATGCCCTGTTTCGCGCAGCATTTAATAAAGTCAGCCAAACTGGCTCAAACCAGAGTTTCAGCGTTACGGAAGATTCTTAGCTTTATTTTAATCTTTCAAATGGCAACAACCAATTTGAAAAACCGAATGTTAATCCGCCAAGTTTTAATCAATAAAACTATATTACCGATGATATTAAATATATTTAAAATTCGCACGTAGGCAAGGCCATCAAGGACTTTGCCTACTGTATTGTAAAACAGGCAAAAGCGAAGGCATTCTTTTTTTGACTATTTATACCTTGTCACATCCCCGGAAGTCGTCGTTAGATTCCTTTCATAGTGATCCGCTCTGTAGCCTTCCCGAGACTCCGTCCGCTCATATTTTGCCGCATTCGTTAAATCTTTGGCTTCTCGTTCCAACAATCCGTTTAGCATTTCTTCTACGCTGCTGCGCACCAGTTCCTTCAATTCGCTCTTGATGATTTCCTCGTTAAACTGTACAATTTTCTTAGACATGTTTGCAGTCTCCTTTAGCAGAATTTTGTGTGGTAACTTTATTCTACCAAATGGCTGCAAATATGTCGTTTCTTATTCGCTTCTCAATTTGCGCAACTTATTGTACCTTATCTAGAATTATTTAACCGGCAACGGAATCAGCGAAAAATTCAACGGATTCAAAGTGCTTCATGTTCAAATCTTAAATCTTATATAAGGAGAATTCGGCGAGATATGAAAAAAGAGT
>JAVBPK010000043.1:0-26810 GCA_031549625.1 Eubacteriales bacterium
GCGCGCCGGCGCCCGCCCCCGAGCCGGCACCGGCCCCATCTGCCGCGGTGCCTGCCGCTCCATCGCCCGAGCCCGCACCGGCGCAAGACGCGGCGCTCTATACGGCAGGAACCTACACGTCCACGCAAACCGGCCACAATGGCGCGGTCACAGTGGAAGTCACGTTCACGGATAGCGCCATCACCGCTGTCAACGCGAAGGATCACGCCGAAACCGAGCGCATCGGCGATGCGGCCATCAACGCGGTTGCCACCACCGTGGTAGAGCATCAGACAATGGACGTCGATATCGTCAGCGGCGCCACGGTCACCTTCTACGCCGTGCTGAACGGCGTGAAGGACTGCATCGCGCAGGCCGGCGGCGACGAAACCAAGCTGGCGGCATACGAAGTGGCCAAACAGGCCGATGAAACGCTCGAAGCGCCCATCGTGGTGATTGGCGCTGGCGCGGCTGGCCTGAGCGCGGCGGTTGAGGCCGCCAAACAGGGCGTCGACGTCATCGTAGTCGAAAAGCTGGGCATACTCGGTGGCTCCACCAGCCACGCTTCGGGCGTGGTACTGACCACCTCCGACGAAGAAAAGGCATTTACCGCAAAAGATCATTATGACCTGGTCATGTTCAAATCCACCGATAAGGCGGATACGGCCCTCGTCCAGCGCGTTGCGGACGACGCCGCGAACAACGTGGAATGGCTGCGCGCGATGGGCGTGCCGCTGAATCTGGCGCGCGCCACCTACCTGGAATGGAACGTCGCCACCGTGTCTCCGGATGCCAAGGGCGGCGTCGTTCGCCCCAACGGCATGAAGATCATCAACGGCCTCGAAAGCGAAGCCAATAAAACCGGCAAAGTAAGGGTTGAGCTCAACACGCGCGCCACGTCGATCATCCAGCAGGACGGCGTGATCAAAGGCGTTGAGTGCGAGCGCAAAGATGGCTCTAAGCTCGTCGTCAATGCCCAGGCCGTAATCATCGCTTCCGGCGGGTACGACAACGGTGAGCGCATGCTGGAGTACGAGCCCAATGCAAAGAGCATGCGGCACGTGTCGGCGGTGGGCAACGTGGGCGATGGAATCGATATGGCCGAGAAGCTCGGCGCAGCCACGCAGTTTAACGGCGGGCGTGCGGCGATGGGCAACGCCATGGGCATGAACAAGTACGGTCTGCCGGCCAACTACATGATGATCAACGGCCATGGCAAGCGCCTCGTCGACGAGTCGGCGCACTACATGTTTGAGTACAATGCGATTATGGACGGCGACTCGCCCGACATCTACCGCCTGTACGATTCCAACAACGAGGACCTGACCAAGCTCGAAGAAAACGTCGCCAAGGGCATCGTGTTCAAGGCCGATACGCTCGATGAGCTTGCCAAGCTGATCAAGGTAGATCCGGCGGCGCTCAAAGAGACTGCCGATCGCTACAATTCCATGACCGGCAAGCAAGACGAGGATTTTGGCAAGGCCGCGGAAAAGATGCTGGGCCTTGCGAAGGCTCCGTTTTACGCCATTAAGGTCATTCCTGAGATACTGCTGTCAGTCGGCGGCATCGTGATCAACGAAAACGCGCAGGTGCTCGACAAGAGCGGCAACGCGATCCCCATGCTGTACGCCGCGGGCGAAACCGCCAACCCGACCTACTTCTTCCGCGAGTACGCGTACTCCGGCGCTGCCATCCTGCATGCCGTAGCGACCGGCCGCTATGCCGCGCAGGACGCGGTGTCCAAACTCAAATAATCCTTGGTTTCTCACGTTAAAGGGAGGGGTTGCCCCTCCCTTTTGCCATACCCCCATATCGAAAAGCGGCATCATGTCAGGGCTTGCCTTCCGTATTTAAATCCCGGAACCAGGGGCGTTTTGCTATTAGCCATGGGCAGGTCGGTCTGTTATAATAAAAGAAAACTTTTATGGAGGGCAAGTTACTCCATGAAGCGGCAAACAAATCGTAAATTCTACATCGCACTGCCTATATGCGTCCTGCTTTGCTTCTTGCTCTGGCTGCTCGAAATGCCGCCGGAGGCCGGGTGGAGGGTTGACATGCCGGATATATTCACCTGGGGCTTGGCAGAAACCGTATTGCAAATGGCGTCGGGCGCTTTCCTTTGCTTTTTCGCGGTTCATGAGCGCTTGCGCCGGAGCTTTATCGAATTGATGATTGTTTCGGTTCTCGCCACTGTCGCAATTTTTACCGTTACCGATACGCTGCTTCATTTTTACCTGCTGGGGCCGTTTCCATATTTGCTGGCAGCGCTGCTGTACTTCTGGCATGTAGCCGATGTGTCTAAGATCAAGCTGGCCTTTATCCTCACGGTGGCGGCCGGTTATCTGCTGATGTTTGGCGGCGTGCTTTCCATATTCGATCAGCCGGGTAAAAACGACGTCGAATGGATCGTGACCTGGCAGAGCGTAGGTATCAGCGTGCTGATGAACGCGCTCATCCTGCCGCCCGCGGCGTGGATGATGCGCAAAAAGCTTTGGCCTGCTATGCGGGATATGGGAACGGTCGAGTTTCGTTTCCTGCTGCCTGCGGCGGTTATCTTTCTTGTGTTTGAGCTGTTCTTTTCTCAGGCTTTTTCCTTCATAACCTTCAAGTATGATTGGATTCGAGTAGCGCTCGCGGTCGTACTGGGAGCAACAACTTTCACTATGATGATTTTGATGATTACGGTGCTGAAAAAATCTTCCGATCACGCGGCGGCCAGAGAGAGGGAGCTTGCGCTGCTGGAGGAAAACGCCCGCAAGCAATCGCTGCTGGAACGCGCGGGGCAAAAACCGGGGCAGGTAATCACAAAGGGCGCCTTGTCGCTCGATACCATATCAAGTCAGGCATTTTTAAACGGTGAGGACATGCTGCTCTCGCCCAAGGAGTTTTCGCTGTTTGCCGTGTTCTTTCAGCACGAGAACGAGGTGTTGACGCGCGAGTTCTTGTACCAGGCCGCGTGGAGCCAGCCCATGACGGATGACGCCAACGCGTTGAAAAAAACCGTGTCGCGCCTGCGCGGGAAACTGGCGGGCAGCGGGTTTACCATCGCTCCCAAGCGCGGAGAGGGTTATTCATTCACAAAAAAAACATAAAAATATGCCCGCGAAGGTGACAATTTGGGAACCTTTCTTCTTTTTTGTGGTTTTGGCGTCCCTCAAATGATAAAATGAAAGCGCAATCGAAGGAAGTCTGTCAAGATTTCCGTTTTTTTATTTATGGCAGTGAGGGTCTGCATCGCAAAAGACGATGGGAGGTAGCTATAGTATGAAAGGAAACCTGAAAAGGACACTGTCCGCCGTGCTCACACTCGTACTGGCGCTGGGCGCGCTGCCCTGCCGCAAACCGCGCTGGCGGCCGACATAACCATTGACCTTGCCAACCCCACGCCGGGCCCAACCGACGGATGGATGATGGATGGAGCCGACACCATCTGGATTCAAGACCCGGCCAACAGCTACGAGATTACGGGCACGACCACGATCTACCGCGTGTATGTGGGCGGCAAGCCGGGCAGCGAAATCGGCACATTCAACATCACGCTGGATAACGCGCACATCTCGGGCGTCTCTACCGGCTCGCCGATACAAATACACGACGACTGCACGGTCAACCTGACCATTACCAACGATAATACGATGCAGGCCGTCGGCAAACATGCCGGAATCGGCGCCGGGGAAACGACGACGCTGGTCATATCCGGCACGGGCAAGCTATCGGCTGCTTGCGAATACTCTGTGTCCGTTATTGGAGGCACGGGCATCGGCGGCAGTAGCGATCCTCAGGGCGGGTACGGTATAAACGGGGGTGCTATCACCATCAACAGCGGCACAATCATCGCTTCAGGCGGCCGATTCGGCGCGGGCATCGGCGGCGGTTATAATGCCTCTGCCGGCACCGTCACCATAAACGGCGGCACCGTCACCGCAACTGGTTATGCAGGCAGCGCGGGCCTTGGCGGCTTCAACAGCAACTCATACAAAGGCGGCACCATTGCCATAAACGGCGGCACCGTCACCGCCACCGCTGGTATAGGCAGCCCGGGCATCGGCTATGTAGACAGCCTCAACATTACCGGCGGCACCGTTACCGCCATAGGCGATAATGCATCGGCACTTGTAAGCGACAGCATACAGCTCCCCGCTGCTTACCTGTGGTGGCACAACACGACTGCAATCGATCCCGGCGGGGAGGGGAATGCTTTCCCCGGCACCGCGTTTATCGATGATTATACATATCAGTTTGTGAAGTTCGTGGCGGTCACGCCTCCCTCCGACGACTACGACCCGCCCGCGCCTACGCTCACTCCGCAATCATCCACCTATCCCGGCTTCGGCGGGTTCGCGTTCACCAGCAACGGCAGCTTCAGCCGGTTCTCCTCCTTCAGCGCCAACGGCGCAACGCTGACGAAGGGCGTGGACTACGCCGTGGAGCGCATGAGCGGCGGCACGCGCATTACCATGACGGAAGCGGCCATGCGCGCGCTTTCCGGGCAGGTGAACTTCCTGGCCGTGTTTACGGAAGGCGCGGCGGGCTGCAAGGTGCTTGTAAATGGGATAGCGACCCCGCCCAATCAGGTGGTCGATCCGCCCAAGACGGGGGACGCGTCCGGCGGATATTTCTTCCTTGGCATATCCGCGGTGATAGTGGCGCTGGTGGTAAGCAGGAGGAAGAAACGAAGTTAAGAATACAGAATGAAGAATGCAGAATGATAAGTGCGGATTATATGCTCCAATTCTACATTCTGCATTCTTAATTATCACAGGCAGCTGAGGTTGGAGTGCTGGCTACAGCATTTCAATCTCTTTGTTTTTTGTGCCGGGGCATTGTCGCGGGGCTCAGTTCCCTGTTATGAGCTCCCGGAGCCTTTCCTTGGCCTCGGTCAAAAGCTCAAACGAATCGGCGTCTGTATACAACGCGCCCTCTATGGCGCGGGCCAGTATGTCATCCACCGCCTCATTATCCACAAGCCGCCTGCGGTGGTTGTATACCATTTCGCGGTTGCCTCCCTTTGTAAAAGCATCGTTCATCAGGTTCAGCCAAGTATATTGGCTGCGCAGATCGGCATTTTGGTGAACGGCCAGCGTGGGAATGCAGCCATTCATGCGCATATTCGCGATGGAAACCTGATCGAGCAGCAGCCATTCAAGATAGTGGCAGCTTTGACTTACCCGCCTCGAGTGGCGGTTAACCCCCAGCGCCCAGCCGCCCAGCACACAGCGCCCCTGCGGCATGGGCGCGATGGAGATGAATTTGCTGTAATCCGGATTGCGGTGGCGCTCCGGATGAAAATGCGAGGTAAAGCCGCTTACGATGGGGATTTCCCCCGAAAGCAGAAGACCGAAAAACTCATCGTCCAGATTTCTGTCGCCTTGGTTACCCGCCGCGTAGCGATGGGTTTCGCGCAGATTGTTCAGCGCGCGCACATTGCCGTCCTGATCCAGTGCCACGCGCCCGTTTTCATCCAGTAGCGCACCGTGAAAGGACCATTGGCGTGGCAAAAATTCGTGTACCAGTGACGACGGGCTGTGCAACGCCATGCTGGTGCCCGTTTCAAAGGGAGACTGCGGGTTTTGGCCGCGTGTGAAAAACTGGCATACGGTGTTGTATTCCGTCCAGCTTCGCGGCACATTGAGTTCAAAGCCGTATCGCTTTTGAAAGGCGGCGCGGATATCCGGGTCGGTAAAGCAGTCCGTACGGTAGTAGATGGCTTGTATGCCGGATACCAGCGGGATCACGTTGTTGCGCGTTACAAGGCGGAAAAACGCGTCGCCGATCCGCGGCATATATTTTTTGCGCAGTTCAGGTACTTCGCGTTCAAGATCATACAGGTATCCGCTGCCGTCCACATGCGCGAGCCACGGCATATCGATCATGACGATGTCGTAATCCATTGTGGCATTGGCCGTCTGCGCGAGCAGTGTCTCTTTCAGCTCGCGGTACGGCCGCTTGTCAAACGAAATGTTCAGCCCGAAATGCCGCCGGGCGCTGTGGGACAGCCGCTCAAGCACGTCGGTCGTGTCGCAGTCGAGCATCAGCAGGCGCAGCTCGCCCCCCGTTTGGCTGCGGTGCGTGGGCTCGCCGGGGTGAAACACCTTGGATGGCACCCGCACTGTTTGATGCGTAGCCTGATATTTCAGGTCGATGAGCGCACTGAGCTGCTCCGCCGCCTGTATACCCGCAAACATTGAGTTGCGGTGGATGGGATGTATGTGGCGATAGGGGTTGGTCAGGCACCATTCATCGTATCCGAGCGCGTAAATTTCAAGATCAATCCGCAGCAGATCGGCGGCATCGCACGCTGCCTGCGCAAAGCTCATGCTGGTGCACAGCAGGCATTTGACGGTGCCGAGGCGCTGTTCAAGCGCTGCGTACAGGGGCAGCATGGCGGTGTTGCGGTTGCTGGGCAGGCGCAAGATATCCGCCTCATGGCTAAAAACCGCGCGGAATGCCTGCTCGCATTCATCGTCGCAGGAAAATGCGTCCTCCACCCGTATCAGGGCGACTTCCGCCGGACTATACCGGCTCCGCAGCTCGCGCGCGGTCTCCTGTACGAGCGTCGCGTTGTCAAAGAGAACCTTGCTGCAATCGATGCCCTTCACATCCCGCTCCACAAATACCAAGGGGACGCCTTTTTCCTGCACATCGCGGTACTTTTGCGGATTGGAGGAGTCGGCGGGCGCCACGATGATGCCGCACATCCCCATATTGGAAAGTTGGTGCAATTGCTCCGTTTCCAGCGCCACATTGTTGTCGGTAAGCTTGAGAACGGTATGAAATGCTTTCGCGTCGAGCGTTTTCAATATGCCTTCGTATATATCGCAATAGGGCTGCGCTAGGCTGGGTAACAGTACCCCGGCGGTGCGCATTCTGTTGGAGCGCATGTTTTGCGCCGCGAAGTTGGGCCGGTACTTGAGCTCTTCTACGGTCTTCATCACCCGGTCATAGGTGTCCCCGTGTGAGGCGCCCTTGCCGTTGATGATGTTGGATACGGTGGAAATGGAGACGCCGGCCCTTTTGGCGACATCCTTGATCGTAGCCATGATTTCCTCCTGCCGGTTCGCCCGTGGCTCTCATCGGCGCGCATGCTCCGCCACCAGTTAAGCGAAACGTTTTAATGATTTTTATTATACTATCAAATACCGATTTTGGCGAGAAGGGGGAGCAAGTGGAAATTTGGCAAAACAGATGTAAATATCTAGGATTTGTAGATTTATTGTTAAAATATAAATTATATTAAATATTTTACAGAAACGTTTTATATAAAATTATTTGACGCTTGCGCGTGTATCTGCCTATAATTGACCACAAGCCAATCTATATATCGTATATTTCCGTTTGCGTATTAAAAAAGTGGTTCAGATTGCAGCACTCAACCCAAACAGCATAATAACCGAAGGAGTGAAGGGTATGAACAAAATCAGGTGGGGTATCGTCGGACCTGGCTGGGTAGCCAACCGCTTCGCCGAGGGAATGACATACACGGAAGACGGCGTAGTGCAGGCTGTGTCCTCCATCATATTGGAGCAGGCGCAGGCATTTGCGAAGGCGCATAACATTCCCAGGGCATATGGAAACAATGCCGCGTTGTTTGCCGACCCGGATGTGGATATCGTGTATATATCCGTGCTAAACCCCGATCATGCGGATGTGGTGTGTCAGGCGCTGGATGCCGGCAAGCCCTGCGTCTGCGAAAAGCCATTCGCTCTCAATGCCGCGCAAGCGCAGCGCATGGTGGATAAGGCAAGGGAGAAAAAGCTCTTCCTCATGGAAGCCATGTGGAGCCGGTTTCTGCCCATGGCGGGTGTAGTACGCAAATGGCTGGCTGAGAAGGCTATAGGCGATGTCAAAATGGCGATGCTGGATCAGGGCTTTTTATTTGACGTGGATTACGCCAAACCGATGCGGCAGTTCGACCGCGCGGTGGGCGGCGGCGCCATGCTGGATGTGGGCGTGTACGCCATCAACTATGCCTCTATGATCTTCGGCTGCAAACCCGCCGAAATCAAGGCCATGGCCTCGATTGGCCCAACAGGGGTGGATGAACAGTCTACCATCGTGTTGCGCTATCCGGGCGGTGAGCAAGCCGTCATCATGGACTCCATGCTCACAGAGACCCCGCAGGTGATGTGGATAGCAGGCACAAAGGGGCACATTCAGGTGCGTATGCCGTTTATGGACTGTGAGGACGCCGTGCTCACCATGGAGCAAAAACTACTGCCGGGCAATCACGACCGCGTGGAAAGGGTACATGTCCCTATGGACGGGCGCGGCTATCGCTACGAGGCTGAGGAGGCCATGCGCTGCCTGAAAGCGGGCAAGTTGGAGAGTGATCTGCTGCCGCTGGAGGAGACAATAGGCGTTATGAGGATACTGGACGCCGCGCGCGCCCAGTGGGGCCTCTGCTATCCCGGAGAATACGATTGACCGCGCGTGGTCAGTTTGGTCATATCATAAAAGAAAATAGAACGGAGGAACCCACTATGCTGCAAAACCGCATCGCGCTGGTTACCGGGGCAGCCCGGGGGATGGGTAGGGCCACCTGCCTGAAGATGGCTGGCTATGGCGCCGATATCATCGCCGCCGATATCGAGTTGGCCGCCGCCGAGAAAACCGCCGCCGCCGTACGGGCGCTTGGCCGCCGCGCCATCGCCGTGAGGATGGATGTGAGCGACAAGGCCGAGGTGGACGCGGGCTTTAAAAGGGCCGTGGAGGAATTCGGGCGGCTCGACATACTGTGCAACTATGCCGGCATTGTCATCGCGCAGGTGCTTACGGAGATCACCGAGGAGCAATGGTATAAAAGTATGGATGTGAACGCCAAGGGCGCGTTGCTCGTGAGTCAGGCTGCGGCAAGAATCATGATTCCGCAAAAGTACGGGCGTATTATCAACACGGCGTCCCAGTCTGGTACACAGGGGGAATACGCCAACGGTCCGTACTGCATTTCCAAGGCTACCATACCGATGTTGACGCAAATACTCGCCATAGAGCTTTCCAAGTATAATATTATTTGCAACTCAATGTCGCCTGGATACACCAATTCCGAGCTGTTCCAAAATGGTATGGCCGACCGCGCGAAGCAAGAGGGCACCAGCGCCAAGGCGCTCATCAACGACCTGATGAAAAATGTGCCCATCGGCCGCGCCGCCGAGCCGGAGGAAATCGCGGAGCTGGCCTGCTTCCTCGCGAGCGAAAAGAACACATACCTCACCGGCACAGACCTGCTGATTGCCGGTGGAAACGTGATGCACTGACACGGATGAAGCAAAACAATAAAGATAGGAGCCAACCCATGGATTTTAAATATTTTGATGTGCAACAGATATTTGCCGATGTGGAAAAGAACGATCAGTTCGATATGGGCGATATCATACTTTCCTATGAGGATACCGGCTTTTCGCATCGTTGGATACAGCCGCCCGTCGCCTGCTATCTGGTAAACACCATGGATCAGTATGGTAACGTGAACAGCGCGCCCATCAGTATGGGCACCGCCATGTGGGGTGAGCCGGCAGACTGCGGATGGTATTTCTGCTTTAATGTACACAATCGCCGCAACACCCGCAAGAACCTGCTGTTGCATAAGGAGTGCGTGGTAAGTTTTTACCCCGCCAAGCTTATGCAGGAGACGCTGGTGGCCACCATGCCTTTGCCGCCGGGTATCAATGAGATAGAGGTGGCAAAGCTCACCCCCTTCCCCAGTCGGCAGGTGGCGCCGCCGAGTATCGAGGAATGCGTGTCCAATCTGGAGGTAAAGATTCTCGACAGCTATCCCCTCAGCAACAATACCCTTTTCATTGGCAAGGTGGTGGGGTGTTCCGTGCAGGCAGACATGGTGGAAAAGGATATAGCCATGCCGGATCAGCCGGGTCTGGGGCGTGCCGACCTGCTCTATGAGGTATCCATCAACGGCACGCCATCGCGCCTGAACCATATGCGTATGAACCCGGGCTCTACGCTCCGCCATAGTGAAAAGCTGGGCGACGACAAGCGCTGGATCGGCAACTTCTACACCTGGATGGACAGCGAGGAAAAGCGTGGCCGGATAACCGCCGCTGAAAAGGCGGAGCTGCTTGCGCTGGAAAAGACGTGGGTAGCAGACCGTGATCCCAAGCGCAACGGGGATACCAAGCGCAGGCTTACCGATAAGCTGACAGAAATCTGCTGGCGCAACATATAGCCGCGCGCCGCGCGGGTACGATCCTGCACCGCGATGCAGTGGTTTCCCCGCGCGGGCACACGCTTCCCTGGCGGAGATCTCACACCACCCCAACGAAAGGATGCGGCCATGAGTCAAGATACGCGTGAATACATCCTGCAAATGAAGGGCATCCGCAAGGTGTTCCCCGGCGTGATAGCGCTGGATGACATGCGGCTTAACGTGCGGCGAGGCAGCGTACATGTGCTGGTGGGGGAAAACGGCGCCGGCAAATCGACGCTCATGAAAGTGCTCTCGGGGCAATATCAGGTAGACGCCGGCGAAATATGGTTCGATGGCGGCCCGCTTGCCGTTGGCAGCGCCAAGGAGAGCCTGAATACCGGCATTGCCATGGTGCATCAAGAGTTGAGCCCCATACTTGAGATGACAGTAGGGGAAAACATATTTCTTGGCCGTGAGCCCATGCAGAAGAACCGGCTGCTCATCCACCACGGAGACCTGTACAGCGAGGCTGAACAAGTGCTGCGACGCATCGGGCTGAGCTATCCCGTGCGTTCCAAAATGAAGGATCTGAGCGTCGCCTCGCTTCAACTGATCGAGATCGCAAAGGCGGTGTCACGCGAGGCAAAGCTCATCATCATGGATGAGCCAACCTCGGCCATCACCGAAAAAGAGGTGGAAATCCTGTTTGCGCAGGTGGCGGAACTCAAGCGGCAGGGCATCGCCATCATTTACATCACCCACAAGATGGACGAGATATTCCGTATCGCCGACGATATCACGGTCATTCGCGACGGCAAGTGGATCGTCAGCGGCCCGGCGTCGGAGTTTACGCAGCAGCGCATTGTAGAGCACATGGTGGGGCGCACCATCGACAATTTTTTTCCGAAGGAGAACGTGCCCATTGGCAATGTGGTGCTGGAGGTCAGAAATCTTTGCTCCGAAGGGCTGTTCCGGGATATCAGCTTTCAGGTGCGCGCGGGCGAAATACTGGGCATCGCGGGCCTGGTGGGCGCGGGCCGCACAGAGGTGGCGAGGGCTATATTCGGCCTCGACCCCATCACCGGCGGAGAAATCTTTATGCATGGCAGGCCGGTGCGCATACGCCGCCCCCGGGATGCCGTACAAAACGGCATCGCTATGGTCAGCGAGGATCGCAAGGCCGTGGGACTTGTGCTGTGCCGCCCTGTGCGCGAAAACATATCGTTGGCCAACCTCCGGCTCTTTGCGAAAGGGCCATGGATAGAGGGTCGCAGGGAAAAGGCCAGGGTAGGGGAGATGGTGGAGCTGCTGCGAATCAAGATCGCGGGGCAAAATCAGGAGGCCGCGTCGCTTTCGGGCGGCAATCAGCAAAAGGTGGTGCTGGCTAAATGGCTGCTGGGCGAGCTGAAGGTATTGATACTGGATGAGCCCACCCGTGGCATCGATGTGGGCTCCAAGGCGGAAATACACAGGCTTATGTGCCAGCTTGCGGGGCAGGGCATCGCTATCGTTATGATATCCTCCGAGTTGCCCGAAATACTGGGCATGAGTGACCGCATCGTGGTGATGCACGAGGGGTTGATGCGCGGCGAGCTGCCTCGCGCCGAGGCTGCCTCCGAAACCATCATGCATCTGGCTATATCGTAATAGGGGGACGCTATGTATGAGAAGCATATACAAAAAATACGGTACGCTCATCATTTTTCTGTTGATATTTGTCGCGGCATCCTTTGCGTCGCCCTCCTTTTTAAAGGTGCAAAACCTGCTCAACGTGCTTTTACAGCTCTCTGTAGTCACGCTTCTGGCGCTGGGGGCCACGTTCGTCATCACTCTTGGGCAGATCGACGTATCAGTGGGTTCGGTGGCGGCGCTCACCGGCTGCCTCGCTTGCGCGGTGATGAGCAGCACGAAAAACATATTTCTCGCCGTGCTCACCGGCCTGCTGGTGGGCTGTGCGGTGGGGTTTATCAACGGCTTTATCATCTCGCAGTTTAAAATACCCGCCTTTGTAATGACGCTCGGCATGACCACGGCGGCGCGCGGTACGGTGCTGCTCTATACCAATGCGGTACCCATCACGGATCTCGGCAGCTTTATTTTCATCGGGCAGGGTTCTATGTTGGGGCTGCCCATGCCGATCATCATACTCGCGGTAGCGTTCTTAGTTTGCTCGCTGCTCATGCGCAAAACGAAGTTTGGCCGCTATGTGGTGGCCTGTGGGGGCAATGTAGCGGCGGCGGAGGCCTCGGGAATCAACGTCAAGCTTGTCACCATACAGACATTTCTGCTCAACGGCATACTCACGGCTATCGCAGGCCTCGTGCTCATGGCTCGTATTAATTCGGGCCAGCCATCGCAGGGCGTGGGGTATGAGTTTGACGCTATCACAGCGGTGGTGGTGGGCGGTACGACGCTCGCGGGCGGCGTGGGCACCGTATCGGGAACGCTGATAGGTTCGCTCATCGTGGGCGTCATAAACAATGTGCAGAGCCTGCTGGGCATCAGCTATTACTGGCAGCAGATCATAAAGGGCATCATCATCGTGCTCGCAGTCATTCTGGATGTGCAAACGAAGCACTCCAAGCTAAAAAAAAAGCTATAAACCTCAAACGGTTTGAAAATCTGGATAACCAACTATTAAGGAGGAAATGAAATGAAAAAGTTATTTGCGTCCGTTCTAGTGGTGTGCCTGTGTCTATCCTTGCTGACCGGCTGCAGCGGCCCTGGCGCCACGGCGTCGCCGGCCCCAGCATCGGCAGCCGCACCCGCTCCCTCGGCAGCGGCACCCGCAGCCACCGGGGGGAGCGATGCGTTTGTGGTGGGCTACTCGAACATCGCCGACACCGACCGCTGGTGCAAATACACCACCGATCAGTTTGCCATGTATGCCTCGCAGAATTCGAACGTGAAGCTGCTGATGAACGATGCCAACCTGGACATCGCGCGCCAAATAGATCAGGTGGATAACTTCATCCTGCAGGGTGCGAACCTGATCATATTGGCCCCCGTGGACTACGCAGGCGTCGTGCCTGGCATTAAAGCGGCCAATGATGCGGGGATACCCGTCATTTGCAGCATGATCGCGGCGGAGAGCGGGGACTATACCTACGTGGGTGCTTCCCATTACGATGCGGGCAAGATGCAGGGCGATTACCTTGCCGAGGTGCTGCCCCAGAATGCCAAAGTGCTGTATCTTGGAGGTACGCCGGGCCTCGCACACACCACCGCCCGCTGGGAAGGCTTCCAGGATGGCTGCCTCAAGGTGCGCACCGATGTGCAGCTTTTAGATCAGCAGACAGGCAACTATGTCCGTGCGGAGGGCATGTCCCTCACTGAAAACTGGATACAGCGCTTCGACCAGTTTGATGCCATCGTGGCCGCCAACGACGAAATGGCCCTCGGCGCCGTTGAAGCGCTCAAGGGCGCAAACCGTCTGGAGGGCGTAATGGTGGTGGGCGTGGATGCCAGCTATGACGCCTGCGTGGCCATCAGAAACGGCGAGATGACCCTCTCCGTGTTCCAGAATGGAGACGCCATCGGCAAGAAAACCAGCGAAGTCATGATGGAAATTCTCAACGGCGGCACCCCGCCCAAGGAAAACATCGTGCCCTTTGAAAACGTGACTAAAGACAACGTCGAAAAGTACTATCAGGATTACCTCGCGCAGGGTTATGGCAAATAGGATGCCGGCGAACCGGCATGAAAAGACAGAGAAGCGCCGCGTTTGCGGCGCTTCAGACTGCAAAAAAGGGTCGTAAGGAAAATCTTTCAATCTGTGCCAAGGGAACATGTGCGTCCGCAGCCCAATTGAACGGAATGTATTGGCCTGAGGCGCATCGTTTGACAATATGGAACGGGGAGGGTATAATTACAACCTAAGATTTCATGAAGAAATATCATCCATAAAAAATGCCGATTTTAACTATATATCAAGTAAAGACTGGTTTGAAGCAGACGATATGCCATATTCAGTATTTGTCATTACAAACTTGAATAAGGTGTTTAATAAAATTAAGCACGCTCTTTTCGAATGTTCCGAAACCTTCAAGATCATAGGGCAGTCAGCCAATACAATTGTAGGCAAATCGCTCATTGAGGAATTGTCTCCGCAAATAGTGATCATCCGCCAAAATATGAGTTTTTGGAGCGGGCTCAATTTGCTGCAGGAAGGCAGGGCGACGGATTACGAGACACAGTTTATTTTGCTGATCGACGACGACAATATACAGGAGTACCAGCATGTTCAGCATGGGAAAATAAGCGCTGTTTTGCCGGAATATTCTTTTACAATGACCGATTTGATTGAGGCGCTTAAAAAAGCCGGCAGCGACTGGGAACGGAATTGTTCGGAAAAAAATTATCCCAATAAAGGCTTTGCCATTGGGAAGGCCCCTTTGCTTTCTGAAATTGTCAATGGATTATTGCCAGCGCTGGACTCACCGTACATTACAGATGATTTTCAAAATATCATATTTGTACAGCCATCAGATTTGGTTTGGGTTGCAGTCGCATCTCCGGAGAGTTGCTTTCATGAGTCTTTTTACCAGTATTATTCCAAATTGCCGGCGCTGTTTTCAAAGCTTTACCAAGCGCTAAACAAATATGCGGATACGTTGGCCTGTATATGGCAGGAGAAGAATCTATGCATCATCATGAAGGGGGACGCCGCGTTAGAAGACGCGGAATGGGCGGGCATTCATTCTCAAATCAATGCGGTAATGGATTCGTTGGAACTGCCGCATTTTGTGCTGGAGGTCTTCTCAAGCCGGGTTGGAATATTAGATATTTACGAAGCGTGTAAAAAATTAAAGAAGCTAAATGAATATCGTTTTTTTGTCAGCGACATTCCGATTTTGAAGTGGGAATGGATTGCGCAAAATAAAGGAACATTTGAACGCGAGGAAATCGTGGATAAGATTAATAGCTTGTCAGTAGCTGTTAACAGGCAGGACGAGAGGTGTCTTTATAAAGCGATCGATGAGCTCTATTCCGCCATTTCAAAAACATTGTCATTCGAAGTGTTTTCGCTCGCATGGACACATTTACTGTTTCAATACAATTATCTTGTAGAAATCTATAACCTGACAGAGGGTAAATATATATCGGAGGTGCTTCACAGCTCGTTTCACAGTCTTCAGCAATATCGGCAATTGTCAATCGATATCTTCGACCGATTGATACAAAACATAAAAAGTTCCAGCCAGAATAAGCATCCGGTTATACAAAGTGCCGTTTCCTATATCAAAGACAATCTGTCTCAAGATATTACTCTAAGCGCCATAGCGAAGGAAGTTTTTGTAAGCACAGCATATTTGAGCAGGCTATTTAAGCAAAAAACCGGACTAGGATTTGCTGAATACGTTAACCAGATCAGAATCAACGAGATAAAAAAACTGCTGGGAACGAATGCCAAAATCTCTGATATTGGTCCGATGGTGGGCATAAGCAACACAAAGTATATGAGTCAGCTTTTTAGAAAGCATGAGGGGATGTCTCCTTCGCAATTTAGAAAGCAGATAAAGCGCGAGGTATTATGAGGGCAGTTTGCTTAGATAAACGCGGAAATATTTTGCTTAAAGAATTTGCAATGCCCGAGATAACGCAGCCGGATGACGTTATCGTTAGGATTGCGTATTCGTCCATTTGCGGTTTTGACATGATGATGGTAAAGGGCGACGCGAGTCGTCCGATTAACGGAAGATTTGGGCACGAGGCCTCGGGCATTATCGTAGAGGTCGGTTCCGCTGTAGATCCAGATATGCTGCAGGTGAACGACAGAGTAGCTCTGGATTTTCGAAGCGTATGCGACACTTGCGACGATTGCAGGAACGGCAATAGTACGTATTGCGGCCAGGCGCATACGACGATGGATTTTATGGCTGAATACACGATTGTGAAGCCGAAGCAGCTTTATAAACTGCCCAAGGATGTTTCGTTGAAGGAGGGCTGCCTTAGCGAACCAGTGATGATGTGCCAGTATGGCCTGCGCAAAGCGAATGTTCCGAATGCCGGATCGGTGCTTCTGCTTGGATGCGGCGCGATGGGTTCGATCATGTTAAAATTGGCTCAATTTTCTCCCGCGGCCAAGATTGTGGTAGCGGAGCCTGTTGCAAGCAAGCGTGAGCTGGCCAAAAGGTTAGGCGCGCATGAGGTTATAAATCCGGCTGACAAAAACGCTTTCGAAGCGATGATGGAAGCGGCAAACGGCGAAGGGTTTCATAGCGTTATCGAAATTTCGGGCGATCAAAAGAGCGCGCGATCCGTTTTTCAATTGGTAAGAAGGGGTGGTAGTTGCGTTTTCTTTGGATTGTACGGGATGAATTTTGAGATTGGCATCAATTTATTTCAATTGTATTGGAAAAACGCCTCAATCCATGCGGTATATGTTCCGTCAAACGGCTTCGCTTCTGCCGTGAAACTATTGCCAAGACTGCAGATCGGCGACGTGATAACCGGGCTGTTTCCCTACGATAAATGTGAGGATGCTTTTGCGGCTAAGGCTTCCGGTCAGCATGCAAAGGTTATGCTACAATGGATTGAAGACCAGGTATAGCCGCGTGGCATCATCTGCTGCATATTGTTTGAGTAAAGGTTCCAGCGTAATTTGTTCTTGCACTTAAAGTAAAGGCCGCACCAGTGCGGTCTTATTCTATGTCAAAATATCAATATATATCAAAATTTCAAACCTATAGTGAGAGCCTTATGACCAATCGAATAAAAAATGACAAAATATATAACCATAATGATAGATTTTCTAAGTCGCTTTTTTCGCATACTTTCATTAAAATTGAACAATAAGATTTCACACTTAACAATTAAATAGTGGGGAGGCAAATATGAAAGCACTCGTATACACTGCTCCTTCGAAATGTGAGCTAAGAGATGTCGACGAGCCGACGATCAATATTCCCGATGGAATTAAAGTGCGCATCGACTATTGTGCTTTTTGCGCAACCGATGTACATATCGTCACAATGGGACTGTATGGCATTAAGCCCCCTTGGATAATGGGGCACGAGAGCTGTGGAACAATCGTTGATCTTACCGATGCTGCCGCGAAATACGGATATAAGGTTGGCGACAAAGTAGTGCTCAATATGATGGGGCCTTGCGGCTACTGCGAACAATGCAAGCGTGGAAACGACAATATTTGCACCAATAAATACAAAACATCGGTCGGATTTACAGAGTATGCGGTGGTACGCCCTAATATGCTGTTTAAGATACCTGAAAACAGCGGAATCGATACGATGTATTATTGTCTGGCTGAACCGACGGTATCTGCCATGGACGGCATCGATCTAGCGGATATAAAAATAGGAGATTCTGTCGCTATTTCCGGAGTGGGCAGCATTGGCAGCATTTTATTGAACTTGATTCTGCTCAGGGGTGGAACAAAAGTGACGGCGATCGATCCGGTTCCGGAAAAACGAGCATTGGCTCTAAAGCTCGGTGCGCAGCATGTTATAGACCCATTTTCAGAGAATCTGCATGAGCGTGCAATGGAAATCACCGATGGGCGGGGTTTCGATGTGATATTCGATGCGGCAGGGGTTCCCAGCGCCGCTCCGCCCTTGCTCAAGATGATTGCTTACCGCGGAAAGGTTGTCTATTTTGCCGTATTTCCGATGGATTACGAATTGCCAGTAAACCTGTTTCAGCTCTATCTGAAAGAGGCGCGGATCCAGACGGTTTTTACAACCATTTATAATTATCCACGTGTAATCGATTTAATCCCGCGCATGCAGCTGGATAAAATCGTTACGAAAGTACTGCCGTTGAGCAAGGCGGAAGAGGCGTTCGATTTATTCCTCGAATCAAAGAACAATAAAATCCTCATCAAATGTTCTGATTATGAATGATAAAGGCTTTGCAGAGAAGGAGGTAGAAAGATGCCGGAAACTTCATTGATAATGCAACTGGAGAAGCAAGCGCTTGAGACACGAAAGAACGTGCTCAAACTGGCGACAAAAACCATGATACATGTTGGGGGAGACCTGTCCGTGGCAGATGTCATGACGGTACTGTGGACGTACAAGATGAAATATGATCCGGCGGTGCCGAAAATGCCGGACAGGGACCGGTTCGTATTATCCAAAGGGCATGCGTCGCTCGTCACTTCGCTAAGTCAGGCTGCCATAGGTTGCTATACGGTTGAAGAGATATTTGCGGAGTATGCGCAGGATAACGGCAGGTTTGCCATGCATTCGTGCAATCTAATCAACCCGCATGTTGAGGTTTCGACGGGCTCGCTCGGGCATGGGCTGCCGATAGCCTGTGGGGTGGCCGCCGCACTAAAAATGAACAAATCGCCCAGCCGGGTTTATGTGGTGATGGGTGACGGCGAAATAAACGAGGGAAGTATGTGGGAAGCGTTTATGTCGGCGTGTCAGTTTAAGCTGGGCAATCTCGTCGGGGTGGTAGACAAGAATCGGCTTTCCTTTGATGGGAAAACCACGGAGATTATGAATATCGACCCGCTTGGTGAGCGGTTAAGGAACTTCGGCTGGAATGTGCTTGAAATTGACGGGCATGATATCGGAGAGATTATCGGTGCTTTTGAGGTGTTGCCTCCTGTGCAGAGCGATATTCCCACCATGATAATCGCCAACACGGTTAAGGGCAAAGGCGTGAGCTTTATGGAAAATGAGCCAAGTTGGCATGCCGGGCTACTGGACGACGACACGTACAAAAAGGTAGTGGATGAACTGGACGCTGCGTTTGCGGCTAAATGGGGGGTATAGATATGGGAATGACCATGAGCGCAGGGCAAATAATCAAAGCGGCAAGAGACGTAGCTGGAGCGTATCTAGTTGAATTGGGAACAAAATGCGAGAAGGTTGTCGTCGTAACGGCTGACGTGGCCAATTCATCTAGAATTATCGGGTTTAGGGAAAAATTTGCAGACAGGACCTTTAACACCGGAATTGCCGAGCAGAATGCAGTGAGCATGGCGGCGGGTCTTGCCCATGAGGGCTTCATTCCTTTCGTGTTTTCATTTTCACCCTTCCTATCTATGCGGGCATGTGAACAAATCCGATCAGATGTATGCTATGGCAATCTGCCGGTGAGGTTCATTGGCAGCAACGGAGGCTATTCGGCAGGCGTAATGGGTGCCACTCATTGCGGGCTTGAAGATGTCGGAATCACTGCCTGTATGGCCAATATGTGCGTAGTAGAGGTAGGGGATCCATTTCAGGTTGTAAAGGTTTTGGAAGCAAGCATGAATTGGCCGGGTCCGATTTACATACGCCTCGGACGGGAAGCAAAGCAGGCGCTTTACCCGGAAGGAACTCCTTACGAGATCGGCAAGGCGATCATTGCAAATGAGGGAGACGATGGAGCGATCATTGCCGCAGGGGTTACGGTGTATCATGCGTTGAATGCTGCCAAGAAGATAAAAGAAGAATGCGGTGCCGATATCAGGGTAGTCGATATGCATACGATTAAGCCATTGGATAAAGCTGCAGTTCTTGCGGCTGCGAAAACCGGGCGGATTGTGATAGCGCATGATCACAACATTATCGGCGGGTTGGGATCCCACGTATCGATGGTTTTGGCGGAAGCGGGAATCTGTTGCAAAGTAAAAATTCTGGGGGCACCAAATCAATTCGTGCCTATCGCAACGGCAGATTACCTTTATCGCCTGAACGAATACGACGCGGAGGGCATTGAGAAAAACATGCGGTCGCTGCTCTAAAAAAGGAGGGAAGGTATGTCATCAGTAGTTGGAATAGATCAGCTTCAATCGATTAAGATCAGGCTGGATTTTTGTGGAAAAAAAGCTTTGGTGACCGGTGCGGCGGGAGGGATTGGCCGTTCGACCTCCGCTGCTATCGCAGAACTGGGCGCCGATGTTGCGCTAGTAGATATCAATGTAGAGGCCGCAAAAACGAACGCGGACTATCTTAGCAGGAAGTATGGTGTCAAGGCCATAGCCGTTCAGGCGGATGTATCAGATCCGTCAGGTGTGAAAGAAATGATGGCGGCCATCCTGCGTGAATTTGGATCGGTCGATTTGGTGCACAGCAATGCGGGCGTCATTGTCTCGGGAGACAATGGTGATCTTCCATATGAAAAGTGGAAGCGGCTGTTGGACATCAATCTAAACGGAATGTTTCTGGTGAATCAGGCCGTCGCGCTTTGGATGCGGGATAACAAACGGACAGGAGCCGTCGTCAATACCGCATCCATGTCCGGGCATATCATCAATCGTACCAAGAACCGCCACATGGTCGCATACGCTGCTTCAAAGGCAGGGGTAGCGCATCTGACGAAGGGTTTTGCTGCGGATTTTGCCAAGGCAGGTATCCGTTTTAACAGCATAAGCCCCGGGTACATGCTTTCGGGGATACATGATGCGATTCCGCAGGAACTTCTGGACGTGCTCGCTCAGGATGTGCCTTTGGGCCGCTTTGGCACAATGGATGAAATCGGAGGCGCAGTTGTCTTTCTGCTATCCGATTTGGCAACGTATATTACAGGTGCGGATCTTTTGGTAGATGGCGGATACACGATCTGGTAAGTATGTTTGAGGAGGCGTTTTATATGAAGTCGTTGCGATTGATGTCACTCGGCGATCCGGCAAAGGGGACTTATGGCGAACTTGCTTTATTAGATGTGCCAAAACCAGAGCCGGGGGATGAAGAGGTTTTAGTCAAAGTAGCCTATTCCTCGATTTGCGGTTCCGATCCGCATATTATCAAAGGCGAAGTAGGAGAGCTTAGGCCGATCATTGAAAAGAGGCTTCCGCTGCCAATGGGGCATGAGCTTTCCGGGGTAGTTGAAAAAGCAGGCAAAAAAGCGGAAAAGTATGGCATCAAAGCGGGAGACAGGGTTACATTAAACTTTTCGCAATTTTGCAATACGTGCTATTTCTGCAGAACCGGCAGAGAGAATCTATGTAAATCCAAAAATAACCATTTGGATGCGATGAGCGAGTATGTTTGTTGGCATATGTCACAAGTACACAAAATCCCCGATCAGGTCTCACTCCTAGACGCTTCGCAAACAGAACCTTTGTCAATTGCCCTGAATTGCGTTCGTTCGGCAAATGTGACTGTCGGCAGCCGGGTTGCGGTTTTCGGTGCGGGCGCAATAGGGCTCATGGCCGTTCAGGGTGCCAGGCTTGCGGGTGCGTCGCTGGTCGTGGCCTTTGATATTGTGCCGGAAAAACTATCTATCGCAATAAAAACGGGTGCAGACTACGCGTTAAACACGAAAGAAGAACATTGGGAAAAAAAGGCAATGGAGTTGACGGAAGGTCTCGGCTTCGACTCGGTCGTTGAGGTAAGCGGTTCTCCGCTGGCGGCGGGAAGCGTTCTGGATTTGATGACTCCAGATGGATATGCCTGCTTTGGGGCCATGTATCCACCGGAGTTCAACCTGCCGGTAAACCTGTTTGCGCATATGTACTACAGGCAGAAGCATATCACCGGGATCAACTGCTCGGCAGACTTTTTTCCACAAACGCTCTCAATGGTGAAACGGATTGATTTTAAACCCCTCATACAAAAAATTTATAAACTCGACGACTATGAACAAGCGTACAAAGATCAGTTCAGCGGTAAATTTGCAAAAATAGTGTTTGAGATTGGAGGGGAGTAAATTTATCAGGGCCATGGATTGATACATAATAATTATAGGAGGTAAAGAACGGAAATGGAAACCATGACAAACGTATCGGCTGAGTTTGAATCAACAAGTATAAAACTATCTTTCAAGCAACGATTCGACTTTGCAATTTCAGAGTATGGCTACAACATCATAATGAACTGGGTATATTCCTTTATGCTGATCTATTATACCGACAGCATCGGAGTACCAGCGGCAGCGGTTTCGGCAATGGTGCTTTTCGTCCGTATCTTTGACGCTATCAACGACCCGATTATCGGCGGGTGGGCTGATCGCAGCAAATCCAAATGGGGGCGTTATAAGCCCTGGGTAGGCATCGGCGGCATTTTTATGGGTATTTTTGTAACCTTATTGTTCGGTGCAAATCCGGCATGGTCGAGCTCCTTCAAGGTCATTTATATGTGGGGTATTTACGTGCTGGTAACGGTTGCGTCTACTTGCTGCAATATGCCTTACGGTGCGCTTAACGGCGTATTGACGTCAGATGGAGGCGAGCGCGCAAAGCTATCAGGCTTGCGCATGATGATTGCCAACATGGGGATTGCCACGATTCCAATCATTGCGCCCAGACTCATAGCAGCTATTTCCGGAGCGAATAAAGGGCCGGAAGCGGCCTATGGATACACTGTTTCCGTAGCGATTTGCGCCGTTGTGGGAATTCCGCTGCTTATTTACACCGCCGTTAAGGTCAAGGAGGTGGTTAAGCCCATGCCAGGCCAAAATAAGCTCCCGCTTGGCTTGCAGCTTAAGACCTTCTTTACAAACAAGTACGCTGTCATAGCCGCGCTGGGTTCGTTTGTATTCGGATTTGCTGCGTACGGACGCGGAGCGGTGATGGCCTATTACTTCACCTATGTTGCGAATAATATTGGATATATGGCCTATATGGGCTTGATTGGGTTGGGATGTGCACTCATTGGCCCCGCTTTTATCGGTCCATTCCTATTTAAAAAATTCAGGCATAAGGGCCGAAGCATGATGATCAACTGGGGAGTGGCGTCCGTTTTTGCTTTCACGCTTTATTTCTTAAGGCCGGATAATTTCCTCTTCTGGGTGTGCTACGCATGTTTCCAGACGCTTATGACGACAGGCATGGGCATTTCTTACAGCATTGCCGGCGATGCTGTGGACTACGGCGAATACAAATTAGGCGTCCGGGCGGATGGATTTGTCGCATCGTTCATTTCGCTTCTTATGAAGGCGGGCGGCGCGATCGGCCCCGCCATCATGCTTGCGATTATTGCCGCACAGGGATATGTTCCCAATCAGGCGCAGAATGCTGCTGTTCTTAATACTTTCAATTTTGGAATAAGCATTATGCTGGGTATACTCGGCGTGGCAATTCTAATCCTTTACGCCTTTTATGATTTAAGCGCGAAAAAGCATGAAGAGATTCTTGCTGAACTAAATCAGCGGCGTAAAGATGCGCTATCCGGAAGCTCAAACTGAGGCGGCAACATAATCTTACCAATGTTTGTTCATACAGGGCGGCAAGAAGGTTTGCTGCCCTGTTTTGTATATTTTTTACAAAAAACACTTCCAAAGACGGTATTTTTCCGCTATGATAAAGGAGTAATAAAATATCATAGAGGCTTGTTGTTCTCTTTTATCATTCCGTTCTAATTTGGGAACGCGCTAAAGAAAACGGTATTTGCGAATTCGCGCAAAGGTAGTGTTTGAAATGCGTTTTGCCCTTGCGGGAAGAAAAAGGACATGCCCTTTCAAAGCCGCAAATCAGGAACAAAACAGATTTCTTATTATAAAAACAATAAAAAATAAAGGCATTGACGGATTCCCAACTGAACGAACGGAGGCATCATCCATGAAAAAACGCATTTTTGCATTATTATTGGCATTTGTGTTGGCATTGACGCTCGCGCCCGTGACGGCGAGCGCGGCCATACCTTTTGCGCCGGGCGTCACAATCATAGTTGGCGGCGAGTACGAGCTCTACACGCAGAGCGGCAACACTGGCGATGTCACCATCTCTACCACTGATCCCGTTACGATTGAGGGCGCGGGGCAGACGCTCATCGGCAGTGTCGTTTGCATTGCGGGGGCAAATATCACGCTTAAAAACATCGTTGTTGCGCCTGCCGCCAAAGCGCATAATGTTAGCGGATCCGGCGAGAAAGGAAACGATGCGGTCCTCTGCATCGGTGCTGGCACTCTCACGCTCATAAACTGCACGATTGCGGGCGGGGCTGGCGGCAGCGCCTCAGGCACCAACAACAACGGTGGCGATGGCGGCGACGGGGTACGCTGCCCAACAGGCAAATTGACGCTCTACGCGACGAGCGGTACAACGATCACGGGCGGGGCTGGCGGGGCTAGCGCCGCAAGTGGCGGCGGCTATGGCGGTGGTGCAGTCGTCCTTGATGAGGGCGAGATTTCGGCTAATGGCGCTGTGTTTACGGCTGGCGCCGGCGGAGTCGGCCAGACAATTAACTCTTCCGGCAGGGGCGGCGTTGCTATATACGCTAAAGACGAAACCAGCATGATCATGACGGATTGCGCCGTCACCGGCGGCACCGGCAATACTGGAGAGGATGGGATATACTTCAATGACGACGGGTCGCTCACCGCTACCCGGTGCGCCTTTGCCGGCGGCACCGCTACCGCGAGCGACGCGACTGGCAAGGGTGGAACCGCTGTGGCTTTTGCCCTGGCCACAAACCCCTTCATCATTGCCACGAATTCCTCATTTGCAGGCGGGAACGGCGCAGCAACAGGCGGGGATGGCTTTCGTTATTTGGATAATGATACACCATTACCTGTGACCTCGAGCGGCTGCACGTTCTCGGGCGGCAATGGCGGGGCCGGAGGGCAGGGCATGAACGTTGAGGATGAAAGTATCGTGTTCAAGCGGATTGTGGATACTTCATTTTCAGGCGGGTCGAGCCTGGCCGCTGCCGTCGGCGGGACAGCCCTTTATGGGGGGAAAAGCATCACCATGGAGATAACGCACGGGAATATTGTGGCCACCGGCGGGAACGGGGAGAACGGCTTGCATGGCAGAACCGGGATCTTTGCCGATGCGGCCTTCACCTTCAACGGGAATGGCACATTGATTGCGACCGGCGGGGACGCGGCAGACGGTACGGCCGGGAACGGCGGCTATGGGCTGGTTTCACGTAGAATCTACCTCAACGGGCCGGGGTTCGTAGTGCTTAGAGGCGGCCAGAACGGCACCGGCGGCGGGGCGAGAGCGCCGTTTGATGGTGAAGCGCCCATCGAAATCACTGGCGGGTCGCTTTGGAACGCGCGCGGCATGGACCCCGCCACATGGGCGGACGGGATCAGAGTCAACGGGCGCTACCTCGTGCACACGACGATCGCGGGCGGCGCGGGGCAGACGGCCGTGTTTACCGATGGCGGAAACGCGTACTCCGCGCTCCTCGATAGCACTGGCCAGGCCTGGCCATGGCTGCCGGACGGGGATTATGCGGTGACGCTTTTAAGCGGAGCGCAGCTCGTCTCGACGCCGGCGACGTTTACGGTCGCCGGCGCGCACAGGAGCTATGCCAATGCGATGGCGCAGTCGGCAATGGATGGCTACGACTCGCCTTCGCTCGGGCTCACGCCGCAATCCTCCTCATATAGCGGCCTCGGCGCGTTCACGTTCACCAGCAACGGCAGCTTCAGCCGTTTCGCCTCCTTCAGCGCAAACGGCGCAACGCTTACGAATGGCGTGGACTACGCCGTGGAGCGCATAGGCGGCGGCACGCGCATCACCATGACGGAGGCGGACATGCGCGCGCTTTCCGGGCAGGTGAACTTCCGGGCCGTGTTTACGGAAGGTGCTGCGGGCTGCAAGGTGCTTGTAAATGGGGTAGCAATCCCGTCCAATCAGGTGGTCAATCCGCCTAAGACGGGGGACGCGTCAGGAGGTTATCTCTTCCTCAGTATATCCGCGGTGATATTGGCGCTGGCGGTAAGCAGGAGGAAGAAGCGGAGTTAAGAATACAGAGTAAGCATACAGCATTAAGAATGCAAAATTAAGAATGCAGAATGATAAGTGCGGATTATATGATCCAATTCTTAATTCTGCATTTTTTATTCTTAATTATTGAATAAACATCGTTGCTCCATCGAATCATAGCTATGTCATCATTTTGTGCAAAGGTAATACTTCCATGGAGAATCTTGTTCCCAGCGGTACCATAAGTAAAGGCGAAACATATTATCCGGATAACACATACCGCATCGTGATAGATTTTGAAGACGGCCCGGTAAAAGAGCGTTATGAATCGAGCGATTCGCTGAACTATAAAAAATATGTAGGCGGCGCGGACGGCGAATATAAGGAGGTTGCAGCCGATGGCTTGTACTTCGAGGCGCTGCGCGTTTTTTCCGATTTCCTGGAAAACAAGGATATCGAGGAGTTCGAGCGCCGCATCATGCCGCTGTACGAAAAAATCGATGCAATATGGCATACCACCGAAACCGGTTCATACGATTACTGGATATACATCTACCTATTTAACCCGCCCCGTCTGCAAAAGTGGATTTTGGACGCGTATCTGCTCACTAAGAATTACGACAAGGCGTGGGCGTTTCGGTATGGCGGAATTACCTCCCTGGTCAACCTGAGGGAAAAAAAGTATATAACCGTGGAGGAAATTTTGAACATCCGCGCCAACTGTTCCGACACTTCGATAGACGCAACGATACTTCTCAATATGGAGGGTGTCAATAAAAACCGGTTGTCGGGGTTTGGAAAGGAATCGTTTGAGGGAATCAAGGCGCTGCTAAACAGCAGGCTATCGGAATTTGAGGTGCAGCATGGGGCCAATATTGTGCAGTATTACTTTGAGAAGTGGCGCAAAAAGCGAATAGACGTATTTAAGCCATACTTCAAAGCAGTGCTAAAACGCTACGGCGGCGGCTCCATTAAGGACGAAAGCGATCTCCTAAAACATATGGGCAATCATAGAATCGAAAAAAAGCGTGCCTTTTTGTTCAAAATGAATATAGAAATAGAACAGGAATGGCTTGCGACGAACGGCGTGTTTGATTCGTTTTTCGGCTTCATCATGCAGGAGTTTTTGCGCGA
>JAVBPK010000080.1:0-7111 GCA_031549625.1 Eubacteriales bacterium
AGACCCGAGCCAGAATATGAAAGCAGAAATCCATGACGCTATATTAAAGCAAACCTGCCTGCATATAGGCGGCCTGCTGACCAGGGCCATGGAAAACGAGGCAATAAGCGCTCTGGTAGAAAAGTTGGGTACGGGTGTATAAATATTATTCTGCTCTCATCTTTGTCGCACAATTTATGCTCAAATGAAAGGATCTCATAAACGCAGTCATGATAAAAAGATTAATTCTACACGTCGGCTTACCCAAAACCGGAACATCCAGCATACAGGAAACATTGGCTCGCGAGCAAAACCAAGCTTTATTGCATGCGCGTGGCTATGAGTATCCTGTGCGATTGGGCTGTAATTATAGCGTAGCATTGTATAATCTTTTTACTTTACGTCCACATGCAGATTTTGTGGAAAATATTTTCAGCAAAAGTTCAGAAGAAGAAATCATCCAGTGGAATAAGGAGCATGCCGTTTTCTTGCGGGAACTCATCCACTCCAGCCATCGCGATACGCTTATTCTTTCCGGGGAGAGCCTATGCATGTTGCCCTCCGCCTCATTAATAAACCTCAAAGAGTTTTTTCTGCGGGCGGGCATTGAAGAAGTCAAAACACTCTTTTGTGTGCGCAATCCAGTTGATCATTGGATTAGTAGCCTTCAATGGCGGACTGTTGTCGGAACACTGCCACCCAAACACAACCTCAACTCTGTTATACGCATTTATTGCGAAAATGTTCTTGGCGCGTTCGCAAAAGAAGACATACTTTTCTATACATTTGAGGATGCGCTTGCGTATGGGGGGCCCGTGCAGTATTTTTTGCACTTGCTTGATTTTACGCCGGAGGAAATTCAAAAATTTACATTTTTACGCGTAAACGAATCATGTTCGCAGCAAATTGTAGATTTTTTTGCTTATTGCGACAAAAAAATTCCGTTGCTCACGGACGATCGCCATTCCCTGAATCCTCTGCGCCAAGAGTATTTCCTGGCCCCTTTTCGCGGAGTTTCCGGCAATAAATTTGATATCCCTCCCGCCGAAAAGCTTGCTCTCGCGAAAGCTATGATGCCCACCGCCCTATGGTTAAAAGCGAATTTGGGCATCGATTACTGCGATGCGCTTGCAAATATTCGCCCGAAGCAGCTGCCCCCTTGCCGGCAGGATACGCTCGATGAAATGTTCGATGCGTTTAGGCAAGCGAATCTAAAAGCAAAAGAGCTTTTCATTTCCTTTCTGAGGGAAGAGAAGCAGGAAGAAACCGGCTTCCACGCATTGCTGCAAAAATGCGAACAACATTTGTTGTTTTACACCGATTTAGGCGGCGACGCCGCCCTGCACAGCGGCATTCCTCTTCCACCCATAGAATACCTGCAGCTGTTCTATGACCGGGGAAACGGCCTCCGCGAGGTGGATTCTTTGCGCTTTTATTATGACAGCGAGGCAGGTTCCATCTCGTTTGAATTAGAAGCCCCAAACGTGCACGCGATTCGAATCGATCCAAGCACACGCCCCTGTATGGCAAGAATGGATCGCCTACGCATAAACGGCGGAACCGAATATACCATAACCGGCGGTAACTGGTGCCTGCACCATGGAAATACATTTGTGTTTGCGCAGCCGGATCCGCAGATATATATCCAATCGCCTGAGCAGATTAAAACCATCACGTTTGATTTATTCATCGATATATCAAACGGAGATTTTACGCACATTACCCATACCCATTTGGCCATGGCGCTAACAAGGCAGCAAGCGGAAACGCTCGACGCGGCTACCCGTGCGTTCGAAGCGGACAATGCCGCGCTTAACGCCGAGCTTAACGCCGAGCTTAACGCCGAGCTTAACGCGCGTGAAACAATCATTTCCGGGCTTCAGGCAAATAATGCCGCGCTCGAAACAGAGCTTGACGCGTGCAAAAGAACCATTTATGCGCTTGAATTGAACAATTCCGCGCTCGGGGCAGGGCTTGACGCGCTGCAACAACAAAGCGCCCGGCAAACCGCCTTCATCGCCGCCATGCAGCGATCCCGCTTATATAAGCTTGGAAAAAAGCTGGGCCGCTTTCAAACGCCGGATATAGACTAGGCAAATCCGTCCGCTCCGCCACGCGCGCAAGCCCATGCCAAATCCCCTACTCCAAGCCAACCACGCCTAGCCTCCCAGGCGCGCTTTTAGTACGTCAAGCACCGTGTCCGCGGCCCCGCTGATGGAACCAATGCTCATATCTATCGCGATATCCGGCTGCTCCGGTGGCTCGTATGGGCTGGATATGCCCGTAAACGCGGGGATGCCGCCCTCTCGCGCCTTTTTGTAAAGGCCTTTCACATCGCGCCTTTCGCACGTTTCCAGCGGCGTGCTCACATACACTTCCATAAAACTCTCGTGCCCAATGCTGTCCTTTGCCCTTGCGCGATCCTCCTTGTATGGCGAGATCAAAGCAGTTATAACGATGATTCCCGCATCATTGAGCAGTTTTGCCACTTCCGCGGTGCGCCGCACGTTTTCTACTCTATCCTGCTCCGTAAAGCCCAAGTTCGCGTTTAATCCATGGCGCAAATTATCGCCATCCAACAACATCGTATGCTTGCCAAGCGCGGCCAGGCGTCTTTCCAGCTCGTTTGCCAGCGCGCTCTTGCCCGCGCCGGAAAGGCCCGTAAGCCAGATTGTCATAGGCGTTTGGCCTTTTTGTTGCGCGCGCGATTCACGCGTTACCACCGTATCCTGCCAAACCACGTTTTGTGCGCGCCGCAAGGAATGCAAAACCACGCCGCAGGCCGAGGTCATGTTCGTGATTCTATCGATCAATATGAACGAGCCAAGTGCCTGCTGCTGTTCAAAAGGCGTCAGTACGATCGGCTCGATGAGCGATATGTCGCATTCGGCTATCTCATTTTTGTACAGCTTCTCCGCTTTTAGCCGCTTGCCCGTCTCGGGCTCAACCCTGTGCTTGAGTTTGATAATTTCGGCGGGCAGCTGCTTGGTAGCGCATTTTAACCAATACCCACGTCCTGGAATAAGGGGTGAATCGTCCATCCACAGCAAATTGGCCGAAAAAAGGCTGGTTTGCTCAACCGGCAAAGCACCGGTAATAACATCCCCGCGTGAAGCGTCAATCTCGCGGTCGAGTAACAACGTCACAGGCTGCCCCTCGCCAGCGCTTTCCATTTCCCGATCCCCTACAAGCAGCCGCTTGATATGCGCCTTTTCGCCGCTTGGGCGCACCGCGACCTCGTCCCCAACGCACGCGCGGCCCGCAAATACTTGTCCCTGAAAGCCGCGAAACGTATGATTTGGGCGCGATACCCGCTGCACAGGCATGAAAAAGCCCGTATCCTCACCGCGCTCCGCAGAAACATCCACGTTTTCCAGGTACGGCAACAACGCGGGCCCTTTATACCAGCCCATGCGTTCAGACAGATACAAAATATTATCGCCACCTGTAGCGGAAAGCGGAATAACCTGCAGCGATTGCACCGGAAACTGCGCCATATATCCTTTGAACGCGTTTTCAATCTCTTTAAAACGGTAGAAATCGAAATCCACAAGATCCATTTTATTAACAGCCAGCACAAAATGCTGAATGCCCATCAGCGAGCAAATGCGTGTATGCCGCAGAGTCTGGGATATCACGCCGTTTGCGACGTCCACCAAAATAACCGCCAGCTCCGCAAAGGAAGCGCCCACGGCCATATTTCTGGTGTATTGCTCGTGCCCCGGGCAGTCGGCAACGATGAAGGATCGCTTCTCGGTTGTAAAATACCGATAGGCCACATCGATGGTTATTTTTTGTTCGCGTTCGGCCATCAATCCGTCAAGCAGCAAGGAATAGTCCAGCGCGCCATCCCGCTGACCCAGGCGCGAATCAAGCTCCAGCGCCCTCTCCTGATCCGCAAACAAAAGTTTAGCGCCATACAGCAGGTGCCCGATAAGTGTGGATTTGCCATCATCTACAGAACCGCATGTAATAAATTTTAGCCGCTGCATTAAAAATAGCCCTCCCGCTTACGCCGTTCCATAGAGCCCGCCGCTTCATGGTCGATCACGCGGCTTGTGCGCTCGGATTGTATCGCGCCCAACGTTTCCGCAATGATTTCGTCGAGCGTTTCAGCGTCCGATTCATGCCCGCCGGTAAGCGGATAGCAGCCGAGCGTGCGAAAGCGCATTTTTTTCATTTGCGGTTCTTCGCCTGGCAAAAGCCGCATGCGTTCGTCATCCACAAGGATGAGGTTGTGCTCCCGCTGCACCACCGGCCGCACTTTCGCGAAATACAACGGCACGATCTCAATATTTTCGCGCTTTATATACTGCCAGATATCGCTCTCTGTCCAGTTCGAAAGTGGAAATACGCGTATGCTTTCGCCTTTGTGGATGCGCGTATTATATAGATTCCAAAGCTCCGGCCGCTGATTCTTAGGATCCCACGCATGGCTGGCGCTGCGGAAGGAGAATATGCGTTCTTTCGCGCGTGATTTTTCCTCATCGCGCCGCGCGCCGCCAAAGATAGCCGTAAAACCATACTTATCCAGCGCGTCGCGCAAGGCTACCGTTTTCATGATGTCGGTATATGCCGCGCCATGATCGAACGGATTGATCCCCTGCGCCCGTCCCTCCTCATTTGTATATACAAGCAATTCTATGCCGAGTTCCTTTGCCTTTCTGTCCCGAAACGCAATCATCTCTTTAAACTTCCAGGTTGTATCGACATGCAAAAGCGGAAACGGCAAGCGTTCAGGATAGAACGCTTTTTGCGCCAGCCGTAGCATAACTGAGCTGTCCTTTCCTATAGAATAGAGCATCACAGGCTTTTCGCATTCGGCCGCCACTTCGCGAAAAATATAGATGGCTTCCGCTTCCAGCGCATCAAGCTGACTGTTTTCCATCTTCACCGCCCCCTCCCTTTACGTTGATGAACGTTAAAATAAGCGCTTTAATAAACATTATACTACACCAATCTTTTAATATCGACACAATAAGCCGTTTGCACAGCCTAGGCTAGTAAAGGATTGTTCAGCAGTTTAGGGAAAAATATTGACAGCCAGCAGCCCACAGCATAAAATTGAGGCGGAAATTTTCGATTCAAGAATTATTATAATATGCTTATCACACGATGTGAATGGCGAACCCGGAGCGCGAGAGGTAAAATGCCGTAATCCCGGCAGGGTTTTCGCCAACCTAAAACGCCCAGAAATACTGGGCGTTTTGATTGGATATCTTTGGTGGGATATTAAAATGCGCAGCGATACAGCGTTTACCCGCGAACCCTCCAAAATGAAGGATTTCGATAGCTAACAAGCAGTATTTCAGCGCAAATATATTCTTTGCGCCTCCTCATAATCACCAGTCGCCGTCGACATCGCCATCGCCATAGTCGCCGGAATAGTCGCCGTAATCTCCGGAGTACTCTTCATCGCTGTCGCCATAGTCGCTGGGATCATAGTCGCCCCAGTCGCCGGAGTAGTCGCCCGAGTCGCTTTCGCCGACATAGCCGTCCGTATCGCCTGAGTCGCCGAAGTAATAGGCGTTGTAGTCGTAATTCTCATAGTAATCCTCTGACGCTTCGTATGCGGAAGTATCATAATAGCTGCCATAGTCATCCGCAAAGGCCCAGTCGTCCGCGTCGTCCCATTCCCAGCTCCAGTAAGCGTTGGTTCCGCTGTAATAATCCCAGTCAGGCTCGTAGAAATACGGATCGTACATGGCGGATTTCATCAGGTCGACGGAATCCGTTTCCCACCACTCGCCGTAGTAGTAATAGGGCAGATACGCCCAATCCTCCGGCGGATCGGAACTCTGCCTCGCCTTTTTCTTACCCACATGCTTGGGCTGATACTGCGCCTTTTTGCTTTCGGCATCCACCGCCACCGGCTGAATCACATTGAGGCCCACCATTAGGTCGCTCAAAAGGTTGATTTCTTCCTGCGTGGCGTCGTGGGTAAAGATGCCCTCTGCCACATAGAGCGACTGGTTCATCACGCCCACGCCGCATACCCCGCCGATAAGCTGGTCATCCAGCATTCCCGAGAACGTGAATATGACCGCCCTGCCGCCCATAAGATAGCCTGCGAAGGGTTCGACAGGCACCTCTGATTCGCCGTAGGTACGAGTAACGGCCTCCGCCATCGCCTGCGCACCATGAGCAAGATTTTGCACGCCCGGCAAACAGGAGATGTTGATCTGGATTGCGTGGGAGCCATCCGCGCGTGGGCTGAGTACCGTCACAATGTTGTTGTTATAGGTCACTTCGCACGAATCGTTGACAAGCATTTCGAGCATCAACTGTTGGTTGAAATACTGCTGATTCAATTCCGCCGACTTGGACGGGGCCTCAATCGTTGCGGAGGGTGCAAGAGGGGCTGTCGCCGTCGCCGCATCCTTCTCCGGCGCGCCGCAGCCCGCCATGACCAGCAAAAGAATGCTGAGAACAATCGCTATAATTCTGAATTTTGATGATCTTTTCATATGCCTTCATCCTTCCTACTGCCTAAAATATTGGCCCGCAAAGGCCGCGCGGCCCGCGCTGTCGCCCCGCTTTTCGTATTGTTCGATCAGGATGACTTCACCTGCAAGCGTGAAGCGCAAATCCATGTATTCCGCCGTGTAATCGTCCACTGGAGCCACGCCTTCAAGCTCAGCGCCGCCTTTCATGGTCAGCGTGAAGTGGAATGTTTTGCCGTCGAAGTTTACGATGTTCAGCGTCGCGTCGTCCTTCCCGTATTCACCCCACCATTCGCCCTCGGGATTAAGCGTGTTGGCGACGCCATTGTGAATGATTTCAAATTCCCCGCTCTCCTCCAGAAACACATACGCCCGGCCATCCATTGCGACGGCATAGCGCGCGATCGCCGTGTCTTCGGAGAATTCACCGTTGACATCCTTCATCTTTAGGAAAATCTCGTAGTGCTCTTCGCCGTTGAGATCTATAATGCCGATATATTCGTAAGCAAAGTCGCTCTTTGTGCTTTCTTCTACGCCAAGCAAAGGATCATCTTGGAAGGACAGCAGCTCTACTGCGTCAAATACGCTTAGGCCGCCCTCAGGCGGATCGCCCAATATGGCTACATCTACCATGAACAGATAGCCATTGATGGTTTCCGCACCGGCTTCGGGCGCCGGCGCCTCTGGTG
>JAVBPK010000041.1:0-4800 GCA_031549625.1 Eubacteriales bacterium
GGGCATGATGCCGGCGGAGGACGCTATGGGCAGAGGCGTTTTCAGCAAGTTGCCGCAATGGGCGATGATTGCCATCGGGGTCGTGGGCGTGGGCATTGTGGCCGGGGGTATCCTCTTGCTGCGTAAACGACGTCGCAAAAGGATATTGGAGGACGTATGAACCCGCTGGATATTCTCGCCATATCGTTTAAAAACCTGTGGCGGCGAAAACTGCGCGCTTTTTTAACTGTGCTCGGCATGATAGTTGGCACGGCGTCTATTGTTGTACTTGTTTCAATAGGCATAGGCATCAACGAGGCGAACCGGGAAAATTTAGAACGCGCAGGCAGCTTAACAACCATCACCGTCAACAATTACCGGTATATTGAGACGCCGGGCGGAGATACAGGCGGCATGCGCGGCGGAACGTATGAAGAGGTCAAATTGGATGAGAAAACCGCGGCAGCCATTAAGAAGATTCCGCATATAGAGGCGGTAATGCCCATGGTAAACGCAAACTGCGCCGTAAAATCAGGGCAATACATGACCTGGCTAAATGTTATGGCTGTGGACATCGAGGCGGCTGAGCACTTTGGATTTAAGCTTTCGGAAGGGCGGCTTCCGAAACCACATAGAGGCTCCGCCTACGAAGTGGTTTTTAATCCCTGGATGTTGCAGCAATTTTACAATCCGATAACGGGCAAGCAGGCGATAAACCGCGACGGAACAAATAAAATAAAACTAACCGACCGATTTCAGATGACGTTTGATGATTCGAATTTCTACAATTATGGCGGAGATTATGTCCGCACCGATGATAAAGGCAATCCTTTGCCAAAGGGAAAAGTATACAAGCTTTCAGCCGTAGGGCAAATGGCGGAGGAAGGCAACAATTACGCATGGTATTGCCTGATGGATATTGAGGCCATTCGCAAGCTGTACAAAGAAAACAAAGCTTATATATACGGCGCCGATCTCTCAACCTATCAGCAAATACAGGTGAAAGTCGATGAGTTTAGCAACGTTATGGCCGTGCAAAAGGAAATCGAAAATATGGGCCTCGGCGCGGAAAGTTTGCAGGATCAATTAAAAATGGCGGAAGAAAGCACCGCGCAGATTCGCATGGCGCTTGGCGCTATTGGGGGCGTCTCGCTGTTTATTGCGGCCATTGGCATCATGAACACGATGATGATGAGCATATATGAGCGCACAAAGGAAATAGGCATCATTAAGGTGCTGGGCTGCAAGATGGGCAATATCGCGTCTCAATTTTTAACGGAAGCGGCATACATTGGCCTCTTTGGCGGGGCGCTTGGCCTGGGCGTCAGCTACGGTATTTCCGCGCTGCTCAATAAATTCATGTTGATGCAAACCGGCATGAAAAGTGTTATCCCGCTGTATTTATCGATAGGAGCGGTGCTGTTCTCCATTGCGGTTGCGCTTGTGTCGGGCATGTATCCGGCCATACGCGCCATGCGTCTTTCCGCTTTGACGGCCATTCGAAACGAATAAGCATGTTTATCAATAAGGAGGAATTCACACAATGTTTTCACCGGATCGGCTATTTTAAGCCGGTCCGTTCATTTAGCGCGTTGTTTTCAAAGGTCTGTTGTGCTATATTGTATAAATGGAGTATTTGTAAGTATGAGGTAAAACTGCCGATTTTTTATGAATGGGCGGGCGAAAAAGCAGGCTGAAGGAGGGACATACAAGGTGCGGCTATACGATTATTTTGTGAGGGACGGCTTCCTGTATAGGGAGGATTGGAACTGCGCGGAGCACATGGTGGTCGGCGCAAATAAAGCGTATGGGTTAAATCTTGCTCCGGAAACAGCAAAGCTGGCAGCCGGTTTTGGCGGAGGCGTATCCAGCGGTGATATCTGTGGCGCACTGGCAGGTGCGGTCATGATTTTAGGCGTTTTGTTCGTAAAAGAAAGGGCGCATGAAAGTGACAAAATTAAGTTGCTCACAAACGAGCTGTTAAACGCCTATAAAGCAAAAATGGGGCATATAGACTGTACACCGCTGAAAGAATGCTACCGCACAGAAGAGCTTAAATGTCGAGACATCGTATTGGTCTGCGTGGAAATTTTGGACGAAATAGTAGGCCGCGAAAAGCCGGAAGTGCTGGCGATCTAACATAAAGTTTCAGTTACCGATACATTATTAAGATAATAAAAGCGTATCGCATATTTTTAAGCGAAGGGGAGACAATGCTGCAAATGAAAAACGCAATGGACGTACTAGAGGAACGTGGGTTTATCAAACAAACCTCGCATCCGGAAGACCTGCACGAATTACTGGATCGCGAAAGCATCACGTTTTATATTGGCTTCGACCCAACAGCCGATAGCCTTCACGTCGGCCATTATGTGGCCTTAATGGCCATGGCGCATATGCAGCGTTGCGGGCATAGGCCCATCGCGCTCTTGGGGGGCGGAACAACCATGATAGGAGATCCGTCCGGCAAAACGGATATGCGCCGCATGATGACGCAGGCCGAAATACAAAACAATGCCGACAGGTTTCAAGCGCAAATGTCGCGCGTACTTGATTTTAGCGATGGCAAAGCCTTGATTCGAAACAATGCCGATTGGCTGTTGCCGCTCAATTACTTAGAATTCATGCGTGATATCGGTGTGTACTTTTCCGTCAATCGCATGTTGGCGGCGGATTGCTACAAAAACCGCATGGAACAAGGGCTGACATTCTTTGAGATGGGCTACATGCTTATGCAAAGCTATGATTTCCTGCATCTGTTCCAGACGGATAGTTGTGTGCTGCAAATGGGCGGCGACGATCAATGGAGCAACATACTGGCAGGAGCGGATCTCATCCGCCGCAAAGAACAAAAACCGGCGTTTGCGCTTACTTGCTCCTTGCTTACTACCAGCGCCGGCGCAAAGATGGGCAAAACGGAAAAAGGCGCTGTTTGGCTCGACAAAGAAAAAACCAGCGTATTCGATTTTTATCAGTACTGGCGCAATGTAGACGATGCGGATGTTGAAAAATGCCTGGCGTTGCTTACGTTTTTGCCTATGGACGAAGTGCGCCGACTGGGTCGTTTGCCAGGTTCCGAAATAAACACAGCCAAGCGCACATTGGCCTTTGAGCTCACGCGCCAAGTGCACGGCGAAGAAGAAGCGGCGCGCGCCATGGAAGCGGCGGAAGCATTGTTTTCTGGCGATGGCGATCTTTCCAATATCCCCACGGTCGTTCTTTCGCAAGCGGATATAATAGAGACAGGCCTGCGCTTGCCCGATTTGCTGGTCTTGGCCAGCCTTGCAAAATCAAAAAGTGATGCGCGCCGCCTCATACAAAGCGGCGCGGTATTTGCAGCGGAACATAAAATCGAAGATGTCGAAGCGACGCTTGCGCCCGAACAAATAGCCGGAGAAGGCACGATACTGCGAAAAGGCAAGAAAGGCTTTTGCCGGGTACAGGCGGAACAATGAGCCCGCTGCTGCAGCCATATTGTACGGTATCGCGGCAGGCAGCTATTGAGCTGAGCATTCAAAAATCGCGTTTTATAGGGCAATGCACCCCTGTAGAAACCGAATCCGCCGCGCTTGCGTTGTTAGCGGTTGCAAAAAAGCGGTACTGGGATGCCAGCCATAATTGCTTTGCCTATGCAATAGGCGCAAACATGGATATGGCGCGCTACAGCGACGATGGTGAGCCGGGAGGGACGGCAGGTTTGCCCATCATGGAAGCTGTTAAGCACAAGGCGATAACAAACGTGCTGGTGGTGGTAACGCGGTATTTTGGCGGCATACTCTTGGGCGCCGGAGGATTGGTGCGCGCATATTCCCGTGCTGCGAGCGATGCGCTTCATGCGGCCGGGCCGGTGTGGATGTTGCCATGCGATGTATATCGGGTTAGCATGAATTATTCCCAGTGGAATGCGCTGGAGTGCTTTTTCCGCCAGTATGGCACAATACAGGATATTCAATACGCGGAAACGGTATCCATCAGGCTGGCGGTGGAACGAAGCAAATGTGAGGCTTTTTTGGCCGCTTGCGCGCAAAAGACGGACGGCCAGATAGAAGCAATCAAGCAAGGGGAAGAATATGGCAGGGTGCCGTTGAAATTGGATGAAAAATAGAAAAATGGAGGGATGCAACATGAATATCAAAATCGAAAAAACCACTTCTTTTAAGGCAAAGCCGCAAGATGAGAGCAATCTGGGGTTTGGGAAAACCTTTTCCGATCATATGTTCATTATGAACTATGAAGAGGGAAAAGGCTGGTTTGATGCTCGCATCATTCCGTACGGCCCTCTTGCGCTGGATCCTGCTTCGCCTGTACTCCATTATGGGCAGGAAATATTCGAAGGGCTGAAAGCGTATCGCACAAAAGAAAACGATATTCTGCTTTTCCGCCCGAAAGAAAATGCGCTTCGTTTGAACCGCAGCGCGGAACGTATGTGCATGCCCACGTTGGATCCGGACATGAACGTAGAAGCCATGAAAGCCATCGTCGATATCGAACGCGATTGGGTTCCGCACAGCAGCGGCACATCGTTGTATTTGCGCCCCACCATGATAGCGGATGGTTCTGCTCTGGGCGTACACGCCGCGCACAAATACTACTATTACATCATTTGCTCGCCGTCGGGCGCTTACTATAAGAACGGCCTCGCGCCCATCAACATTTTTGTGGAAGATGAATATGTTCGTGCGGTCAAGGGCGGCACCGGTTTCGCAAAGACAGGCGGCAACTACGCTTCAAGCCTGAAGGCGGCGGAAGAAGCTGCGCGCAAGGGCTTCGATCAAGTTCTGTGGCTGGATGGCCTTGAAAGAAAATACATCGAAGAAGTTG
>JAVBPK010000039.1:0-9383 GCA_031549625.1 Eubacteriales bacterium
GTATCCGCACGCACCTTGTTCTGCCGTCCCTCGCCGACGCCCTGATCGGCGATATCGCCTACAATTCCGAAACGTTTTCCTACCACAGCGGGCACGGAAGCCACACGCAAATGTATCTCGGCACAGCAAATATTTTGGGCATATCGGAAGAGCTGCTCAAACTATACCCCGACTTCCCCTGCGACGCCCACATCATGCTGGACTGCGGCTGGTCGGACGGCGAGTATTACTACAACATCATGCGCAAGCTCAAAGTGCCCAACCCCCGCCGCAGCATGGCGGGCGTGGGCGTACAGTTTTTTACCTCCATCAAATCCGGCAGCGACTATCTATACCGCAGCCCCCAAGATGTTTACGCATGGAAAAACCCCGCAACGGGAAATACGTTCCGCATCGAATCGCGCCTGGAAAAAAACAAGCGGCTTTTGCAATACAAGCCCAGCAAAAAGGTGCAGTATCCTGTCAATATTTCGCGCCCCATTCCGCGCCCCGATAAATAGCCCTTTCGCCTGCGGCATCATTTTTTCAGGAGGCTTTTATGAAGCTGAACTATAAACGCACCATACTCGTTGGCCTCGCGTTCTTTTCCATCAGCGCGCTCTGGCAGATGTACGACAGCACGGTTCCCCTTATCCTGCGCGACACCTTCCATTTGGGCGATACCTTTGCAGGCTTTATTATGTCGATCGACAACATTCTGGCGCTGTTCATGCTGCCCCTTTTTGGCATGCTCAGCGACCGCGCCGGCAAACGCATGCCCTTCGTCGTATTTGGCACCATCTGCGCCGTGTTCTTCATCGTATTATTGCCCTTCGCGGAACGCGCCGCCAACCTGCCTTTCTTCTTTGTGGCCCTTGGCCTGCTTCTGCTCTCCATGAGCGTATACCGTTCCCCCGCCGTCGCCCTCATGCCCAGCGTAACGGAAAAGCCCCTGCGCAGCAAGGGCAACGCGGTCATCAATCTGATGGGCGCACTCGGCGGCGTTTATTCTTTGCTTGTTATAGCCGTTTTCGGCCATGGCGCCGGGCGCACGAATTACATGCCGATATTCATCGCCGTCGGCGCATTCATGCTCGTGAGCATGCTTGTATTGCGACTCACCGTCAATGAAGAAAAACTCGTGCAAAATATGCGCGACTGCAACTATGGCGTTCCCCCCGATTCCGAAACCGAGCAGGAAATTGCCGAAAACCGGGCGCTGCCTCCCGCCGTCATGCGCAGCCTGCTGCTCATACTCTTTTCCGTGGCGCTTTGGTACATGGGCTATAACGCCATTACCACCGCCTTTTCCAAATATGCCACCAGCGTTTGGGGCCACAATCTCGCCCAAGCCTCCACCTGCATGTTGGTCGCCACCATTGGCGCCGTCGTTTCTTATATCCCCATCGGCGCGCTCGCCTCTAAAATTGGCCGGAAAAAGACAATATTAATAGGCGCCGCAACGCTTGCTTCCTGCTTCGCGGTGGGCGCCATAGCCGCTACCAAGTTTTCAGCGGCCTTATATGTGCTTTTCGCTCTTATAGGCTTTGCATGGGCCTGCATCAACGTAAACAGCTATCCCATGGTTGTGGAAATCAGCCAGCATGGCAATATCGGCAAATACACCGGCTATTATTATGCCTTCTCCATGGCCGCGCAAATCGCCACGCCCATCCTGTCCGGCTGGCTGTTGGAGCATGTCGGGTATCACACGCTTTTCCCCTACGCCGCATTGATGGTGGCCTTTTCGTTTGTTACCATGAGCTTAACCCGTCATGGCGACAACAAGCCCGTGCCGCGCGGTTCCCGGCTGGAAGCGTTTGATTTGGATGACTGAGGGCGTTGCCCGCTCAGTGGCTTAGCTCGTATTGTTTGCGCGTTTCTATGCCTATATTTGGTTTGTTTGTCATGACGATATCGACGCCAAGATCCATAAGCTGGCGGATTTCGGCAGATGTGTCCACCGTCCAGGTGTTCACGGCCAGCCCTGCCGCGTGCGCGCATGCCACATATCCCGGCGTATTTAATATGATCTTGTATTCCGGATGCAGCGCTTTTGCGCCAATATGCTGCGCATAGCCCCACGGGTCATCCAGTGCGTTGTTATACAGTACGCCCAAGAACGTATGCGGATCCATTTTGTGCAAGTTTCGCAGCGTATAATGGTTAAACGATGAATACAGCACCCGGTTGCGCATGCCCATGCTTTTTTCCAGGCTTAGCAGCTTTTGCTCGATGCCCGCGTACGCGACGCCATCCGTTTTGATTTCTACATTCACGAGCAGGTTTGTAGGCTTTATTAGCTCGTATACTTCCTGCAAGGTGGGAATCTTTGCGCCCTTGCAATCCGCAAACGTATGCGACGCGTCGAGCTCACGCAGCTGTGTGCTTGTGAGGTCGATTATGTTGCCCTTGCCGTTTGTGGTACGCTTTACATCCGGATCGTGTATGACCATGAGAGCGCCATCCAAACTGAGATGCACATCCAGCTCTATCCCCTGCGCGCCCATTTCTATGGCACGCTCAAACGCGACCATGGTGTTTTCCGGCGCATACGCGCTTGCGCCGCGGTGTGCGTATATCCGTGTCATATTTATCCTCCTGCACTTTATTTTTCCTTACCATTTACTGTACAAAATCTACCGGCATATTGCAATAACTTTTAAGCGCCGCGCCTGAGCGCCTTGCTTTTCCTGTTTCCTGTTGCTAAAATGAGTGCATGACAAATTACTTCTCCCCCTATATCCCCGCTTTCAAAGCGCTTTCAGACGAAACGCGCTTAAAAATCATACAAATGCTTACCTGTGAGGAAATGCACGCAAACAGTATTTTGGAGTGCTTTCACCTAACGCAGCCCTCCCTTTCTTATCACATGAAAATATTAACAGCTTCCGGCCTTGTCCGCGCCAGACGGCGCGGAGGATTCACTCTATACAGCGTGGATGGCGACAAGCTGGAAACCACCATTGCGCTGCTGCGCGAATTCATGAACGGCCCGGAGGTGCGGCCCGCTTTGCGGGAGGAACGGGAATAGGTGTTTTTGCGCGAGCCGGAAACGACAAAAGCCGTGCGCGACCGCGGCCGTCTGCACACCGCGGCCTCGCCCCGCCCATTTAGCTGTTTACAAGCGGGTATGGGCATGTTATAATGCTGTTCGTGGCGCGAAAGGCGTGTGTTTTCGCTGTGACCCATGCGCATCTCCCTTTCGCCATAATAGTATACATATGCAACGCTACTGTGGCTCAGGGGTAGAGCAGCGCACTCGTAATGCGCAGGTCGTCAGTTCGAATCTGACCAGTAGCTCCATTGTTCGAGGTGTAGCGCAGTTTGGTAGCGCGTTTGGTTCGGGACCAAAAGGCCGCTGGTTCAAATCCAGTCACCTCGACCAAAGCACAAAGGGCGGTGTAGGCCGCCCTTTGTCTTTTTTTAAAAAGCGTTGCCCTTTCCCAAAGAACAACGCGAAGACAGGCCTGTGCGTTTGCATCGGCAGAAGGCCACATGAAGAAGCATCATAAACACGCTTTGCTTGGCGCAGCCTTGCTGGCATTTTCTTTGCTATTTTTCGCATTCATTGCCTTCACGCACGTGGGGTATCTGATAAGCATACCATACAGAGGCTTTACCCGCATACAAAGCCGCAACAATTTCATATACATCGATTCAAAAGACCCGCTGGATATCGAGCAGGCCTTTTTAATGGTGGAACAAGCGCAGGATAGGCTTAGTCAATTTTGGGGCGCGCCCGAAAACACAGCGCGCATCATCATTGCCCGCGACGAAAAAAAGCTTGCCCGCATGGGATTCAACGCCGGCTCCGTTCTCGGCAACACGATGTCGTTCACCGCCACTTCGCAATACATCGTCTTATCTCTGAACGGACGTTCCGTAAACGCCATCGCGCACGAATTAATGCACGCGGAATTTAGCAGGCGCCTGAACAGCGGACGATTTTTTGCGTCCGTTTACGCGCCGCTTTGGTTTGACGAAGGGCTTGCTTTGCAAAACGATTTTCGCAGCGAATACGACGAAACCGCCTGGGCGCTCATCACCAATGACGGCGAAACCGTTCCCGATTTTCAAAAATTGGCGGATCACGACGCGTTTTACGTCAACGATAGGGAGGCACTGCGCTATCACTATATCGCCAGCCGCCACGAAGTGGGTCAATGGCTGAAACAACACGGCAAGACACGCCTTGGCCTGCTGATAGACGGTTTGCGCGACGGCCAGCCCTTCGACACCCTGTACTACTAATATCGAAGGTGGAGCCCGATCTCGCCGGACGCGTATTTGGGCTGGTATCCATAATCGTGTCCAGCGCCATGCCGCTTGCCATGCTTTTTTTCGGCCCGCTTGCGGATGTCATGCGGGTGGAAACGCAGCTCATCATCACGGGCGTATTCATGGTGCTTATATCCCTCGTTATGCTGCGATTTAGGGAGCTTCGCGCTATTGGCGAGGTCTGAGCGAAAACGTTCTATAAACCAGGTATTTCCCTGTTTTTTACATAATAATTTTGTTAAAAAATAGATTTTAACCAGTTTATAAAATTATTGTTGACAGGCTCGTATACCACACGTATAATCAAACACAATATATTGCTATTTATGCGATGACGGGGAGCACATAGCAGAATTCTCATACAGAGAGCCGCCGGTTGGTGCAAGGCGGTGAGAAGACGCTACTGTTTCTGGCCCCGGAGCAGCTAACCGAACGCAAGCGTTACCACGCAAACGCTAGTAGGCTTGGCCGGAAAGTTCCACCGTTACAGGGAGCAGGGCATGATGGTGTCCGGTTGAGGTGGCGCAAAATTTTGCGCAAGTAGAGTGGTACCGCGAAAGTTTGGCTTTCGTCTCTAAATTGGAGGCGGGGCTTTTTTTATATCGTTTGCCGTGTTTTCCAATAGCCATCTGCCCGTATATACACAAATTTTCCCATCAGGGATAAGTATTTGCGGAGGATAGTATGAACGGTATTCAAGGAACAACACAGACGATCGGCGCGCACATTCAAAATTGCATACAACAGCTTGATACTGCGGATTTTTATACGCTGTTGGACATGACCTTCGGCGATTTGCTCGACGCGCAAGCCATTCGCTTCCCCGACCACGAATGCGTGATCGCGATGCAGGGCGCGCAGCGCTATACATACGCCGCCTTCAAGCAGCAAAGCGACAAGCTGGCCCGCGGCCTTTTGGCCATCGGCATCAAAAAGGGCGACCATGTGGCCATCTGGTCGGAAAACTGCGCGGAATGGGTGCTTTTGATGTTTGCCACCAGCAAAATCGGCGCCGTGCTTGTTACGGTAAATACCAATTACAAGCGGTATGAGCTGGAATACCTCCTGCGACAAAGCGACAGCATGACGCTTGTGCTGTCTTCCGGCTGCCGCGGCAACGATTATATGGGGCATTTGCTTGCAGCGTGCCCTGAGCTCACCGGAGCGGCGCCCGGGAAGCTCTGTTCGCAAAAGCTGCCCAAGTTGAAAAACGTCATCACTGTCGGTGATTTCCACGCGCAAGGCGCCTTTCACTGGGACGACATCTTATCCGCGGCGGAAATGGTGAGCGACGAGGCGCGCATACAGGCGCAGGCCGCGGTGAAACCGCAAGATATTGCCAATATGCAATATACTTCCGGCACTACCGGCTTCCCAAAAGGCGTTATGCTTACGCATCACAGCATCATCAACAACGGCAAGTCCATCGGCGACCGCAAGCAGCTTACGCCGGATGACCGCGAATGCATCCCTGTGCCGCTGTTCCACTGCTTCGGCTGCGTGCTCGGCGTGACGTCCTGCGTAACGCACGCGTCCGCCATGGTGATTATCGAACGGTTTCAGCCGCTGGCCGTCATGCAAATGGTGCAACAGGAGCGCTGCACGTCGTTGCTGGGCGTACCCACCATGTTTATCGCTATACTGGCGCACGAGAAATTTTCCTCGTTCGATTATTCATCGCTCCGTACGGGCATTATGGCAGGCTCGCCCTGCCCTGTGGAAGTCATGCGCAAGGTGAACTCGGACATGCATATGCCCGAAATCACCATCGCTTTCGGCCAGACGGAATGTTCTCCCGTCGCCACCATGACCGCTGTGGACGACCCTCTGGAAAAGCGTGTGGCCACCGTGGGCCGCTGCCAGCCAAACATCGAAATCAAGCTGATCGACCCTGAAACGGGCAAAACCGTGCCCCAAGGCGTTCCCGGCGAATTTTTGACACGCGGCTACCACGTCATGCAGGGCTATTACAATATGCCGGATGCCACGCGTTCCGCCATAGACAGCGAAGGCTGGCTGCATTCCGGCGACCTGTGCGTGCTGGATGAGGACGGCTACTATGTGGTAACCGGCCGCCTGAAGGACATGATTATCCGCGGCGGCGAAAACATCTATCCGCGCGAGATCGAGGAATTCCTCTACACGCATCCAGCCGTCTCCGACGTGCAGGTCGTTGGTGTTCCTGACGAAAAGTATGGCGAAGAGGCCCTCGCGTTTGTTATAGTAAAAGAAGGAAAGAGCGCGACCGAGGACGAGCTGAAAGAATATATGCAAACCGGACTGTCCCGCTTTAAAACGCCCCGCTACATCCAGTTCGTCGCTGAATTCCCGCTAACCGCCAGCGGAAAAATACAAAAGTACAAGCTCAGAGAGTTGGGCGTGGAACTTTTGGGCCTACAAAGTTTGCCTGCCGCAAAGGCCACCCTCGGCAGAGGCAAGTCCGAGGACGAAGCCACGGTAACGCAATATATTGTGCATGCACATGAGACCAAAGGAGGTACCGACATGACAGAGCAACTCATGGAAATAGGGATTCGCTTGCGCGCGCTGCGCGAGATATCCGATATCTCGATTGGCGAGATGGCAAAGGCCACTCGAATTACCGAGGAGGAATACGAGAAATATGAACAGGGCGTAAAGGATTTTTCCTTCAGCTTCCTGTATACCGCGGCTCAGTTCCTGGGCGTTGATGTCTCAGACCTGATGCATGGCGTTTCGCCCAGGCTGTCTTCCTGCGCCATCGTGCGCGCGGGGCATGGCCGTGGCGTGGAGCGCCGGGCGGCGTATTCCTACATGGCGCTTGCGCACACATTTCGCAACAAACGCGCGGAACCCTTCCTCGTGACCGTGCATCCCGTGCATATGCCGGATCCGCACAGCCACGAAGGGCAGGAATTCCAGTATGTACTGGAGGGCGAAGCACAAATGATCGTTGGTGATGATACGTTTACGCTGCATCCCGGTGATGCCGTGTATTTCGACAGCTCACACCCGCATGCGCTTACTGCTCTCAACGACCAACCGGCTAAATTTTTGGCGGTGGTCATCAAATGAGAAAGGCAAGTGAATACCGATATGCTACTCGACCGACTATGCGTAAACCACGACTTTGACAACTATAAATCCTTTTGCGAGGAATACCGCGTTACTCCGCCGGCCAATTTCAATTATGGCTTCGATGTAATCGACGAATTGGGCGCAAGCAACGCCGGCCAGACCGCTCTTCTGTATATCAATCCCGACCAGACCGAGCGCCGCTTCACGTTTGGCGATATCAAGCGCCTCAGCAGCAAAGCGGCCAACGCACTGCAAGGGCTTGGCATTCGCAAAGGCGATATCGTACTGCTCGCGCTGCGCAGGCATTACCAGTATTGGTACGCCATCATGGGGCTGCACAAGCTTGGCGCCGTCGCAATACCCGTGACGCACCAGCTCACGCCCAAGGACTATGCCTACCGCATGAACGCCTCCAGCGCTACGGCCATTATTTCTACGGTGGAAGACGGCGTGCCGCCCAGCATTATGACCGCCCTTGGCTATTCACCCAGCATGAAGTACGCGCTGGCCGCCCGTTCCGACCGCAGCAAAAACGTGCCTATTCCCGATGGATTTCTCGATTTTGACGCCCTTGTGGACGCTGCTTCCGACGTATTTCCACGCACGCCCGATTCCGCCGGCGGCGAGGATACGATGTTGATCTACTTTACCTCCGGCACCACGGGTTACCCCAAAATGGTGGCGCATAATTTCTTTTACCCGCTTGGCCACATCGCTACCGCGCGTTTTTGGCACAAAAACCGGCCTGGCGGCCTGCACCTTACCATATCCGACACCGGCTGGGGCAAAGCGGCCTGGGGTAAATTATACGGGCAATGGCTGTGCGAAACCACCGTGCTCGTGTATGACTTTGACAAATTCAGCTCCAAAGATATACTTGAACAGCTTACAAAGCACCGTGTTACCACGTTTTGCGCCCCCCCAACGATGTACCGTTACATCATTCAGGAACCGCTGGAAGATTATGATTTCAGCGCGCTGGAACATGTCACCACAGCCGGTGAAGCGTTGAACCCGGAAGTGTTTGAAAAGTTTAAGGAAAAAACTTCTCTGGAAATTTATGAAGGCTTTGGCCAAACCGAAACCACTTTGATGCTGGCCACCTTCCCCTGTATGCGCGTGCGCTCCGGCTCCATGGGCCGCCCCACGCCCGGATACGATGTGCACATATTAGACGCTTCCGGCGCTTTGGCTACCCTTGGCGAAACGGGCGAGATTTGCATCAACATCGAAAATGGCCGCCCGCTTGGCGTATCCAGCGGCTACTATAAGGACGCCGCTTTGACCGGCAAAGCGTTCCATGATGGCTGGTACCATACCGGCGACACCGCCTATATGGACAGCAAGGGCTATTTCTGGTATGTCGGCCGTACCGACGACGTAATCAAAAGCTCCGGCTACCGCATCGGGCCGTTTGAAGTGGAAAGCGCGCTGCAGGAGCACCCCGCAGTGCTGGAAGCTGCCGTAACACCTTTGCCCGACCCTGTCCGCGGGCAGATCATAAAAGCCACCATCGTGCTTACCGGCCACTATTCGCCTAGCGACGAGCTGGTGAAGGAGCTGCAGGCGCATGTCAAGCAATCCACCGCCCCGTATAAATATCCGCGCGTCATCGAGTTTGTGGAGTCGCTGCCAAAAACCATCAGCGGCAAAATCAAGCGCGCGGAAATACGTGAGCGGGACAGGCTGGCGTATTTGGAACAGGAAGGCCAATAAGCGAGCTTTAAAAAAGCAATCCCCGATTGTGTCGGGGATTGCTCAGGCCGTCGAAAAACTCTGTTTTTCGACGGGATTACGGCATTTTACCTCTCGCCCTCCGGGCTCGCGGGCGGCAAAATGCCCAACGTGTGGGCTGCGGACGCACATGTCGTCCTTGCCCACGGATTGAAAGCTTTTTCTTGCGAACCTTTTTTGACAGTCTGAGCGGGGCCGTAGCACCAAGAAGCTACGGCCCCTTACCTTATCTTCAAATGCAGAACGACGCACCAGTGCCTAAAAGAGCTTTATCCGTGCACACAAAATAGGCCTGACGATTTCGACTTACCACTTGAAGGCAAATCCGTATA